>DAIQRO010000044.1:11512-17292 GCA_036786155.1 Bacteroidota bacterium
CAATCCGATCTCGGTCAGGAATCTCGACGGATCAAGAATAAACCTGCTTGGTGCCGGCGCTTTGCTAAGCTCGCAGATAAACCTGTCACGAACAACGGAAATACTTTTTCAGGGAGTTTACGGATCCGGAATAGCTTCCTTTCTGAACCTTTCCGGCGGGCAGGCCTATGATGTGAACTTCAACCCGAGTTCTGAAGACTATGAACTTGCAAGAAGCTACGGGGGATTCATTGCGGTTTCTCAGAAACTATTCGGAAATTCTCTTGATGTCAATGTTGCATCGGGACTTGTAAACTTCAAGATGCAGGACTATTACTCCGAAGATGCGTTTGAACGCGGTTTGTATATTGCCGTGAACACATTCTTCACTTTCAACGACAACAGAGTGGGGCTTGAGTACACTTACGGACAGAAGCGTGTAAAGTCAGGCGACAAGGGAGATGCAAGCCGACTGGCATTCACGTTCTACTATGATTTCTGATCAGTATCTCATCTATGGCGATTGCGTGATCTGAAGATCAGATAACGATTGCGGAACGCCTCGGGCACCGCTTGATCACTTGATCTTTTTGCATTCATAGGTTTGTCCCTGCGTAAGAATGACACTGTTCACTTTTCCGTCATCACCCCTCTTGAATTCCATTGTGGCATCCACAGACTTAAGGAAGAATTTTGAATCTGACTCTGCAAACACTTCCTCTTTTGATTGCCCTGTCGGAAGAACGATGAACCTTCCTTCTTCAAACAGAAATTCAAGATTGAATCCGGGCATGAGCTCGTAAGTGCCGAGATAATCCTTTACAAGATCTTCACTCATGGCAACTTCCTTTCTTGATTCCGGAAGCGGCAGGGAAGTCCTCGGTGCGGTTTCAACAGGGCCGAGGGGAAATGGAAAGGGAGTCAGCGTCATGCTTACAATGTTCCCTTCAGCATCCGGGTTAAACGTAAATCTTGCTTTACTCAGTTCGGAATAGAACATGCCCTCGCCATAAGGTATCAGCCTGCCTTTTACGCCGCCCGTTGGCTGAAGGTAGAGGTCATTTCCTTCAACAAAGAAATTGCGGTACATCTTTTTGTCTCCGTAGTTGGATGTCTTCCTTCCGCCTGACCTGTTCATTTCATAAACGTCCGCATACTTCTGAAGCTGATCGCCTGCAACAGAAATGGTTTGCGGGTCGTCCAGAGCAATGCCCGCAAGCATGACCGCAACTTTGTCCGCAACAGGCGTAGGATTGACTGACAAATTGTTTGAGAGCGCCGCAACATAGATCTTCTTTCCGGGTATCCTCACGGCCTCGCTGAGAAATCCGTCAATTGCTCCGCCGTGAAAGATGAACTTTTCTCCGTTCAGTTCTGTAACTGCCCAGCCGTATCCGTAATTTGATACGAGCCCGTCCTTCATCACAAACGGGATCCATACCTTCTCAAGGAGCTTCCCGGAGATCAAAGGAAAATTGTAAAGAGATGCATCCCACTTTGCAAGGTCATCAACATTTGATATTACATCTCCCGCGGCAACTGGCCAACTCCAGTTTATGTCCATTGATTGTTTCAGCGAGTTTTCGTCACCGGGTTCATAGCCCTTTGCCATTTGTTGTGAAGGCGCTTTTCCCGTTCCCCCGATATATGTGTTACTTAGCCCAAGCGGCGCTATGAGCCTGGAAGATGCAAACTCGCCGTAAGACATTCCCGAGATATTCTCAATGATCTTTGCATTGAGGGTATAGCCGGAATTTGTATAACTCCAGTCTTCAGACGGTTCAAACATCAGCGGCTCATTTTCGAAGAATGAAATTATCTCCTGCGGAGTTACATCCTTCGTGTAAACATCCATGAATCCCTTAAGCTCCGTAAAACTCGGAATTCCAGAGGTATGTGTCAGCAGGTTTTCAATTGTTATTCGCTTGCCGTGTGAATTGTATCCGGGAAGAAATTTTGTTATGTCATCGTTAAGAGCAAGCTTGCCGTCGTTCACAAGTATCAGCAGGCATGCGGCCGCAAACTGCTTTGACATTGAACCGATCGGCATAAGAGTTTCGGGCGTGAGCTTTGTCGAATTACCCATGTCCGACATTCCGATGCTCCTGCGGTAAACTGGCTTGCCGTCAACCGTAACAATGAATGAGATCCCCGCCTGATCATCTTTGTATGTCGCATTAAGGATGCTGTCTATGAACGATGTTTCCTCACCGGAAAGCGATTGAGCAATTGCAGTGCATGCTGTAAGCATTATGCAGATGAGTGTTGTGTATATGTATTTCATTTTATGATTTGTTGTTTGGAGAATGCGAAAGTCCGGAGATGCAACACAACTTCCGGGCAATTGAAATTACGAATGCCTTACGCAAAAAGATTCATGCTGATGAGGATGAACTTCTGACGGAAGTATCCGTCATTTGCAGAACCGGCAGAAACAGTCGGGGACTGTCCTGCCGGAAGATATTTTCAAGAGCGAAAAAATATGAACGGGGACTATCTGTTCTTTCTGTATGAGTAGGCTGAAGTGTATTTGCTCTTCTTGCCCGTACTGCACTGTCTTTTCAGTTCAAAGTACAGTTTCTTGTAATTGACCTTGCTCTTTTTGTAATGCGCTTTCTTCTTACTGCTCTTTCCCGCGGCATAGAGCTTCTTCTTCTTGAAGGACTTCTTGTGTGAGATCTTGACAACCTTATTGTCAAGCGCCTTTAACTGCTTCTCAAGATTGTCGTACTTTTGCTTTACGATCTCAATGTCCTGAGAGAGATCAAGGTTTTCTTCCCTCATTTCCTTAACGAGCTTCTGATCACGGATATTTTCTGCGGTGGAGTTGTACAGCAAATAGCCGAGAACAGCTGCAATACAGGTCAGGAATGTAAATGAAAACTTCTGAGCCTTTGTAAGGCCTTTCAGGAGACTCATTGCTCCTCCTTTCGGGGTTGGTAGTTGTTTTGAATTGTGACTTGTGCAAACTTACCTGATACGATCCTAAATTACAATCATTGAAACACATCACACATAGCCGGCCGGCCATTGCTATCCAAATCGTTTTCTGAATCAGAAATTTGTTGCATTTGCATTCCTGATATCAAGAATTTTCCGGATGTTGTAAGAACAACCCGCCTTAGCCTAATCGCCGTTAAGAAATTGCGAGCGAAGGCGTAAGCGAGAATTTCTTGTTTGACGAACCCAAACGGAGTATCCGTTTGGGTGAGGAGTTGAAATTCTCGTAGCCTGAGCGAGCAATTTCAGGCGATTAGGCTGCAGCGGGCGATTTTTCTTTGCTAAGCTTTCTTTTGATCGTTCAAAAGAAAGCGGGTAAGATTCTATGAACGAAATCAATGCTAGAGTTGACAATTGTAAACAAATCGTTTTAGACGGATATGCCGGCCGGTGGAAGCTCTTTTAGCAGATTTTGTCAGGCATACTCAAATCATCGCCGCTCATGATGAACTGATACCTTCGGCATGCTTTTCATCCGGTGAATGAATGTTCGCAGGTTTGCATCTTAATACATAGAATTATTGCATGCAAAGAACCATCTTTGCAGAAATTAATTTCAAAGAAGAAAGGACGGAAGATGAAATTCTCGGAAATGACCTATGTGAGGCCGGATATTGATAAGACTGTGAAGAGATTTGAGGAGCTCATAAGTTCGTTTGAACATGCAGGCACATTTGATGAAGAGAAGGCGATAATAGACCAGGTAACGGCGTTGCGGAAGGAATTTGAATCAATGAAGTCTCTTGCCGCCATAAATTATTCCAAAGATACGAATAACGCCGCTTTCCAGGTTGAGCAGGATTATATGGATGAGTCGCAACCCCTGTATGAAGAGTGCCTGACGAAGTACTGCAAGGCGCTTGTCAACTGCCGTCACATCAGTGATCTGAAGAAGCATTACGGTGACTATCTTTTCAAGCTGGCGGAAATGAAGGCAAAGACAACCAATCACGAAGTGATTGAAGACCTTCAGAAGGAGAATCATCTTGGAAGCCAGTACATGAAGCTGAAAGCTTCCGCAAAAATTATGTTCAGGGGTGAAGAGAAGAATCTGCAAGAGATGGAGCCGTATATGGAATCTGAAGACAGGGAAACGAGGAAGGAAGCATTTCATCTTTACTGGAAATTCTTTGAAGACAATGCCGGGGAATTTGACATGATCTATGACAAGCTAGTTTACCTGAGAAACGACATGGCCGCAAGACTCGGGTTCAGGAATTTTGTCGAACTCGGCTACAACAGAATGAACCGCGCAGACTATAACAAGAGCATGGTGGAGGGATTCAGGAAGAGCATCAGGGATTACATTGTTCCGCTCTCTCTGAAACTCAGGGAAAGGCAAAGGGAAAGGCTTGGAGTTGACAGGCTCATGGTCTATGATCTGTTCTGCCAGTACACAACCGGAAACTCTCATCCGAAAGGAGATCCCGAATGGATCCTGAAGAACGGTGAAAAGATGTACGACGAACTGTCGCCTGAAACTTCCGAGTTTTACAGATACATGATGGACAATGACCTGATGGATGTGATCAGCAGAAAAGGGAAGGCCGATATGGGTTACTGCGATTACATCCCGCTTTACAGGAACCCGTATATCTTTGCAAACATGAACGGAACCGACGATGACATAACAGTGCTCACTCATGAAGCCGGGCATGCGTTCCAGTCATACCGCAACAGGGACTTTGACGTGTTCGAGTATATGCTTCCGTCATACGAAACAGCCGAGATACATTCAATGAGCATGGAGTTTATCACTTATCCGTGGATGGATCTTTTCTTCAAAGATGATACGGAGAAGTTCAAGTACACGCATCTGTGCAACACTGTTCACTTTCTGCCATACGGCGTGTTAGTTGACGAATTCCAGCACTGGGTTTACGAGAATCCCGGAGCAAAGCCGGAGGAGAGAAACAGCAAGTGGAGAGAGCTTGAGAAGATCTACATGCCTCATCTTAATTACGGTGATATTGAATACCTTGAATCAGGCAGAAGATGGCAGAAGCAGGGACACATTTACGAGTCGCCTTTTTATTACATTGACTACTGCCTTGCGCAGATCTGTGCGTTTCAGTTCTGGAGCAACGCAATCCATAACAGCGCTGGTTTCGGCGAGTATCTTGGAAAGTATATTGAAGTGTGCAACATCGGGGGCAGTAAATCATTTCTGAATGTACTTGGCAGCGCCGGACTTGAGTCGCCCTTTGATGCCGGTGTGATAAAGAAACTTGCAGGCGAGATCGAGAGCTACCTTGACAGTGTGGATGATAATTCTCTTTGAAGATCAATTCACGGAAGGCCGGCTAAAGTCTGATGTTGTTTGTAATCCGCTGTTGGGAAGATCGTAACTTATTTCGGGACAGCGTCGCGATGAGTCAACAAGAGTTCACACTTCATCAATGCCTCATCACGCAACGTCGCGCTTCGTCCATTCCTCGATGCTCATGACAGGCGCGTCCCAATAACGCTTTGCGTTATCGGGACTGCTCAGTGTGACGTTGCTTTTGACTCAAGCTGATGTTGATTCAAATAAGCGGCATATGTATCAGCAGTCCCGAAAACGAGTTATGTTTTCGGGACGCGACGAAGACGGCCCCGCGTGGGCACATATCCTCGCAAATATCTTCGAGTAAGGAGCAATTATCCCTGAGTACGGAGCAGTTGTTCTTGAGTACGGAGCAGTTATCCATGAGTACGGAGCGGTTATTCTTGCGTACGGAGCAATTATTCTTGCGTACGGAGCAGTTATTCTTGAGTACGGAGCAGTTAATATTGATTAAGAATAAAATAATATTTATAAC
>DAIQRO010000272.1:0-3638 GCA_036786155.1 Bacteroidota bacterium
TCAAAGTCAGGTTATGAAGATTGAGATATTCGATATTACTGGGAAATTATTGGAAGTCATCGCAAACCACAGATTTGAGCAGGGGCTCGTGGAAATATATTATTCCCCACAAGTCCTTTCTTCCGGAATCTACTTTTGCAAAGTGTCAACAAGAATCCAAAAAGAAACTTTCAAAATTGTTCATTTAAGGTAGGAGAATGTCAATATGAGATCGATAAACATATTATTTTGTCTTTTGATTTTTACTTTTGAAATCGCTTTTGCTGATCCTTTTGACCCAAAGGCAGAGATTTTTGTGGGCAATCTCACATCTTATCCTGTTTACATAAAATTCTATCCAATTGGTACAATCTTTTCCGGTGATCCTAATAGAGTCTCCAATGACACTACTTATTATGATCTCCATCAAACAGTATCACCATCATCTCCATTTCCAAGAAGAGGTGGTGGGCCAGACTTACGCTATTTGATGGGTCTTGACGGCTTTGCCCTTTCAATTGCGCAAAATGCAGACACGGGTTTCTTTAAAGTAGATCCTTTTAGTGGTAATGAGTGGAGCAACTTTTTACTTCTAACAAATGATCAGTCTGACTTTGTTCTAGTTGACGGAATATATAGTTATGGAAGATATGTACTGGAGGTGTGGGGAAAAACAACACAATACGATTCTATCTGTTCTATTGAGTTTTTCTGGAATGATTTTGACTATCCATACGAAAATGACTTACTTCCTGATAGCCTTCACATGTGTCAGGATATTTTTCTATTTCTCCACAACTTAAACACAGTTCCCCCAACAATAAAATTTCAGTGGAGGTCCTGCACACCTGAGCTAAATGGTGACACGCTGCTGCTTTATGATAGCTCGAATGCCAACGGACAGATCCAAGTAAATCGCCAATATTACGGAAATCGGAGTCCTTCCGTGAAACCCTTGAAACTCGGAAAATCATACACAAGATTGGATTCAAATCTTCTGAGGTTTCCCATCAAAGCAAATGACAGATACCTGTTTGGACCATATTCAAATTTCAAACACCCTAATCCCGGCGACCTCAACGGAAATCTCACAATAAGAAGCTCGCAGCACATTAACATCAAGTCAGGAGAGACCTTCAGAGTCACAAACCTTTGTACACTTACGGTGAATCCGAGATTGAATCAGTCCGATCCACTTACAAAGATCAATGTTGAATCAGGAGCCAAGCTGATAATAGCAGAAAGTTCTGCATTGAGCTTGAAGAGTTATGCTAATGTAGTAGTTTTACAGGGAGGCCGTACAGTGATTGAACAAAACTCCAACGTTTATTTCCACGAACGCGGCGAGATCATTGTAAAGAGCGGAGGCTCGCTTATCAATTGCGGTGCGAATTTCACAAATAATAACTACGCCTGCATACTTGTAGAATCCGGAGGCTACTACGGAGCAGGAGAAGAATGCAACAGCTCTGTTGTACATACTGTTGACAGCGGTGCATTCTTTGTCGTTGACGGCGGAACTGTCAGGCTTTCAAACGGGTCGAAACTGATATTTGACGGCAGCGAATCCTATCTCGACATAAGCCCTAACTCTACTATACAGTTCAGTAACAGCTCCGGAATCGAATTCAGGAATGGCGCATATATCAAAGCAAATGGTGCAGTATTCTTCGTCAATGATTCATGCACTGCATGGGATGGAATTAGTTTCTCCAACTCCGGCAATGACTCCATCATAAACTGCACCTTCTCAAGTGCAAAGACCTCGCTTTCATTTGTTAATGATGAACAGCATAAGTTCACAAACCGCATCATTAAGAATTGCACTTTCAACATTCCCACCGGAGGAGACCACAAGGGAATCTACGGCGAGAATAACTACAGCATTCTCGTTGAAGGCAACAGGTTTAATATGCCGGCTTCTCCCGGCGGTTCGCCGTTCTATACGGGTTTGTATCTTAAGAATGTTACACCGAGTTCTCCACCGGAAGTAGCAGGAGAAGAAGGCGCATCTGCCACACCGTACAGTCTGAACATCGTCAATAATACTTTCAGGAACGGGAGTTCGGGTATTGTTCTTGCAAACTATACATCCAACCTGCTTCCGTATTACATCAAAGGAAACCGGTTTGATTCGCTTGACGCAAACGCGGCTATGGCAAACATAATCGGAATGAATGTCACAGGTACGATCAAAGATAATCTGTTGTCTTCTTCACTGACTCCCATTGGCATTCATCTCATAAAGGGCTATCCGAATCTTCTCAACAACATTGTCAATGCAAGAGATGTTGCTCTTCATCTTACCGGTTCAAGTTACGCTAATCTCGCTCCGAATATTTACAATAACCAGACATACTGGTCTGCGGGAAGAAACACTTTGTCTTCATTCATGTATGATAACATACAGTTGGCAACCATCGGGAATGCCTACACCGATTACGGCAGAAACAAGTTTATCGTTTCAAACGACTCGGCATATCATGTTTATGGATGGCTTGATACAAATGTCCTGCGATATCATTCCAGAGACAACTGCTGGTACACATCCGGAGCGGCCAGGATTTACCTGAGGCATCCCGGAGCAACACTGCCCGTGCCTTCAACAACCTACAACTTCGGCATTGACTGCAATTCATCGCCCGCACCGATAAGCTGGGAAGTTGATAACCTCGGCAACGGCATATTCGACTCCGTTCTCGTTAGTGAAGATGTTTCAGACAGCTTACCAACAGAAGAAGAAATTCTTATAGCACAATTCGAACACTATCTGAATGAAATGCAAATGTTCGGCGAAGCAATCATTTCTCTCAAGTATTACATTGACGATTATCCCGAAGGAGAATACACCAATGATGCGATTATGAACCTCTATACTGCTTACCTCTATCTTGATACAAGCGCAATTCAGAATAACCGTAACATTCTTTTCGGCAATCTCATTAACTATTGCGAAGACAAAGTGGCAAGCAATCTGTATGACGCGCAGTTCGATTATCTTGCCGGAGATGTAATAGCAATGTGCAACTTTGAACTCGACAACTACGACGATGCGATGAACTGGTATGAATTCATAGCGCTGTACTATCCTGATCCCGACATAAGACTTACGGCATCATGGAACTATGCTGAGATAGAGGCATTGATCGGAAGCGGCAGCGGAGGAGGAGAAGCAGAATTGAGAATCAGGAGTTACGAATCAGAAATCAAGAGCACGGCTGAGAATGCTGAACTGAACAGATTGTCTGAAGCAATATCAGATGATCCTGTGATGAGAAAACTGATGAAAAAGTTTGAGAATAAGAATCATTCCGATGGTATGGAACAAGCAAATCGTTCTGCCGATAGTCCGAACACTCTGACAAAACACAGCGATGCGGAAGCCGGCATGTTTGCAAAGCTTAAGAATGACAAAGCCAGGAAAAACATATTCAGTTCTATGAGCATGAGCCGTGAACAGCAGGAAGCTGACAGAATGAAGGACATACTCCTGATCACTTCAATCTCAAGGAATGCAGTCGAAACTTCAGGCAATTACGGAATACCATCTGAGTTTTCATTGCATCAAAACTACCCCAACCCCTTCAACCCCGTCACAACAATAAGCTACGATCTTCCCAACAGCGGATTCGTAACGCTCAAAGTGTATGACATGCTCG
>DAIQRO010000273.1:0-295 GCA_036786155.1 Bacteroidota bacterium
TTCCTGACATGCTGTTCGGAGAGCAGGAGCCGCGAAACAATTGCAAGATCATTGGACACGCAGAGTCCTTCGGCTGAATCGCTGAATGCATGATGCGTTCCGCCGGCAAGATTTCCGGCAATACCGTCAGCAAGAGCAGAGAAGGCAGATTCTATTGCGCCACCAACAGAGTAAATTGATCTTAAGTATAACTCTCTGCTCCAGGGCAGCCCCAGGCGGCGTATCATGGAAGGATCAGTGGTTCCGTTCTGAAAATCGTTGTGATACCCTACCGTGTGTGCAAGAAGTATTTGCT
>DAIQRO010000273.1:417-3637 GCA_036786155.1 Bacteroidota bacterium
GTTCCTCAGCAGGTATTTTCTTATGAAACATTTCAAGCTCAACGTCTTCAAGCGGAAGCCCCTTTCTCTCGGCGTACATCCTCATTGTGATTGCCTTACATGCTCCGATTGAAGCCAGCAGAAGCTCGTAAGGATTCATGCCTGTGTCCGTACCGTTTGCTTCTTTGGGCTCATCGCAAATAATTTCGTGGCCCCTGCTTTCTGCATACGTCCTGTAGCCAATGGAATTCTTCACAGTCACTTTGTGCGGTGCGTCTGTCATCTTCTGTATTCTGTTTTTGATTCAATCACAATATGGCAATTATCCGTTAGTGATTTAAGCCAAAATTTACTCCGGACTGTAGATCGTTTTCTTAGTATTAGTCTTTCTCACTTTTCACTTTGCTGTAGCCGGCTTATGTTTGAAACAACAAATCATCATCATGAACTCTATCTCAAAAACATCCAGGCTGTTGCCGGTAGAAGAAAGCTACTTCCTCGAAGGACCAAGGTCAAGAAGGGAGGAATTCCGGTTCACGGTCAGCGCGATGACCGAATTCATAAAGGGCTTCAGGGCATTTCACTTCATCGGGCCTTCGGTCACGGTTTTTGGTTCCGCAAGATTCAAGCCAGACAATGAGTATTACATTATGGCGAGGGAGATGGGAAGCAGGCTCAGTAAGGTCGGTTTCACGGTAATGACAGGCGGCGGTCCGGGAATAATGGAGGCCGCTAACCGCGGGGCAAAAGAGGCAGGCGGCAGGTCCGTCGGGGCAAACATAATTTTGCCGTTTGAGCAGAAGCCAAATCCTTACCTTGACAAGTATGTGAACTTTAATTACTTCTTTGTAAGAAAGGTACTGCTTCTGAAATATTCCTATGCATCTGTTGTAATGCCGGGCGGCGGGGGAACAATGGACGAGCTCTTTGAAACGATAACGCTTATCCAGACAGGCAAGATATCAAACTTCCCGGTTGTTATTATGGGGAAGGAATACTGGAAGAACCTGATTGAACTGCTAGAGGACTTTGTTGCTAAGGGCACAATAAGTTCAGATGATATGAAGCTGTTTATGCTCACTGATTCCGTTGATGAAGCTGTTAAGCACATTGAACTTAACACGATCGGAAAATACAAACTTACGCGAAAGCCGCGAAAGCCTTCGAAGATCCTCCGGGAAAGATCTTGAGGACACATTTTTCTCCCTCAGATGTAAAGCGATACATCAATCAGTCTTGAAATAACGGATGAAGTCTGCGTTACAGCCAGCCGGTCCTGTCCAGGCTCCGGTACTGAATGGCCTCGCTTATGTGAGCGGTGTTCAGCTTTTTGCTGCCTTCCAGATCTGCGATTGTCCTGCTGACCTTCAGAATGCGGTCATAAGCCCTTGCTGACAATCCAAGACGCGTTATGGCATTCTTCATAAGTTCTTCGCAGGCAGAGGCAATTGCACAAAATTCCTTTATCTCTTTCCCTGACATGTTTGAATTTGCAAACAGGCCCTTTCTTCCTTTGAATCTTCTGAGCTGTAACTCCCTCGCTTTTATCACACGCTCTCTGATCAGCTCAGACCGCTCTCCTTCTGCCTTGCTAGAAAGTTCCTGATACTTTACGGGATTTACATGGATGTGCAGGTCAATCCTGTCTAGGATCGGTCCGGAGATCTTTGATAAGAACTTCTGTACTTCGGGATCAGAGTACATGGCCGTTTCCTTTTGTGAACCGGCGGGTGTCGGGTTCATTGCCGCGACCAGCATGAAATTGCAAGGATACTGGACAGTGAGTTTCGAGAGCGAGATAGTAACGACCCTGTCTTCAAGCGGTTGTCTCATTACTTCAAGCACATTCTTTTTGAATTCGGTGAGCTCGTCAAGGAAAAGAACGCCGTTGTGAGCAAAAGAGATCTCGCCCGGCTTGGCATTCGGTCCTCCGCCTACAAGCGAAACATCGCTCGCAGTATGGTGCGGTGAGCGGAAAGGCCTTATTGAGATAATGGAACTTCCCGAGGGAAGCAAGCCTGCAATGGAATGTATCTTTGTTGTCTCAAGGGCTTCGTCAAGCGTGAGAGGCGGAAGTATGGTCGGAAGCCTTTTTGCAAGCATGGTCTTCCCGGAACCCGGCAGGCCGATCATAATGATGTTGTGCGATCCGGCCGCAGCGATTTCCATGGCCCTCTTCACTTCAGCCTGTCCTTTCACGTCGGCGAAGTCGAAGTGGTAGTTTTGCTCCTTCTCAAACATTGCCTTCACATCCACCTTAAACGGCGTGAACGATCTTTCTTCCTGCAGGAAATCAACAACATCGGTAAGCTTCTCAAAAGGATATACCTCAACATCACCGACAATTGCCGCTTCGCTTGCATTTTCCTGAGGGAGAATTATGCCTTTGAATCCATTTCTTCTTGCCTCAAGCGCAATCGGAAGAATTCCCGGCACCGGCCGCAGTTTGCCGTCAAGCGAAAGCTCTCCGATGAACAGATAATCCTTTATCTTCTTTGCGAAAAGCTGTGATGTTTCAGAGAGCATTCCTACGGCAATAGGCAGGTCAAATCCTGATCCTTCCTTTTTTACATCGGCCGGCGCAAGATTTACCGTATAGCGCTTTATGGGAAAGTGATACATTGAGTTCTTTATTGCCGAGATGGTTCTCTCGCGGGATTCCTTTACGGCGCTGTCGGGAAGTCCGACAATGCTGAAGAAGAATACTCCGTTTTCAACGTGAACTTCGGTACGTACAATGAAGGCGTCCACTCCGTAAGTGGAGGCAGTGAAGATCTCTGCTATCATATGTGTCGTTGTTTAGTTTTTCTTTTTGAAGACGAGCTGGACAGGCACTCCGGAAAATCCAAAGCTTTCCCTTACTTTCTTTTCAAGGAAGCGTTTGTAGTTATCCGGTATGCCCTCTGGGAAGTTTGTAAAGAAAGCAAAAACAGGAGGGGATGATTTTACCTGTGTGATATAGTTGATCTTTACTTCCCTGCCTCTGTAAGAGGGGGGAGGTATTGACTTCAGTTCTTCGAGCAGTACCTCATTCAGCCTGCTTGTGGGAATCTTGCGGCAGCGTTCGTCGTAGATCTCCTTTGCCGCTTCGATCACTCTGTGAATTCTCTGTTTTGTAAGTGCGGAGATGAAAATGTACCGCAGAAATGGATAGCTCTTAAGATGGTCATTGAGCTTCTTTTCAATCACAGCCGCAGTGTTGGAATCTTTCTCTACAAGATCCCATTTGTTGACCACAATC
>DAIQRO010000045.1:0-15573 GCA_036786155.1 Bacteroidota bacterium
AGTCATATTAACTTCGGCTAATACCTTGATCTACACACGGTCAAAGCCGAATAAATCTAAAAAGAGGGCCCGTCAGGCGAAGGCACTTCATGGAGCTGTACTCACGGTGTGGGAAGGTGGAAAGAGAACTGCGGTTGCGGTTCAAGCTCTGAATTTCCGGATCAGGCCTGGCGAATGCCTTTAAGACTCGGACTCAATGAGCTCAGGGACAATCTTTGGACAATCTATGAAAATGCCTGCGCAGGCTATCTAAAAGATCCCGTGTCTGCAAGGAATGATTACATACATGTACTGCTTGATCCTTCACCTGAATCTTCAGCAGAATTTTTCAACCGGAATGCTGTGAGATTCCTCTCTCCGGAAGAATGCATTTACTGCTTCAAGCTACTTGAGATGCAGAAGTTCGGCATGTTCATGTTCACAAGCTGTGCATGGTTCTTTTCAGACATCTCCGGAATTGAGGCAATTCAGAACTTGCGCTATGCCGCACGCGCAATGGAACTGGCGCGTGAAGTTTCCGGCATTGACCTTGTTCCTTCCTTTCTCGGCTGGCTCGAAAAGGCACAAAGCAATAAGCCGGAAGAAGGCAGTGGCCGCGACATTTACATCAGGCATGTGAAGAACGGATTTGTACCGGCGGAAAACTGACCGGGGCATTTCAAAAAATCAAATAACTGAAAGCAAAACTCTTGCCCGCTAAAAAGTCTGACGAATACAGATGGCTCCTGAATACATTCAATTCCGCAAAGTGGCAAAGGATCGGAACTGAAAGAAGGGCCGGTGTGTGCGTGCCGCTTTTCTCCGTTCACTCGCGCAAGAGCGCCGGAATAGGAGAGATCCCTGACCTTAAGCTCCTCATTGACTGGTGCAGTTCCGCAGGGTTGTCCATACTGCAACTGCTTCCTCTGAACGACACAGGATTCGATTTCTCTCCATACAATGCCGTGAGCACTTTTGCGCTTGACCCGATGTATCTCCGGCTCGGTGACATAAAGGATGCAGAGCTCAGGAAATACAGGTCAGCAATCTCAAAACTCAAACGGGAATTTCCGGCCGGCAATGAGCGCGTTGACTACGGCATCAAGAGTTCCAAGATGGAGCTTCTGAGGAAGATCTATGACAGCGCGGGAACGGGTTCCGAATCATTCGGGAATTTTGTGAGCGGCAATATCCACTGGCTGAAGTACTATGCATTGTTCAAAGTACTCACTTCGCTTAACGGCGGAAAAGAATGGATGAACTGGGACATACCTTACAAATATCTTTCGCCCGCAAACCTCATCAGGCTTTCAGAACTTCACAAGAACGAGATTGAATTTCACTACTGGCTTCAGTGGCAGTTATACGAGCAGTTCCGTAATGTAAGAGAACATGCGCGCAAGAAGGGAATACTGATAATGGGCGACCTGCCGTTCCTCGTTTCAAGAAACAGCGCTGACGTCTGGGCATACAAAAATTACTTCAAGCTCGGGCTGTCATCCGGCGCACCGCCTGACATGTACTTTGCCAAAGGGCAGAAGTGGGGAATGCCTCCTTACGACTGGGGGCACATAAGCGCTGACAATTACGGATATCTCAGAGCGAGGCTGAAGTACGCCGAGAATTTTTATGACATGTACCGGATCGACCATTTTGTCGGATTGTTTCGTGTGTGGACGATGAATTCTGCGGAAGCTGACAGCGAGGATCAGGAAGGTGCATTTGATCCTGCGGATGAAAGCGTTTGGGACATTCACGGCAGGGAGATAATCAGGGTAATGTGCGAAAGCTCCGTAATGCTTCCGTGCGCTGAAGATCTCGGCACTGTTCCGGATTGTTCACCGCCCGCGCTGAAAGATTTTGGGATAACGGGAATGAATGTTCAGAGGTGGGAGAAGTCGGGAAACGGTTTCGGCAGTTTTCTACCTGCAGATGAATACAGAGAAAACTCGAACGCCGTCATTTCAACTCATGATTCAAGCTCATTTCCTGAGTGGTATGAAACAGAGGCCGGAACTGTTGATGCAATTTCTTTCAGCAGTCTGTGCAAAGCGAAGGGCATCGGCGAAGAAAGCGTTGCGATCCTTGTTGAAAGGCTCTTTGAACCGGCGGGAAGTTCAAACCGCCTTCGCTGGAGAAAGGAGGTCTCAAATGTCTATCTGCTCTTGCAGTCCTTCGGAAAACCCTTTGACGAAATTGCAGACATTGCCGGTCTTTATCTTTCAAGCTTCAATGAGAAGAATATCTTCGCGGATTATGTTGGTGCTTCCTCTGCCTCCGGCAAAGCAACAGTTTCTCTGATAAAGAAAAATCTCAGGAAGATCTTCTCTGCTGACTCGATATTCAGCATTCAGCTCCTGAGCGAATATCTCTTCACTGACGGCAAGACTCTCAGATCGATGAAATACCACCGCATCAATTCACCCGGAACAATAAGCGGACAAAACTGGAGCTCCGTGATTCCGGCGAGCCTTGAAGAGATCCTTGAGAGCGGCGTTTCTGACACAGTCCGGCAAATAGCTCAATCGTCGGGAAGAAAATAACCTGTTCTGAATTTTTTGATTCAGGACTTTCTGAACTTTCTGAAAGCAAAGGCATGCTGTTTTACGTAGCTCACGGTGTCATGCCATGCCACCTTCTTGTAGGATGATATCCTGCCGGGATTCTCAATACCATCCACCGACAAGGGAAAATCAGGAGTGTCGCGAAGCCCGTACAACTGCGGCTTGCGGGCTTTCGGATCGGGAAAGAATGCCGTTCCGAAGATCCAGTCCCAGATCGCAAATTTCGTTGAGTAGTTGTTCTGATACTCCCTTCCGCCTTCATCCGAATGATGCCACCTGTGCATCTCGGGGCCGTTTATAAAGTACTGAAGCTTTCCAAGCCTCACATCAATGTTAGAATGTATGAACATCCCCCACATTGCGCTTATCATACCCTTGTAAATTGCAACTTCTGGTGATGCGCCGAGCAGAATTATGGGCGCAAACTCCACCGTTTGATTTATGAGTATTTCAAGAGAATGCGAGCGCGAACCTGAAAGCCAGTCAACGGATCTCGGAGAATGATGCGCCTCGTGAATCCGCCAAAGGACTTTATTATTGTGCTGCCACCTGTGAAACCAGTATATGTAGAAATCGTGAACAACAACCAGCACCACAACCTGAACCCATACGGGCCATGAATCAAGCAGGCTGTAGTTGTAAAGGTTTGTGTTAGACTTGATGTAATTGAGAAAACCGAAGATGATGAGTCCGAGCACATAGCTCTGTACAATAGTGTAGAGCACCATATCATTGAAGAATCCCTCGCGAAAGATCTTCTGGCCTTTGGTATAGGGAAAGAGCTTTTCGAGCATTACCATAAGCGCCGCAAAGGCAACAATGATGACAAAAGACCATTCTTGTAATGACATGCGCAAAATTAACCTACGGACCCTATTTTGAAAATGTCAAAAGACATCTCCTGCAAAACGGAGACTTCTGTTTCCGATTGACGGGCTTACTGCATTTCATTTGTGTTCCGCATAAGATAAGTTGAAAGATAACAATTCAACTGATGCAGAACGTTATAACAAGAGAGCTCATAGACAGCTCTCTTACCTACGAAGCTTACAAATCACTTGTAACGAAATTAATAGAGGAAAACAGGACAACCGGAAGGGATCAGACCGAGAAGAACATAGACTTCACCAGGCTCAATGATGTGAGGATGAGGAGGATTGAAAAGACCACTGTCATCACGGACGAGGCATGCAACATAGTGAAGGAGATCGGCAGGAAGGTGATCTTTCTTGTAATTGCGGAGGCATGGTGCGGAGACGTGGCGCAGAACCTTCCGGTGATAAGCATGATGGCAGAAAAATGCGACAGGATCAGCCTTCGCATAATTCTCCGTGATGACAATGATGAGGTAATGCAGAAGTTTCTTACAAACGGAGGAAGATCTATTCCCGTGCTTCTCGTAATTGATGCAGATACACTTGAAGTGCTTGGTAAGTGGGGCCCGCGCCCTGAACCGGCACAGGCAATGATGCGCGAACACAAGAGAAATCCGGTTGAGCCGTACGGAGAAGTTTCAAAGAGAATTCAGCTTTGGTATGCAGGCGACAAGGGTGAGACACTTCAGAAGGAACTTGCGGATTTCATCAAGGCGCTCTTAACCGACTGAAGCAAGCCGGCCACTGCAATGAAGATCCGGAAAGCGGTCCGCGGCGATGCAGAAGAGATCTGCAGGATATACAATCACTACGTGCTGAATACAACAGTAAGCTTTGAGACAGAGGCGGTCTCATCAGACGAAATGCAGGGCAGGATAGAACTTGTAACGGAAAAGTATCCCTGGCTTGTATGCGATACAGGAGAAATGTTACTCGGATACGCATATGCAACACAGTGGAAGGAAAGGAAAGCTTACAGCAACACGGCCGAGTGCGCTGTTTATGTTGACAAGGATCATCACGGAAAGGGAACCGGCTCAATGCTTTACGGCAGACTCATAGAACAGTGCCGCACAGCGGGATTGCATCTTCTGATCGCAGGTATCTCATTGCCAAACAATGCAAGCATCGCACTGCATGAAAAGTTGGGATTTTCTTACATTGGAAAGTTCAGTGAAGTCGGATTGAAGTTTGGCAGGTACGCAGATGTTGGATACTGGACACTGGCAATATGAGATCAAATGTAATGAAATCCCGATCAATGCGGAATGGATAGCCTGCTCCTTTTCGAAATGATTGAAGAGTTCCGGCCAATTCCGGCACAAGAAATGCCTTGTATTGAAGCTGCAGATTAGGCATTTTTGCAATGAAACCAATAAGTAACCAGTTATAATGTTGCCCTGCAATATCACACAACCGGAAAGAACATTCAGGATCCTTGCCATACTTTACCTCAGTTTGTCAACCCTGTCAGTGAACGGCATTTCAAAATTTGCATGTGAAGAGGAAAAGTCTGCATGTTGCTGTTCAAAAGAAGTTTCCCTTCCGCTTGTTCCATTGAACGACAACTGCTGCTGTGAGATGAAGGAAGTTCCGCCTTCTGACGCTATGAAGTTTCAGGTGCAGGAAATGAGGGATAATCTCACCTGCCTTATGACTTTGCCGGTTCAGTCTTCTTCAGAAGCTTTCAAACATGAGCCCTACACTTGTACTGAAATTCAGATCACAACGCGGCTTACAGATATTTGCATTGTCAACTCAAATCTGAGGATTTAGGAAATTTGCTTTCAACACAACCGAAAGACGAATTTTCTAAAACAATCCTAAACTCAGAAAAATGAACAAGCAAAAGATTTTCGCGGTCTTATTGATCGCAGGTTTTCTGTATTTCCTCGGAGACAGCCTCCAAAGCCAAACCACGTTTGACAACAGTAACTGCAAATGCTGCGGTGAGGAATGCATTAAAGCTGATTGCTGCAAGAATTGTGTCAGCGGCTCGTCACAAGGCAACTCTGAAACTTCCTGTGCCAACTGTCCGGAAGCGGGATGCAAAGACTGCTGCAAGGGCCATGACGGATGCATGAAGGGCGATCCTTCCACAGGGTCCGGCACGAAAGAGAATTGCTGCAATTCCGGAAAATGCTCAATGGAGAAAAGCTCAACCGGACAGCAGATGAAATGCTGTGATAAGAAACAGTGAGTTAATGAACCCACGGCAGGCTGTCAAAGGCCTGCCGTGTCATATTAAAATCCCGACTTTGAAGAAACTGAAATTGAGCTTTGTTGCAATTGCTTTGCTTACGGCAGGGACAGCATTCTGCCAGGTAACAAAGATAACTCTGGGTGTGGACGGATTCACATGTTCACTGTGCGCAAAGGGAGTTGAAGGCCAGATCAAGAGTCTCGAATTTGTCGAATCGGTCGTTACGGACCTGAAGAACACTACATTCTCACTGACTGTCAAAAAGTCAGTGAACATTGATTTCAAATCGCTTCGGGAAGCTGTAACCGACGGAGGATTCACTGTAAGAGATATTGTGCTTACGGGTGAAGGGACAGTGAACCGCACTTCCAAAGGGATTCTGAGAGTTGACACCGGCAATACTCCCGTGCTTGAACTGCATGGAGTGATGGAGGATATAACCGGTGAAGAGAAGGCGGCATTCAAAGGAAAATTGTCCGCCGATTCAAAGAGCATTAACATAAGCGAGCTGAGAAAACTCTGAACACTTCAGGAAGATCATATCTTCATCCCTCTGAATAACAATGCAAAAGAAAACTTCACTGTACATAAAGAACCTGCACGGCGACAATATGCCTGCAGATCTCCGTTTCATTCCGTCAGGTGAGAAGAAGCCGCTCGTGATCTTTTCTCACGGATTTAAGGGCTTCAAGGATTGGGGCTGCTTTCCATATATGCTTGAAAGACTTGCAGGCGCCGGATTCTTCTGCGCTTCATTCAATTTCTCATACAACGGCACAGGTGAGAAGCCGGAAGAGCAGTCTGAGTTTTCGCGGCTGGACCTCTTTGCGAAGAACACATTCACACGCGAGCTTGACGACCTCGGAAGCGTAATTGATTTTCTTTACGATAACCAAAGTGAATATGAGTATGATTTTGAAAAACTTTTTCTCCTCGGGCATTCACGCGGAGGCGGCATCAGCATTCTCAAAGCGGGTGAAGACAAGCGCGTGAGAAAGCTTGCGGTGCTTGCGTCGGTTTCATCTTTCGACAGGTACAGCGAAACGCTTAAGGAGAAGTGGAAAGAAGCGGGTTACTTTGAAGTTCTGAATGCGCGCACAAACCAGGTGATGAGAATGAACTACGGCCTTATTGAAGACCTTGAAAAGAACCTGCCGCGCCTCGACATCCGCAAAGCCGCATCCTCTCTGGACATTCCCGTACTGTTTGTTCACGGCATGCAGGATATCACCGTTGACTACTCCAATGCCGAAGACCTTTACAGCAGAAGCAATAAAAAGACCACTCGCCTTCAGCTCATAGAAAATACCGGACACACTTTCGGTGCTGTGCATCCGTATCAGGGAACAACACCCGCGCTTGAAGAAGTGATAGAATGCCTGACCGGATTTTTCGGAGAGAAAGAATCATGAACCCGCCATGCATGAAATTCTCAGCAGGCTAAGGGGACTTCTTCTCACAATTGTTCTCATCTCCACCTTAATACTTTCGTTTGCCGAAGGAGATTCCGGCGGACTTTTGCATCTTGCTTCCGGAGGATCCGAATTTTCTTCAGTATATCTCTTTCTCTTCTTCATAATTTCAGGAGCAGTAGCAGGCAGATTCGTTGCAAGGAAACTGAAACAGCCCGAGGTTCTCGGAGAACTCCTGTTTGGTGTGATCATAGGCGCAGTGCTTTTCCAGCTGAACTTTCCGGAAATGATACTCCTCAGGCATCAGCAGGAAACTCAGGAGGCCACAAAGATGATGGTTAAGGATGGAATCTCGCTTAAGGAAGCGCTTGAGAGCATCTCAACCATTGACGAAAAAGAGAAGGAAACACTTATCGGAATTGCAGGCGATGAAAGATTCTCGCAGTACGACCTTACCATAAAATCAATTCTGCTTTTCTCCAATCTCGGAGTCCTGATACTTCTGTTCCTTGTCGGTCTCGAATCCAGCATCGAAGAGATGATGAGAGTCGGCGGACCGTCAATGTCAACGGCGGTTACGGGAGTGATAGTACCGTCTCTGCTTGGGACAGGCATCTCGTATTTGCTCCTGCCGGAGAAGAGCATATCCCTGCATCTTTTCATGGGTGCGGCGCTCAGCGCTACGAGCATCGGGATCACCGCAAGGGTTTTCAGAGACCTTAACAAAGTTCATCTGCCGGAATCGAAGATAGTGCTCGGTGCGGCAGTTATTGACGACGTGCTTGGGCTGATATTGCTTGCGGTTGTTACCGGCATTGTGAAACAGGGTTCCATAGATGCACTTTCGGTCGCGGCAATATTCGGAAAGTCCGTATTATTTCTCGGCATCACGCTGTATGTCGGGTCAAAGTTTCTCAGACAGCAGATCAAGATAGCGGCAATACTGGACAACAGAAACCTGCGACTGCTGTTTCCATTCGCTTTGCTGATATTGCTAGCCTGGATAAGCGAAGCAGTCGGGCTTTCGGGGATCGTAGGCGCATTTGCCGCCGGACTCATTGTGAAGGAGGAGTATTTCAACGAAGCTCTCAAAGACAAGGAAAGATCCGTGAAGCAGGTGATTGAGCCGGTTGAATCAATATTCGCACCCGTCTTCTTTGTGCTTATGGGGATTCAGGTGGATGTTTCGGCATTTGCAAATACCACCGTGCTCGGACTTGCATTACTGCTGACAATTGCCGCAATTTTTGGCAAATTAGTTTCGGGAGTATTCACAAAAGGCCTCGATAAGAAAGTCATCGGCATCGGCATGATCCCGAGAGGAGAAGTGGGACTGATCTTCGCAGGAATCGGCAAATCAATCGGCGTACTCGACGGCAACATGTTCTCGTCTGTGGTTATAATCGTAATACTTACCACACTGATCACTCCGCCCGCGCTTAAGTGGGCATTTGACGGTTATGACTCCCGCAATAAAACGTAAATGAAATTGTCATGAAAAATATTTTCGGACTGCTTTCGGCGCTGGTTGTCTTTGCAGGCCTTTACATTTTCTATGTTGTATTTCTCACTTCGGATCGTTCCTATCAGAAGCTGGAGGATTTTACAAAAGCTTCCGTTCCTGCTGATGAATGGTTTGAAAGGCAGAGGGCATTTCCGTTTGATGAGATTCCGCAGGGAGAATATCTGAGGTCGGTTGAGTATGTTAAGAACAATATGTCGGTCAGGCCGCCGGGAGACGGTGACGCGACCGGAGCGTGGCAGTTTGCCGGTCCTTCAAATATTGAGGGAAGAGTTACAGCGGTTGCAATTCATCCTCAGAACCATCAGATCGTTTACATAGGCACTGCAAACGGAGGCCTCTGGAAGTCAACGAATTTCTGCCAGACATGGGTTAGCGTCTTTGACAATCAGAACACTTCTTCAATCGGAGCGATTGCCATTGATCCCGTAAACGGCAATGTGATCTACTGCGGAACCGGTGAGGCAAATTCACTCCGCAGTTACTATCCCGGAACGGGGATCTACAAGTCAACCGATGCAGGAGCAGCATGGACCTTGCTTGGCCTCGACAGTTCATATTCATTCGGCAGGATAGCAATTGATCCTTCAAACACGCAGGTCATTTATGCCGCCGCACTCGGTTCCACAAGGAGAAAGAACGATCAGCGCGGGATCTACAGATCTTCGAACGGCGGCGCAAGCTGGGAGAGAAAGCTCTTCATTGCCGATTCAGTCGGAGCAATAGATGTTGTGGTTGATCCTTCAAATCCGTCGAAAGTGATTGCCGCAATGTGGGAAAGACAGAGAAGGGAAGACTACATCAAGTACGGAGGAAGGAATTCCGGCATATACATTTCCACTAACTCCGGAAACAACTGGTCACAGCCCGGAGGAGGATTTCCAGTCAGCGACGTAAACCTCGGAAGAATATCTCTTGACATAAGCAGATCGAATCCGCAGGTCATTTATGCGCTTACAGCCGCAACAAGCGGTTCTGCAAGGGCACTGTACAAAACAACAAACGGCGGAACAAACTGGACACAGGCTTCGGCTACTGCAGCGCCTTCGTCCTCTTATGCATGGTTCAACAGGATATGCAAAGTATCGCCTGTGAATCCCGATAAAGTGTTTGCCGGCGGACTTGAACTGCATCTTTCAACGAACGGCGGAACTTCACTGCCGACTGTGGCCACTTCACATGTTGACCAGCATGCGGTTGATTTCGCTCCTTCCAACCCTGATTTTATTGTAGCCGGAAATGACGGCGGAATAGATTACTCAACAAACGGCGGACTGACGTGGCAGTACAGCAACTCACTTCCCGTAACTCAGTTCTATGCCGGTGAAATTGATTACAACAATCCCGGTATAATTCTCGGAGGCACTCAGGACAACGTAACTGTCCGCACCTCCGGAGGGACGGGTTCATGGCAGGAGATATACGGAGGCGACGGATTTTACTGCCTTGTGGATTACACCAACCCTCTGAATGTCTATGCTTCGTCTCAAACCGGCGGACTTGGAAGGTCAGTCAACGGAGGGCAGAGTTTCAGTTCGGGAACAAGCGGCCTTGACCTCACATACACAAACTGGATGACGCCTTATGTGATGGACAAGAACAACCCGCAGACACTTTACTGCGGCACTTATAAGATCCATAAGACAACAAACGGCATGCAGTCATGGACTGCCATAAGTCCGGACCTTGCAAACCGTCACGTTGCAAACCTTGGAACAATTACAACTGTGGATGTTTCAAGATCGAATCCCAATGTAATATACTGCGGCACAGACGATGCAAATGTCTGGGTTACCACTAACGGCGGCGGCAACTGGTCAAAGATCAACTCAGGCCTTCCGTACAGGTGGGTAACACGCGTGACAATTCATCCTGACTCTGCCAATGTTTGCTATGTTACTTTGTCCGGGTATAAAGTTGACTCAACCGGTTCGCACATCTTCAGAACCACGAACTACGGTACAAGCTGGGCCTCAATAAGGGGCAATCTTCCCGACGCTCCCATAAACGATGTGATCATAGATCCCGCAAATACAAATACGCTCTACATTGCAACAGACATAACTGTAATGTACACATCGAATCTCGGTGCAACATGGAACATACTCGCCGCAGGCATCCCCTCAAATGTTCCGTGCCATGACCTCACATTCCACCCGCCTTCAAGAACACTTGTTGCATGGACACACGGCAGAAGCGCGTTCAGGATCCTCGTGCCTTTGCTCAGTGTTAATCCGCAGGAGATCCACAATCCCGCAACAGAGATTCTTCATCAGAACTATCCGAACCCCTTCAATCCCTCCACGCAGATCTCTTACACGCTTGGCAGATCGGGCTATGTTGAGCTCAATGTGTTTGACTTATCCGGAAAGAAGATAACATCTCTTGTAAACAAAACGCAGAATACAGGTCAGTACAATGTCGAGTTCAGCGGTGCAGGCCTTCCGAGCGGGGTTTACCTCTTTTCATTGAGCATTAACGGGGAGAGGATCGGAGTAAGGAAGATGAGCCTGGTGAAATAGAGAGATGGCTTAATCCTGAGCCGGACAAGTCTTGAAAGTATGTATTTTTTGTAGATTTGCCTTTGATCAACACACAATTTTTTTTACAGCTTAACTAAGAAGTGTGGCAATGAGAATGCAGATAATTGTCAGTCTGATTCTTGTGTTTCTGCTTTATTCAAATCTCTTTTCTCAGGAGTGTCAAGTAATCAAAGATGATTCTACCGGAGTAACAACTAGAATATTTGAAGATGGTAGTAAATTAAGGTACTACACTCACGAATTATTATTTAAACTAGATACGTTACTACGAAATGATTCAATTTATATTAATAATGTGAATAATTACTTGAATTCGATGAGTTCAAGAATTGCTTTCTTCAATCCAGACAATCCTCCCCTGAATACTTCGAATGGGACAGGAATTATTACTTTGAATGATACGATGGATGCTTATGAATATTTAACTATATTTTACCAAACCGGACTTTTCTCATATTTAGGGATAAGCCAAGTTGGAGAATTGAACGATGTTTTCTTTAATCCAAACGATCCAAGATTCAATGAGCAATAGTATCTTAAGCCAACAATTACAACTGCCATGATTGCTGAAGCGAGTGAATCAGATTAGAATACAGGGAATACACCCGGTATTCAGAATCACGAAACTTAAAAATAATGTTGTGAAAACATCAAACTTGAAAACTCTCTGTATCATTTTCTTCATTGCAATGGCCTTTAGTAACTCTTACTCCCAGGAGATTGCGGAGGGATATTATGAAGGTGTTTACATCAAGTATGGAAAGCATCTAATACAAGCAAGCCTCAACGAGGATTCAATCAATAATGTGAGCTATATGAATAATGTTGAAAGTTTTCTCGAAACAATTAATGCAGAGATAGATACAATTTATGCTTTGAACAGATTTTGGCATTCATCCGGAATCTATGTAATGACAATTATTAAGCTATTGAACGACACGATGGATGCTTTGGACTATATTCCGGATATTAAGAATAGTGGTTTCTTTCGTTATGTCCAACCCTGCGAGGTACCTGAAGAATCAGGCGGCCTTCCGCACCCAAATGATCAACTCTTTCCGGATCAGACTTATCTTTATCAGGAACGGGGACCCCTGGAGCCCAATCATGATTTTTCCGCCCCTGTTGATGTTCTCCGAGTGAAGCGCCCGAGTGCCTGCCAAGATGCTTTACGCAATTCAATGGACTCTGGGGGCAGGCAGGCCTGCAGAGAGCTAACCGGATTTGCTTAGTGCGGGCAGGAGGAGTCACCAACATGTAAGACAGAGTTATTAAACTCATGCACTTCATTCATAACACTACCTGAACCCATTCAACCCCGTCACAACAATAAGCTACGATCTTCCCAACAGCGGATTCGTTTCGCTCAAAGTGTATGACATGCTTGGAAGGGAAGTGAAGATTCTTGTGAAAGAGTTCAAGACTGCCGGTTATCACAAGGCGCAGTTCACAGCAGAAGGACTCGCAAGCGGCGCGTACTTCTACCGGCTTTCGGTAAGCGGCAATGAGGGAGAGTTTACTGCGGTGAGGAAGTGTGTTGTGGTGAAGTGATAGTGAATTACCTCGTGCCGTAAAATTCTTACTGAGAATCTCCCGGACAGTTCTTTGATAGCAGGTGAATAGCGGACTTAATGTGGACTGATCGGTTGTCATGTGACAAAGGAAAAAGGCAGAGAAGGAGTGGGAGTTGTTAGGTTCCTGAATTATTGGTATTTTGTGAAAGTATCAGAGTCAGATAGATGCTTTTTGCAACACTTGATCTGTGATGCAGTTTGAAATGTGCAACTAAATCTGTAATCAGAATGAATTACAAGCTCAGCATAGTTGTGGAAGAAGATGACTCCGGATTTTTTGCTTATTGCCCGGAACTTAAGGGATGTATGTCGCAGGGAAACAGTCATGATGAGGCGCTGGATAGTTTGAAAGAGGCAATTGATCTCTATCTAGAAACCTTATCAGAAGATGAACTGAAGCTTGTTCTAAGCAGAGAAATCCATACAAGCTATTACAATGTGAAGGTTGGCTAAGCAGCCGGTCTTAACTGCAAAGGAAGCCGAGAGATTAATTTTGGATGCAGGCTTTCGGCATATCAGAAGCAAAGGAAGTCACAGGATTTACATTAAGAATAGTGTCCGCATAGTGCTTCCATTTCACTCCGGCAAAACACTGCACCCAAAGATTGTCAAGGAAGTCCTAGCTGTTATTGGGAACGACTAATCTGGTAAATCGATGATGATGTTCACTAATCTGTCATCTCATAATGTCTTTAGAAATTGTTCAATTCTCATTTGTCAGGTTCTCTTGTCTGCGGCACATTACGGAACGTCTTCATCCCTCTCACAGAAGCATAAGCATTAAGACCATTGCCAAGAAGTAGCTACAGGTCATTTCATTATATCAAAACTACCCCAACCCTCTCAACCCCGTCACAACAATCACCTACGATCTTCCCAACAGCGGATTCGTTACGCTTAAAGTGTATGACATACTCGGAAAGGAAGTGAAAACACTTGTAAATGAGATGATGACTGCGGGATTTCACAAGGCGCAGTTCACAGCAGAGGATCTCGCCACCGGCGCGTACTTCTACCGGCTTTCGGTGAGCAGTAACGCGGGAGAGTTTAGTGCGGTGAGGAAGTGTGTGGTGGTGAAGTGAATTGTAATGCACTTTGCAATTCTTTGAAGCAAAGATTTGACATAGGACGAGCGCATGAACATATTGCAGTGTGAGATTGTTTTTTGCATTTCAATTACCCGCCGATCCGGGTAATTTACACTAACTCAAGCAAGATGCTATGAAAGTATTGCTTACACACATCATTCTATTTCTTACCTCAATTACCCTTACGGCGCAGCCGATCACCTGGGAACGAACTTACGACAACAGCCAATCATACTTCACAGACTTTGCACGAGCCATTTGTGAGTCGGATTCGGGGAACTACTTCATTGCGGGATCATCTCTAATTTCGGTTCCGACCAACCATTATCGAATCTGGCTAATTAAAATAGATCCATACGGGGACACATTGTTCACGAGACTTGTAGGCTTGCCTGGATCAACAACCCGCGCCGCTGTTTCAGATTCCAAAGGAGGATGTGTCATAGCGGGATACTCGGGCCAGTCATTTACCACTTGCATTGATAAATATGGGAATGTGGTTTGGGAAAGATCATATGGAGGCAGTTCTGTTCAGATGCATAAGATCATACGAACAAGTGACGGAGGATATGTAGCATGCGGGAGAATCTCCCTTCGGCATGGATATTTACTTAAGATTGACTCAGTTGGATTCTTAGAATGGCAAAGAGTATTCACTTCACCTTTCAGCAAAGTCTTCTTTGATGTTGCGCAAGTAGGAACCGAATTCTTTGTCATAGGGGACAATGAAACTGCAATTCCGGATACAGCTAATATAGCCCTAAGTAGATTCGATTCTGATGGAAACCTAATCTCAGAAAAAGAATTCTCAATTTCAGGAAGACAATGTGTTGGTTATGATGTAATATGTAATCAAAATGACTTGATAATAGGAGGGGGAACAACGGATGAAAACAATACCCGGGGACAATTGTTTTTTGCGAGGGTTGATACATCGGCTAATGTTTTGTACGAAAAAATATTCGATTCGCCTTACAGAAACTATTTTGGTTCAATGAAACTGTCAAGCGAGAATCGCTATGTGTTTGCATTGTCAACTATTTACGGATTCTCTCTACTGCCAGAAGCTATTGTAACAGATTCACTCGGTAACACAGTTTACAGGAGGACATTTTACAAATCCAACAGAAATGAAGGAGAGTTTTATGAGTTAATTGTTGACCACAATAAGGACATTATCTTTGTTGGATTAGCGGTTGACGACTTCTACTCTGACGTTGTCTACGCTTGTAGAACTGACAGCTCGTTGTATTCAAAGACGGTCAAAGTTGGAGATTTCAAAATAGAAAGTAAGGATTTTGCTCTGCTCGAGAACTATCCTAATCCCTTCAATTCCAGCACTATTATCAAAATATCCCTTTCTTCGAAAGATTACATGCGATTGGATCTGTTTGATGTTTCAGGCAAGTTCATTGCTTGTCTGCTTGATGAGAGACTCAATGCCGGAGTTACTGCTTTGGAGTTGAGTGCAGATATGCACAAACTTTCTTCGGGAGTTTATTTCATTAAGATGACTTCGCAGAAAGGGTTTACAAAGATCAAGAAAATAATTTCCTTAAAATAAGGAGTATATCATGAAAGCGAATAAGTGTTTAACAATTATTCCACTTTTGGTTTTATCAAGTGTTTTGAGCGGAAGATTATCCGCACAAGAAAATCTTATGACAGGAGAATTGCTGATTAAAAACAGTTCGGCAAACGAGACAATCTATGCAGAGATCCATCCGGCAAGTATGGTCTTTAATGGAAAAGAAAATGAATACACACCGCACATGAGATATGATTTACGTGCTGTTAACTTGAGCGAGGATCC
>DAIQRO010000045.1:15583-17212 GCA_036786155.1 Bacteroidota bacterium
GGGTTGCTCCTGGAACTGAGATTATGATCAACCATGACAATGATTACACAGTAAACGGGACCGTTGCCAGTGTAGGATATGGACGTTATCTGATACGGATATCTTTATTCAGATCGGACACTGTGTTTTGGTTTGATACCTGCACTGTAGAATGGGACGCAGCTTATCCATACAATTTGCCACCTCCGAATAATTATTGGCGTCAAGACCTGATATTGGAGTATCATGCAAACTCTAATGATCGCTGGATTACATTTATTTGGCAAGGTGGAACAAGGCCGTATAATATTGATTATGTCGGGAAGAATATAGTATGCTGGGATCAACAATACGCACAAACCGGAATTGGTGGCGTCGATTCGGCAAGAAGGTTAAGACAAAAGTACTTGGGCACATTTGTATATGATACAGCATACTCTTGTCCATACACCTCATTTCCCCAAGATTCACGGGCAGATTGCGGGACAGAAAATCAGAAATTTAATGACCCCAGAAGCGGCCATCTGACACTACATCTCACAGTTGATAAGGATGTCCACACCCGTGACACACTTCTTGATTATCCTACAAGCATTGTTATCGGAAAGCATGCCGCAATGAAGATTGCCGCCGGAAGGACATTTGATATGATTACTCCGTCGAACACTGGAGATTCAGCTTACACTGATCTTGTTGTGGGCGATTCTGCCTTTCTCATTCTGTATGGCGGTTCGAGATTGATCGTACATGCGCCAAACAGGCTGACCTTGAAGAATATGAGCAATCTGACTCTTGCTCTTGGTTCTGCAATCATATTTAAGGCAGGAAGTGCTTTTTGCAGAGACGGCGGAAGAATAAACGGATTCAGATACAATATGATTTTCGAAAAAGGTACTCACAATTTTGATTGTGATTTCGAATCACCTCTGGAGATATCTGACAGCGGCGCATTTGTGCTTAATGACAGCGCAGTTATCTCACTCCCCGATAACTTCACACTTCAACTGAGCGGCAACGAGACTTCCCTCATCCTCAAACCCGGCTCAAAGCTTCTGTTCGGAGAGAACTCCGGCATAGTCTGCGACAGCGGTGCGAGACTAATCGCAAACAATGCAACATTCGCATCAGTTGACTCAACAAAGAAATGGAACGGCATCTCGCTGAATGATCCTTCGCATGATACTATCAGAAACTGCACGATAAAGAATGCTATGTACGGCATAGCGCTGTCGGGAAAGTATGACGCGGATGAATCTCCTGAACCGTACTCAACGGAGATTTCGGGATGCAGTTTTGTGAATACAACTTCTTATGTGATGAACAATGCAATCTATCTTGAGGGCAGTGCGCATGTGCTGGTGAAGGACAACATTGTCAGTTCAACAAACCTCAGCATCGGCTTCACTCACGGAATTTATGCAGAGTACTGTCCGGGTGAGATGCTGAACTTTGTTTCCAACAATATCAGCAACTGCAATAACGGAATGACCGTCATTCAGTCATCACCCTACATCGCTTTCAATACCTTGAACGGAAACTCCTACGGCGAATCTGGAATGTTTCTCGACAACTCGAACGGGACGATAAAGTATAATGTCATCTCGGATTTCTATTATTCCTATTACTCATTCTACTCATCTCCTGATCTAC
>DAIQRO010000274.1:0-3629 GCA_036786155.1 Bacteroidota bacterium
CGGCCATGGGGCTCGAAGATTCCGGCCTGAACCGGCTCATCAAAAGCAGTTACAGGCTTTTGGATCTGATAACGTTCTTCACCGCCGGTGAAAAGGAAGTCCATGCGTGGCCAATTCACCACGGCTGCAAGGCACCGCAGGCGGCCGGGGAGATTCACACTGATTTTGAAAAGGGTTTTATACGTGCGGAGATAATGAAGTTCTCAGACTTTGCTGATCTGAGATCTGAGCATGCCGTAAAAGAGAAGGGGCTTCTGAAAATTGAAGGGAAAGACTATGTCGTCGAAGACGGCGATATAGTTCATTTCAGATTCAATGTGTAGCAAAAGTTGGGTCGTCACTAAAAAATTGTGACGATCCTGATCTGAAAACTCCTTTAATTAATGCCAATGAAACGCAGACCGTTCACTGTAATGTAGGTGAGCAAGTACGCAAGCCCGGTGAAAGAAATGAGCTGAAGCGCGGGGATCTTCCAGCTTCCGGTTTCCTTCCTGACAATGGCAATGGTAGAAATGCACTGCAACGCGAATACAAAAAACACTATCAGGCCAATTGAAGTGGCTGTTGTAAAGAGCATTATGTCTGTACCTTCAATCTTTGCGTTCCTCATTGCATCAAGCAATGAATTCTGAATATCGTCACCTGCTTCAGTAACCTTGAACATAAGCGCAAGAGAACTTACAAAAACTTCCCGCGCAGCAAGAGTTGCCACCAAGGAAACACCCACACGCCAGTCCATTCCAATCGGTTCCAGAACGGGCTCAAGGAACTTTCCCATGTAAGATGCATAAGAGGTTGCGATCCTCTCTGAATTTGTTAATTCAACAATCTCCTCCTCGGATCTTCCGTTTGCGTCTATTTGAGGCGTATGATTCGGAAAGTAAGTGAGAACCCAAAGTATCACTGAAAGGTAGAGTATTACCGGCCCTGCTTTCTTAACATACTGCATGGCATTGTTGAAGGAGTTTACACCTACAACCGAGATCTTGGGTTTGCGGTAAGCAGGGAGTTCGAGTATGAAAGACGAGGGGTCATTCAGTTTGCTGACTGACTTACTGATCCTGTTTGCAATTGATGCGATCACAAGCGAACTTGCTATGCTGAAAAGATAGATCGCCGTCATTGCAATGCCAGCCAGAAATGTTTCTTCAGGCGGAAAGAGAAAAGCTGTAAGCAATGCGTACACAGGAAGCCTCGCACTGCAGCTCATCAGAGGCACTATGAATATTGTCAGGAATCTCTCGCGCTTATTGTTGATCGTCCTTGTTGCCATTATTGCAGGTATGGCGCAGGCAAATCCTGACAGCATCGGAACAAATGATTTGCCGTTAAGGCCCAATGCAGAAAGGGGTCTGTCCACAAGCATTGCGCCTCTTGCAAGATAACCGCTGTCTTCAAGCAATCCGAGGACAAGGAAAAGGATAAGTATCTGAGGAAGGAACACCATTACAGAACCCATGCCGCTAATGATGCCGTTTGAAACAAGATTCCCGTACCATGTATCACCCAGAAGTTGAAATGCAAACTCAGAAGCAATTGAGAATCCGTCATTCACAAGGTCCATGAGAGGAGCCGCAAGCCAGAATATGAGGGTGAATGTGGCAGACATGATAAGGGCAAACACTGCCAGCCCCCAGAACTTATGAAGCAGTATTTTGTCGAGCCTCAGAGTGTTCTCATCGGGCCTGTTGCGCACATTGTTGCCAAGCACTACAAGCTGTTCATTTATGCTTGCAAGGGATGACCGAGATTCATCCTTTGCGGACTTAAGAGTGAACAGGACTTCATTCTCTATGCTCTCGATCTCTTTGAATGACTCGAGCAGTTTCTCTTTTCTTTTTGAATTTGGGATCCTCGTTTCAATCAGCCGCCTTTCAGTTTGTTCCGATGAGATGCCCTCTTTGACCGCGGTGAGGAGGCTGTCTATACCTTCACCCGTCTTGCCGTTAATGCTTACAACTTTGCATCCAAGGAGCTGGCTCAGCTTTGCTTCTGAGATATCGAATCCCTTCCTGTGAAGAATGTCGATCATTGTCAATGCAACAACTACGTTGAAACCCGAATCCTGAAGCTGTTTTACAAGAAGAAGGTGCCGCGAGAGCTGACTGCTGTCAACCGTAACTATAACAAGGTCGGGTGCACCGTACTCAGGATGCGAATGGAGCGCTTTTACCGAAAGCCGCTCGTCAGGAGAAGAGGGAACCAGGCTGATTATTCCCGGTGAATCAAGAATGTTGGCATCCACTGCGTGTTTGCTCAGAATCCGGGATACATAATATTCCACGGTCGAGCCCGGATAATTCACCGTCTTAAAATTTTTTCCGCTAAGAAAATTGAAAATGGTAGTCTTGCCGGAGTTTGGCTGTCCGACGAGCGTGATCAGCGGAATCCTTTTCTCGGTCGGTGTTTCGGTTTGATCATTATGCATGATGCTTCATTTTTTCTAATAGCCACAATTGATCCTCTTATGGAAAAGGCCATGGGATCGTTAAACAGTGCACCGCTTAAGTACTGGATCTCCTGCCCGGGAGTGAACCCGATCTCCAGGATCCTGTGCGATGATGGATGATCGTTGTCAACGTCAACGATCACAGCAATTTCACCCGGCTTAAGCTGTGCAGCATTCTTCATTAACATTATTAAGACTTAATCCGCATAATTAACGCAAAGAAACATTTTGAGCTTCCTTGAACTTGCACTCCTTTTCGCTCTCACATCTGGCAAACACCTGAAATGTGTGGTCAACGTTCATCAGATTGTTTTCTTTGCAAAGTTTGTCCTGTATCTTTTGTATTGCCGGATTCTCGAACTCAAAGATCTTGTTGCATAAGGTACAGATCAGATGATAATGCATCTTCCTCCCGATCTTCGTCTCATACCTTGTCCTGTCGCCCTTGAAATTGTGCTTGGTTAGAATTCCGCATTCGCTCATCAGTTCCAAAGTCTTATAAACAGTAGCACGGGAAACGTTGATGTACTCATTCTTCATCTTGAGATAAAGCTCGTCTGCATCAAAATGTACATTCATATTTACGGCCGAATCGAGGATCAGAAAACGCTCGTTGGTGATTCTGTGCGCTTTCTTTTTAAGATAGCCTATGAACTGCTTCTTAATGTCGTCTGTGACCATACCGTTTTATAAGTTTCACTTCCCTGATCAAATCGCAGAGATCACTTTATCCAGTATTCCCATTCCTTCATCAATTTCACTCTTTGAGATGTTTATCGGCGGCCTGAATCTCACTGACCTGTTCCCTGAACCGAGGATCAACAGTCCGTTCTTCATAGCCTCTGAAGTAACCTTGTTGCGCATCTCGGCATCCTTGCAGTCAAATGCACAGAATAGCCCAAGTCCTCTTCCGTTGGACAGCTTCTCAGGATATTTTTCGGCAAGTGCATTGATCTTCTCCTGCAAGTACCGGCCGTGAACATCACAGTTCTCAACAAGGTTCTCTGATTCAATTATTTCGAGGATCTTTGTGAACCGCTTCATGTCAACCATATTGCCGCCCCAGGTGGAATTGATCCGGCTTGCCTTTCTGAAAACGTTTTCCTCCACTTCATCAACCCTGTCTGTCGAAAGTATTCCGCAAACCTGTGTCTTCTTTCCGAATGAGATTATATCCGGC
>DAIQRO010000046.1:0-1095 GCA_036786155.1 Bacteroidota bacterium
AAGAATTGAATAAGAGCAATATTACTGATAAGTTCGTCAGCATTGATTGGGACGGTAAGGACAACGACGGCGATTACATCGCAAACGGCACATACATTTACAAAGTCAATATCAAAACAGAAAGCGGCAGCTTTGCGCAAAATTCAACCGGCAAGCTCGTCGTACTCAAATAAATAAACGGAGGACTAAAATTGATCCTGAAAAAATTCACGTCGGCGCTTGCATTCTTGACCATACTCGCAGGCATTGTGCATACATCCGGCAGCAGCGCCTTTTCACAAAATACCGTGTCAACCGGTGTTCCATTTCTTCTTATCGGTCCCAACTCGCGATTCTGCGGAATGGGAGAGACCGGTACTTCAATATCTGACGACGCTTCGGCAATGTTCTGGAATCCTTCCGGACTGGCTTATCAGAAGAAGGGAACCGAAATCAACTTCACGCACTCACCATGGCTTGCAGGCCTGAACATTGGAGACCTTTTCTATGACTATATCGCATCGAGAACTTACATAAAGGACATCAACGGAACAATTGGCGCAAGCCTTACCTATCTGAACATCGGAGAGGTAATTGTGACGGATGAATTCGGAAACCCGCAACCAGACAGAAACTACAAGGCCTATGAGCTTTCCTTTTCAGCCGCATACGCTACAATGTTCGGTAAGGACTGGAGCGGCGGAGTGCAGGGAACATTCATTTACAGCCGCCTTTCTCCTAACGACCTGACAGTGGGCAATGAACAGGGTACAGGAACCGGCATCAGCGCGGCATTCGGTTTATCCTCAATCTGGCGCCCTGTAAAGACAGCTCCAAGTTTCCTGAAGGACAAGTTCTCATTTGGCGTAAATCTTAACAATATGGGCCCGGCGATATCATACGTTGATGCCGCACAGGCAGATCCCCTGCCAACCACTTTGAGGCTCGCATTCTCTTATGATGTTGTAAAGTCGGAATTCAACACACTTACAATTGCAACCGATTTTTCGAAACTCATGGTAAACAGAACTGATTCTGTTGTGGATACTGCAGTTAACGTTGTTGTTCCGGGAGAAGTTGATCCGTGGTACGAAGCTCTCTTCACATCATGGAAGG
>DAIQRO010000046.1:1105-9171 GCA_036786155.1 Bacteroidota bacterium
GTACGGAAATCCGAAGCTGATAGCCCTCAGGGCCGGTTATTTTTACGAAGACCCTTCAATCGGAAACAGAAAGTTCATCACCCTTGGAGCAGGATTGCGATACGACTATCTTGGATTTGACTTCAGTTACATCAACACAATTGAGGAAAACCACCCGCTTGCAAACACTCTAAGGTTCGGACTCCTGGTTGACTTCTGATCCTCATAAACATTGAGTTTATTGCGAACCATAGTTTGAGTAATTGAACTATGGTTTTTAATATTATGACAAACATAAAAATGACTGACATCCGAATCACAGCGATAATTCTGATATCCCTGTTCCTTATCAATGCACTGCCGGCACAGGAGAACCGGTTCCAGCCTGTTCTTTCACATTCATTGAAGTTCGGCGCAGAGAACAGATCTTCGACTCAGCGCGACTACTTCAACGGAGTCGATTCGGTGAAGGTCGTGGCAATACTCGTGCAGTTTCAGGAAGACAACGACAACAGAAGCACGGGCAACGGATTGTTTGACCTCTCAAACAAGTACTTCAATCAAAGCACAGGAAGGGACACAGTTGTGGATGCCCCTCCTTATGACAGCTCATATTTTGCCGATCATCTGACATTTCTTCAAAACTATTACAGAAAGGCATCAAAGGGAAAGCTGTTGCTCAACTTTGATCTTTACGGAACAGTCATAAATCTTCCCAACAAGATGGAAGCGTATTCTCCTCAGAGAAACGAGAACAATGCAAAGCTTGGGAATCTATTCAATGATGCGTGGTCAAGGGCGGACTCATTCATAAATTTTTCTCAATACCAGAATCAGCGCACGGCATTCGTGATATTCCATGCAGGTGTGGGAAGAGACGTTGACCTGACTTCTATTTACGGATTTGATCCTACGCCTTATGATATACCTTCTGTGTATCTTGGGCTGAAGAACCTAAAGGAGTTTTTCGGGAATAACTATAACGGATACCAGACATCCGAGGGCACTTTCATACAAAACTCACTGGTAATTCCATCAACGGAACTGAGGGAGCTTGACCTGCTTTCCGGCAGGGCTCTGCTTGAGTTGGGCATGAACGGTATTCTAACGGCAAGTTTCGGAAGCTATCTCGGCCTTCCCGACCTCTTTAACACATCGAACGGAAAGACTGCAATAGGAAGATTCGGGCTTATGGACGGGCAATCGCTTTTCAGCTACAACGGAATATTTCCTCCCGAGCCGTCTGCTTGGGAGAAGATCTACCTAGGATGGGTCGAACCTGTAACTGTAGCATACGGATCAGGCACTTTACGTCTGCCAACTGTTTCAAAGAATATCCCGAGAGATACGAGTGTTTATAAGGTTCTTATCAACAGCAAAGAGTATTTCCTCATTGAGAACAGAAACAGGGATCCGGAGAATGACGGACAGACCATCTACTCAAGGAACAGGGCATTCCGTGATTCGACAGTTTTTCAATATGATGATGAAAGCGGATTCTATTACTCGGGCACTTATGCAAGTCTGTACAGGATCAGCGGAAATGTAACGGACGTGCAGACATTTGACTGGAGCCTTCCCGGACTGATAGATGCCGAGAACGGCTACAAGGGCGGCATTCTCATCTGGCACATTGACGAGAACATCATTGATGCAAATATTGCAGGCAATACAATCAATAACAATATTGACAGAAAGGGTGTTGATCTCGAAGAGGCAAAAGGCGCACAGCAGATCGGAGTAACCTTCTCAACGCCGTTCGGCAATATTACGGGTGACGGCACAGCGGTTGATTACTGGTTCAACGGATACCACAGCGTGCCATCAAACATTTATCAGAATGCCTTTACACCGGCGAGCATTCCGAACTCCTTAAGCTATTCTCTGGCAAACAACAACATCAGCATAACGGAATTCAGCCTCCTTGACACACTCATGACATTCAAGGTCAGCATCGGTTCGGGTTCTTTATCTCCTCTTCCGGGATTTCCGAAACGCATAGGAACGCTCTCCGGTGTGAATACACAGGCGATCGCATTCGATTTTACAGGCGATGCATCCGAAGAGATCTTTGCAAATGACGGATCGAACATTGTCGGCTTTAAAAGCGACGGCACTCCGCTGAGAGACACCGGCATTGTTGTCCACGGCTACGGAAGCCAGATACCTTCCCTTACTGTGCAGAACGGCAAATTCATTGCATCAGTATCGGGCAATAAGATCTCATTCATGTCTCCGAATTTTGTTCTCACGGAAGCAATACTTCCGACTGCTGGAAACATCACATCTGCACCGCTGATAATTACACCAGGTTCGGGCGATGCGGCTGTCGGACTCAGCAATGGCGCTGTTTACAAGGTATCAACACAGCAAAGCATCTCAAGGATCGATTCTCTTAGCGGAAGAATCAATCAGATCGCTCTCTCCAGGACAGGCGAACTTGAATTTGCATCGGGAAATGTATTGTATGCAGTATACGGAGCGCTGACCAACGCTTCCTCAAATGACCTTCTGACCGTTAATTCAGCAAGTGAGATCTTCATCAACGGTAGCAAGCTTAATGTTGCATATCAGCTTGGACAGATCACATCTCCGCCATCACTTGCAGACCTTAACGGAGACGGCAGGCAGGAGATCATCTTCAGCGCCGGAGGAAAAGTATATGCAATTAACTCCAACGGTGTGCTGATAGACAATTTTCCGGCAAGAGTGAATGCCGAGATTAAGTCAGGAGTTTCAGTATGTGATGTGAATGCGGACGGCAATTACGATGTAATCTTTGTTTCAACTGACGGTGACCTTTATGCATATGGAGTTGACGGCAAGACAGTGGACAACTATCCCGTGAAGGTGGGTCCTACAAATTTTTCAACACCTGCTTTGGCAAACCTGAATGATACACTGGGAATACTTCTTTCGGGAGATGACGGCTATCTCTATGCATTGAAAACCAATGTAACATACGCTTCCGCAAAGGTTCTCTGGAAGAACTATCTTAAGGACCAGTATCTCACAAATAACAATTTCATCACTGGTTCCAATGCCGTAGTTTACAACGGGAAGCTACCGTCAGACAGGGTTTACAACTGGCCCAATCCTGTTTACCAGGGGTCCACACTAATCCGATATTACCTGAACGGCAACGCATCATCGGTTACAATCAGGATTATGGATCTCTCCGGCGAGCTTGTTACAACTCTCACCGGCACTACATTCTCTAACGCGGACAATGAAATGGCATGGAATGTATCCGATGTTCAGAGCGGCATTTATTACGCACTTGTGCAGGCGGTAGTTGACGGAGCGACAGAGGAAAAGATAATAAAGATCGCAGTTGTCAAGTAGCGAATAAACTACAATCTCTTAATCAGCATACTAGGAGATCTTCTTTGCCGCAGTCACCATCGGCTATGTATTATTGCATCAATATCTTTACCGCGGCCTCACAAGATCGATCTCACTCGACGGCGACATCTCAGGCAACAGCCCCACTGTCTCCGTTATAGTTGCGGCGCGTAACGAAGAGCAAAACATTCTCAGATGCATCAGTTCACTTAAGGAACTCCGCTATCCCGAAGATAAGCTTGAGATATTCCTTATAAATGACCGGTCAGATGATTCAACGCTCCGGATCATGCAGGAATCTACTTCCGGCCTTTCAAAATTTCGGGTCATCAATTCCAGAGACATCCTCCATACAAATCTTAAAGGCAAGGCAAACGCAATAGATACTGCAATTGAACTGAGCCGGGGTGAAGTGATAATGCTGACAGATGCAGACTGCACTGTGCCGGAATCCTGGATCACTTGCACAGTCAGGCATTTTAAGAAAGATGTTGCAATGGTCTGCGGCTTCACTCTGATCGAACATGACAAGTCCCTGTTCGACAAACTTCAGTGCCTTGACTGGATATATCTCCTGACGCTTGCGAGCGCAAGTTGCGGCATGGGGCAGATCATGAGCTGTATCGGAAACAATCTGTCGTTCACAAGAAACGCTTACGAAAAAGCGGGCGGATACTCGGCAATTGATTTTTCAGTCACTGAAGATCTTGCGCTTATGCGTAAGGTCAATTCTCTCGGAGAAGGCAGTGTCATTTATCCTGTTGACAGGGGTTCTCTTGTAATGACGGCAGGCTGTGCCGATATCGGCGAACTGTCAAGCCAGAAGAGAAGATGGTTCAGAGGCGGTACAGGCATCAACGCACTTGGCTACATTACCGGCTTTGAGCTTTATGCTTCCGCTTTCATGCTGCTTTTCGGATACTTTTTTCTCGGTGTGAAACTTTGGCTGGCGCTGAGTATTGCAGTTTACTTGTCTCAGATCTTTTTGATGTCCCGAACATCCATCAGGATGGGGATGAATCATTTGTTCCCTCTCTCACCTTTGTTTTTTATATATCTATCCGTTTACGGATTGCTTCTTCCGTTCAGCTTTGTATTTGGCAAGAAGATAAAATGGAAAGGAAGAACTTTTTAAAACCTGAACAGCGGAAAATGAAATTTCGCATTCAATGTCAGGTTGGAGTAATCACCGGCAAATGTGTACTTTCCTCCAATGTCAAAAATATATAATGTGAAAGCAAGGCCCACAGAATAAGTGAACATGCTCTCCTCCCTTGCGATCTCCGGCACAGACGTGTCAGGAGCCACAGTTCTTTTTATATTCGCAAACTTTCCTTCAAGCGAAAATATCGGAGCAGTGAAATTCGACTTGATGTACTTATTGAGAATTATGTCAACGCTTGCGCCGTAATAGGTTATTTCAGTGTCGAACTGCGTAAGAAAATTGGTGGTCGTATATTCGGGGTTGCCGGGGTTTGACTGGTTTTCGTAAACAAGTCCAAGCACAAAGGGATAAAGCCTGCTGTATCCGATCTCAAGTTTAACGCCATAGAAGAATCCGGAATTTGACAGGTCTCCGAACTGTCCGGTCGGAAATGATACTCCCAATGTAGGCGCTATGAACACACCGCCGATATTTGTTTTTTTGGCAGTTGATTTCTTCGGGTCCGCCTGAAGGGAATCATTGCCAAGTAAGGACAATTTGTTGTTGAATTCTCTCACGGCGCCGGTTTCCTGTGCAATGCCGTTGCCGAACGCAGTCATAGTAAGGACAATCAACAAAAGACTCAGTCTCATTCTTTGCTCAGTTGTTCCGATATTTTTTGTTCACTGGTAACATATTCATTCATAAGATCAAGTATGCTTATTACATTTTTCATGTTAAGGCTTTCCTTCCTGAATGCAACCCTGACTGTTTCCATGCCGAGCAATGTGTAAAACGGTATGAGACTTGGCAATTCTCCGCTGATAGAATCCAAATGATCTGCAATCGTCTGAATATCATTTCTTTCGAACGGGCCAGTTAGCGAATTAACAAGTCCGTCCTTTTCGATATTGTCAAGCGTTCTTTCAACTATCGGCTTGAAAACCTTGTACATCTCCGCCTTTGGAATTCCGGCTTCCGAACTGAACTCTGCGGCAATGTTCATAAGCGTAACTAGAAAGTTCGATGCCACAACGCAAGCCGCATGATAAAGGTGCTTCTTGTCACCCGGGATGATCACCGATCTTGAACCGAAAGATTCTACCAGTGAGCCTGCAAACTCAAGCCCTTTCTGCCCGCCTTCGATCCCGAAATAGATGTCCTTCAGCAAGACTCCGGATGAGTTGCTTGTTTCGACAAATGTCTGAATAGGGTGTAATGAAACACTCAGGTCCGGGTCGGCTCCTGATTCAATGAACACCTTGCTTGTTCTGGACCCGGATGTGTGAATGAAGTATTTGCCGCGAACATCCCCGCACAGACTGACGGCTTCCCTGACTGCAGATTCAATATTCCTGTCCTGCACGCAAAATAAAAGTGCATCGCTTTGGATCAGCGAATCTGCTGTCAGTTCAGTTTGAAATCTTGTTTCCTTCATGTCATCATGAACATCAGAATGATCTCCTGCATGCCTGTCGGTAATATATGCAACTTCAAATCCATTCCCGGCAAGTTCATAGGCAAACGCGCTTCCGACCTTCCCAAATCCGATTATATGAATCTTCAGTGATCTCACTTTTCAAGTATAATTGTTACCGGACCGTCATTTACAAGTTCCACTTTCATCATAGCGGCAAATACACCTTTTCCCACTTTACCCTTGCCAAGATTTAGTTCCAAACATTCAGCGAAATAATTGTACAGGTCTTCTGCCATTTCGGGTGCCGCAGCTTCAGTAAAGCTTGGCCTGTTGCCGCTCTTTCCGTTGTCAGTGCACAATGTGAACTGTGAAACGACAAGCGCCTCTCCGCCAGTATCTTTCAGCGATCTGTTCATTTTTCCCTCTTCGTCCTGAAATATCCTGAGCATTGAAGTCTTGGCGGCAAGCGCCTCGGCATTCTCTCTTGAATCGCTTTTCCTGACGCCGAGCAAGATAAGAAATCCCTTTCCAATTTTTGAGTGAACTTTGCCGTCGATCTCGACGCTTGCCCTATCGACTCTCTGAATCAGCGCTATCATCCACTCAGGTGAAGAACTCTTGGAATTCCCGACAGATCATCAATGAATTCATATTTTTCCATTCCCGCAGATTCAAGTAGATTTGAGATATCATCTTTCCGGCCGTAGGAGATCTCACAGAACAACTCCGTACTGCCTTTGAACGGTCCATACAGACTGATCAGCTTCCGGATGAAAGAAAGCCCGTCTGCGCCGTCTGTCAGTGCATCCTTTGGTTCATGGTTCCTGACTATCCCGGGAAGCGACTCATACTCATCTGCAGATATGTAAGGAGGATTTGAAATAATATAATCAACCCTTCGCTTGAGCGAAGAAACAGTGAAAACGTCCTTCTGATGAAAGCTCAACTTCCCTTTGTACGGTGAATGGCGGCTCATATTCCTTTGCGCAGTTTCAATTGCGGGACCCGACAAATCCAAAGAATTTATTATGTAGTCAATTCCTCTTTCATCAAGCTGTTTTGCCAACGCAATCGAAATACAGCCCGATCCCGAGCCGATCTCAAGAATCTCAGCCGATTTACTTCCTGCGGACTCAATGCTCTTCAACACGGCATCTACGATCAGCTCTGTCTCAGGCCTTGGAATAAGCACACTTTCATCAACAAAGAATTCGTATCCGAAAAAATTGGCATGTCCAATAACATACTGAAGCGGCTCGCCCTTAAGCCTTCCGGCCTTTTTAACGGCTTGTCAAAATTCAAATACAGGTCCATTCTTCCGCATTCTAGGACTTCACACATTATCAGCTCTGCTGTCAGTCTTGCTTCATCTATGCCTGCTTCTTCCAGCCGTTTCCTTGCAGATGCCACAAGACTGCTTACTGTTGTTTGAATTTCTTCTTTACTCCCGCTCTCTAAAGTTTCTCCGGATCGAAAATATTGTCATACACTATTTTTCCTCTGATCATTGTTCTCAGCACTTTCGTATCCAGAAGTGCCTGCGGCTGTTCTTTCAGAATGTCTTTCGAAATGATCACAAGATCTGCAAACTTTCCTTTCTCAAGTGTGCCTTTTTCATTCTCCTGGAATGAAGCGTATGCCGCCCATACAGTGTATGACTTCAATGCATCAAGCATGCTCACCTTCTCAACAGGGTTCGCAATTCCTTCAAGTGAAGTGTCAATCGGCTGGCGAGTTACCAGATAGTACATTTGCACAAACGGATTGATCTGATGATAAGGAAAGTCAGAACCGGAAGTGATCATGCCGGCTGACTTGACAAGGGAGTTCCACATGCCAATCCTGGAAACGACTTCGGGCTTGATCATATCGCCCGCGATCTGTAGCGTGAACATGGAGACATCCGGCCTAACCGACGGAATAAGCTTCAGGCTTCCGATCTTGCTGATCTCTGCGGGAGATACAAATTCACAGTGCTCTATCATAGTCCTCAGGTCTTTGGATTTTGCCTCACCTCCGGACGATGAGAGGACATTCAGCACATTGGAAATTGCCTTGTCGCCTACGGCCTTCACTCTGAACTGAAAATTCTTTTCCAAAGCGCTAAGATATGTCCTTTCGAGATCTTTGTCGGTAATGTACGGGAGATTCTTCCCCGGCTCTCCGATGTACTGATCG
>DAIQRO010000046.1:9181-17048 GCA_036786155.1 Bacteroidota bacterium
ATCAAGCGATACTGCCCTTATGGTCAGTTTGCCTTTATAGTCCTTTTCAATTCCCTTTCTGAAATACTCGTTCGTAAGAGATGAATCCTCTCCGGACAATACCGCATACACTCTGATATCAAACCTGTTACTGTCTATCAGTTCCTTGAACATGCTTATCGCCTCTTTGTTCACAGTCCTGTCATGCACTTCAGTTATGCCGTACTTCGTAATTTCCTTTGCTCCCCTTTCAACAAGGCTCATCATGTCCGTTCTCAGCGGCCGGGGGAGATTTTCACGGACCAGATCAACAGCTGCGTCAAAAAGCAGTCCGGTAGGTTCGCCGTTCTCGTATTTTTGAATCTCTCCTCCTTCGGGATTCTTCGTTGTAGAATCAATTCTGATCGTGCTAAGCATCCTCGAATTCACCCATACCGTAGTCATCGTTGCGTTCAAGAGGAAGACGTTGTATTGCGAGACGATCTCATCAAGAAATTCCTTGTCAAACTGCTGCAACTCTGTATCTGCGAAATTCAGTTCATTCCAGCCGTATCCGCCGATTGTCTCGCCGCCTTTCGCGTTGGTGGCCCTTGATACAAGAAGATCTCTGATATCTTTAAGGCTTCTGGCATTGGAAAGGTCAATGAAGTTAAGATTTCTCGAGAACTCAATGATCGATCCTTCCGTGTCAACAAGTCCCGGAATTACAACGGCACCTTTGAGGTCCACGACATCCTCCGCACTGTATTTGTCTTCGAGGTCCTTTGAACTGCCGATATCAAGGATCTTGCCATCCTTGATGGCAATCGCTTCTGCCACTTCATTTCCCGCATTCAGCGTATATATTTTCGCATTTTTATATATCACTTCAGGCTTTTCGCCGCATGACATAAGGATCGCTGAAAGCGTCAGTACAGCAAATACTCGTAGTATGTTGTTCATTACTTGGCTTAAAATTTGAAGAACTTAGCAAATTCATTCAACTATTTAAATTCAATAGCTTAACTGCGTTAAAGCTAAAGCATTTATCAAATGTGTTGCAATATGAATTCTATATGTTTATATTGGCAAAAATTTTCGCGCCCAAGAAGAAGAGTTTCGCAATGAAGAAGCTATACTATTCTATAAGCGAGGTCAGCAGGCTTACAGAGCTTGAACAGTATGTGCTCAGATACTGGGAATCTGAGTTTGAACAACTGAGGCCGGCAAAGAATCTTTCCGGCAACAGGATATACACGAACAAAGAAATAAAGCTTATTCTTCTTATAAAGAAACTTCTTCGTGAGGAAAAATATACAATAGAGGGCGCGAGAAAGTATCTTAAGAATTTTGCAGTAAGGGAAGAAGAAGAGTCACGAAGGTCAGAAGAAGCCGAAAGCACAAGAAACTTCTCCGGCAGGCAGGGAGAACTAAAGCTGTTCAATAATGAGGAATCCCAATCCCCGGATGCACACAGCAAGGTATTGAATTCTGATCTGAAAGAACTAAGGACTTTCTTATATGATCTTCTGAAGGAGATCTGATCTCGCAGTACAACAGCTTTTTCTTGTTCCCGGAAATCTGCACCCATCCTGCAATTAACTCCAGCATCAAACTTTGAAAATAATTGTCATAGGCAGTGGCTTTGGCGGTATTGCATCTGCAGTCAGACTGCAATCATCCGGCCATGAGGTAACACTTGTCGAAAAACGCGATAAACCCGGAGGCCGCGGCTATGTTTACGAAAAGAACGGCTACAAATTTGACGGCGGCCCGACGGTAATAACCGCTCCATGGCTGTTTGAAGAGCTCTTCACATTAACAGGAAGAAACCCGAAGGATTATTACAGCCTGGTCCCGCTCGATCCGTTCTACAGGATCTACTTCAGCGACAAGACATTCTTCAACTACAACGGAGATAGAGAAAACATCCTTAATGAGATCAGGAAATTTGAGCCCGGTGATGTGGAAGGCTATCTGAAGTTCATAGACACAACAGAAGACATTTTCAAGACCGGATTTGAGCTGATTGACAAGCCGTTTCACAAACTGTCAAACATGGCCGGAATACTTCCCGATCTGATCAGACTCAGATCTTACAAGTCCGTTTACGGTTATGTTTCTCAGTACATTAAGAATGACAAACTGCGGCAGGTATTCAGCTTTCATCCTCTGCTGATAGGCGGCAATCCTTTTCAGTCAACTAATATCTACACTCTTATACACTTCCTTGAGAAGAAGTGGGGCGTGTGGTATGCAATCGGAGGCACGGGAAGCATTGTGAGTGCTTTGCTCAAACTGTTCAATGAACTTGGCGGGAAGGTAAGATTTGACTGCGAAGTTGATGAGATACTTGTGGAGAATAACGGTCGTCCGCGAGTGAAGGGTGTAAGACTGAGGAACGGAGACATATTGGACGCGGATGCTGTGGTCTGCAACGCCGAGCTGGCAACTGCATACAAGACATTGATTCCAGCAAGGCACCGAAGGAAGAACACTGACCGCAGGCTCGATTCGCTGAAATACAGCATGTCACTCTTTGTCATATACTTTGGGACTAACCGAAAGTACGGCGATATTCCTCATCATTCAATTATTCTTGGAGACAGATATAAAGGATTGCTGGACGACATATTCATAAACTACAGACTGGCTGAAGATTTTTCACTTTATCTCCATAGACCTACTGCAACTGACCCATCATTGGCTCCGGATGGTTGTGATTCATTTTATGTTCTTTCGCCTGTCCCACATCTGAAGGCCGGAGTTGACTGGAAAACGGAAGCGCCGAAATACCGGAACAGGATAATGAATTTTCTTGAGAAGAATTACCTGCCCGGACTTCAGGATCACATTGCTGCGGAACACTTTATTGATCCCATACATTTCCGTGATGATCTGAATTCACATCTCGGAAGCGCTTTTTCTGTTGAGCCGATACTTACACAGTCTGCTTACCTCAGGCCGCATAACAAGAGCGAGGATGTTGACAATCTCTATTTTACCGGAGCAGGCACGCATCCGGGCGCCGGACTTCCGGGTGTAGTTAGTTCTGCAAAGATAGTAGCAGATCTGATAGGTCCCGCGAAGTGACTGCTCTCACTGAAAATTCCTTAATATCGGCAACTGCATGGCGATAAGAATGTCATTTGAAGAAGCGCGTAAGGTTATTATCTCACGGCAGTTTCCGGACAAGTGCAAGTCTGTCGCTGAGATTGTCGGCCGGATCGGTTATGTTCAGATCGATACGATTTCAATCGTCGAGAGGGCGCATCATCATGTACTGTGGTCGAGGCTGAAGAACTACTCACGTCCCATGCTTGACAAGGCTCTTCAGAATGAAAAAAGCATATTTGAATACTGGAGCCATGCCGCGGCCTTTCTTCCCGTTCATCACTACAGGTTCACACTTCCCAGAAAAGAGCGCTATGCAAACAAGTACAGGCAATGGATTTCTGCCAACAGAAAACTTGTACGGCACATTATTGACAGAATAAGAGCCGAAGGCCCTCTGAGTTCAAGGGATTTTGAAGGAAAGCGTGAAGGCGGTGCAGGATGGTGGAATCATAAACCTGCAAAGCAGGCTCTCGAAGTCTTGTTTCATGCAGGTGAACTGATGGTTGAATCGAGAAGAGGATTTGCAAAATACTATGTTCTGCCGGAAAAGATTCTGCCTGAAGGTGTTTCCACATCAATGCCGGGCAATAGGGAGTATCTCAAACATATCATAACCACTGCCGTAATTTCAAACGGCATGGCTACGGATAAGCAGATCCTTTACCTTAGAAGGGAGCCCACTGAAGAATTTGCAAAAGCAATGAACGAACTGATCGAGAGCGGAGACATTGTGAATGTAGCAATAGGCAAAGACAGGATCCTGCACAGGACAACGCACGAAGCACTCAACTCTGCGCACAGATCAAAGCGTAGCAAAGTCAGAATATTATCTCCTTTTGACAATCTGATAATACAGCGTGACCGGCTTAGCAAGCTTTTCGGATATACTTACAGCCTTGAATGCTATCTGCCGGTCCACAAAAGGCGTTTCGGTTACTATTGCCTTCCCGTTCTTAAAGGTGATGAGTTCATTGGAATGATCGACTGCAAAGCCCACAGAGACAGGAAAGAATTTGAAGTGATCTCAGAGTATCCGGAGGGAATGAAGCTGAATGAGTTCCGTGAAACTGTTAACGATGAACTAAATGCCCTTGCAGGTTTTGCAGGATGTGTTAGAATAGAAAGGGCTAAGTCAGGAAGAAAACGAGGATACAGCCCACCATAATGGCGGGCTGTATTTATGATATCAGTTCGATGACGACTCGAGCCAATTTCTGAAGTTCTTCAGGCCTCCGTGGAGCTTTTTCAATTCGGGAATATCGGCTTCATATCCTTTTTCGATAAACCACTTGAACATCTTTCCTACTTCTTCGCTGTGCTGGATGACAGTTTCGACAGGCAGTTCATTAAAAACTGTTTCCTTGCCTGTCACTTCAGTATAGATCCTTGCAACCTCGGGAATGGAGATCTCGTCTCCGGCAAGTTCAATTGCCTTTCCTGAATATTCCTGCGGATTGTTGAAGACAAGTGTTGAAAAGTGCACGATATCATCAACCGCGATCATCTGAAGCTTCGTATCGGTTTTCATTGCCATGCTGATAGCCTGTTTGCCATTGCTTTCCGCCGGCTTGAACCAGCCGTTGAAATTTTCCATGAAGAACACGGGCCTCAGTATTGTGTAACTCAGACCGGTTGCTTTCAGATAGTCCTCAAGTACGGCCTTAACATCAAAATGAGGAAGACCCGTCTTTCTCTCTGCGCCTCCGACAGATGTCATAAGGAAGTGTTTTACTCCGGCATTCTTCGATGCGTCAATGAGGTTTTTGCCCTGTTTCAGTTCCCCTTCGTAACCGTGCTCCCAGAAATTCTGGACACTGAACACTCCGTAAACGCTGTTCAAAGTTGTTTCGTGCTTCTCACCAAAGACTTCAAAACAGACAGGATCAGGCAGTTGATCTTTGATCCCGGCTTTTTCGATGACATCCTTGTATGTAACATAGCATTCAAGGGCTTCCTTACCTTTTTCCAAGTCGCCCGGACCCAATTTTTCCCTTATAGCAATTTCTTCATCAGTGGAAAAAGACAATCTGAAATGACTCTGTTCCTCAGCGCTGTTCTTGTCAACCGTAAAGAAACACAGCCTTGCAGGAGAATTGCCTTCGCTTTTCATTTCGACAAACACCCGCTTCACAACTGCATGCGTAACCAGATGATCATGAAATCCGCTTATACCATGCACTGCATAAGTTACAACAACTTCCGGCCTGATCTTCTCAATTTCTGATCTTACGGCTTGTTCAATGATTCTCGGATCAATATGCTTCAGTCCCGAGTCAGGCAGGTCAAGCACTGTCATACCTTTTAGCCCCAATGTCTGAGTTACGCATTGCATTTCCTTTTCTCTTACATTTCCCATTTCGTCAACATTCAAACCCAGTTCATGCCTTATCTTTGTTGCTCCGCCTTTTGTAAGTGTAAGAAGGCAGATCTCATTTCCTTCACGTGACTGTTTGTACATGCACCCACCGGGGCCGAACGACTCGTCATCCGGATGCGGGAATATGTATAGTGCCTTCATGCTGATACCCTTTGCATTTTGTTCAAATATTTGATTATGTGCTCTAACTCTTACACGTTAAGATCAGATTCCCACCTTCTTTTTTCTTCATGATAAGCATCACCCTTGTCTGTATGGATATTATTTTTTTTGCTCTGAACAAATTTCGACATGATACTGAATCATTTGTAAAGTGTGAAACGGAAAATTATTCGGGGAACCGCAGATCAACTCTGCAGTTCCCTGACATATCAATTATACTCCCGCCTTCAGATCAAGTTTGATTGTAATGTCATCATATATGAGGTTGTCTCCGAGGTCCTGGAAAAACTTCCCCGATCTGAATTTGATATCCCAAAGGGTTCTGTCGATTACAAGATCTGCCACGGCTTCAACCTTGTCACCGTCAACAGTGACTTTGGCAGGAAATGATACTGGCTTGGTTATCCCTTTGATCGTAAGAGTTCCGTTGATCTTCATGTTATGTCCCTTGTCATCACTCATCGGCTCAACGGTAGTAATTGCGAACTTTCCAATCGGGTGAGAAGATGCCGCAAAGAAATCCTCAGATTTGAGGTGGCTCACAAGCTTGGCATTCATTTCCGGATCCTTAATGTCAGTGACTTCTATTGTGGAAAAATCGATGTCAAAGGTACCGCCTGTGATCTTCTGACCGTCCACATAAAGCTCACCTGACTTGATCTTCACCACTCCATTGTGCTTTCCGGTGACTTTCTTTCCTTCCCATGCAAGATTGCTTGAGGCAATGTTAACTGCAACCTTTTTGCCTGCAGGCACTTTTATGGACTCCGTTTGCTGTTTCGAGGTGGACTCTGTAACGTCTTTCCTGCTTCCTGATTCATTCTTGGCTGTTTCACTTTGTTTTGAGCATCCTGCCCAAACCAGAGCAACTGCGAATACAAGCAAGCTTGCAATTCTGATTCTTTTCATTTTTTTATTTTTTTTGGTTTATTGATTTCTGTTCTCAGTTTGTCGAGAAGATTGTTAATTTCCTCGGCTTCAGATTTTGAAAGCGTATGATATGCCTTCAGCCATTCTTTTTGTTCTTTGTCGATCTCTTCCAAAAGCTTCATCACCTTTTCTGTGATTATCACATCCACTTTCCGCCGGTCATCCTTGCAGAATGCCCTTGTAGCCAGTTTCTTCTGCTCGAGCTTGTCAACAATTCTTGATGAGTTGGACATCTTGTCAAGCATTCTTTCAATTATCAGATTCACCGAAGCCGGATTTGGATGCTGGCCTCTCAGAATTCTCAGGACATTGTATTGTTGGACAGTAAGACCAAATTGTTTTAAGTGCTCGTTATTCCTTTGGGTGATCCAGTTGCCGGTATAAATAATGTTTACAACCAGCTTTTGGTACTCATCGCTGAAGCTTCCCTGTTTTATTGCTTCTGTCAATTTCATATGCAAATATATGTACATACATATAATGTTGCAACATCTATTTTCGTTCCACTGCATAAATTTATTGTTAAGTAATTTGAATGCAGTTATCTATCTTTGTTTCACAATGGACAAACGAGACATAACAAAGCTTCACATCCTTGCAGGAATGTGGGAAGGCATTCAAGGCAGCGGCGTTTATCATGAGGAATGGTCGGTGGAATCTGACGACTCCCTAAAAGGAAGGGCCTATCTGCTTAAAAAGGGTGAGATCAAGAATCCCGAATCGCTAAAAATAGTGCAGGAGAATAACGAGGTCTATTATGTGGCTGAAGTTGCTCACAATTCTGCGCCGGTCAAGTTCAGGCTGACAGATTCAACGGACGGCATATTCGTCTTTGAGAATCCTGATCATGATTTTCCGCAGAAGATCACTTACGACCTGACTGTACCTGATTTCCTGACAGCAGTAATAGAGGCGGTCAATGACGGCAAGCTGAAACAAGTGGAATTTCGCCTTAAGAGGACGAATTAGAATAGCGGATTGTTTGGTTTGAAACCGGAATAATCAGAACGTATTGCGTAAGAGAAGCGCGGCTGATGATGCCCACAACTTGCTTAAAGATGACTGCTCACTGCTTTAATTTAGGATCGAATGCATCTCTTAGCCCGTCACCGAGTAAGTTTACAGCAAATACAGTGATCATAATGGCAATTGAAGGAAATACAGCAAGTCCCCAGTTAGTACCCACTACTATATATTTATAGCCGTCAAAGATCATTTGCCCCCAGCTTGCAGTAGGAGGCTGAACTCCAAGTCCGAGAAAACTAAGGCTCGCTTCTAATATGATGGCGGCGGCAAGTCATGCAGTTCCTGTTTCAGTCGCCG
>DAIQRO010000047.1:0-2528 GCA_036786155.1 Bacteroidota bacterium
GTTATCGTTTGATCTATCTCTCCCGTTACCATCTCCTTGTCATCTACGAGATATCGCCAGTCGAGTCCTTTGTTAAGGGAAGATGTCTCTTTGCTTCCGCCGGGGTAAGTGTCGGGATTTTTCGCGATGAGATTCACGGTAAAAGTTGCCGGCAGACTGCCTGAAGCTAAACTTCCAAGAAGGGAAGCACTTTGAGATATGTTGAGCTGGTCAACACTTTTGATATTGCTGAAATTGACTCCGCCTATCTTGATCTTGTCAACCGTACCCAGCTTAAATTTCAGTCTCTCGGCGTTTTCAATGGTATCCTTAACACCCGAACATCCCGTCATATAAACTGCTGTAATCAAAAAGAGCAGTGCAATTACTGTGGCCGGCCTTTTCATTTGCTTTGTTTAAGTTGTGTGTAAAAACAACGAAAGCCTTATCCAGTAAGGCCTTCCGTTTGATTTCAAGAGCAGAGAGAGAGGGATTCGAACCCCCGGTGACCAGAGGCCACAACGGTTTTCAAGACCGCCGCTTTCAACCACTCAGCCATCTCTCTGTGGGTTTGCGTTTGTTGATAAACAGACAGCAAAATTACTCTATTGGCAAAACTTATTCAACTTCAAATTTGATACGGAGCAATGATCGCTCGCCAAGCTTGCCATCATTCCATAATAATGAATGGAATGTTTCTTACCGATTCTTTGAATTCTCCGATCTGAAACTTTCCTATCCTCGTCCTTCTGAGAGTTTTGAGGTAACCGCCGACACCAAGCGCGGCACCGAAATCATTTGCTATGCATCTGATGTAAGCGCCCTTGCTTGCGGAGATCCTGAAACCGACCTCAGTGTCGCTTATCTTCGTGATCTCAAACTCTTCAACATGTATATTCCTCGGCTTCCTTTCAATTTCACGGCCCTTGCGGGCGAACTTGTACAACGGCTTTCCCTTATGCTTGAGAGCGGAATACATGGGAGGCATCTGAACTATCTCACCGATAAACTGCTTTCTCGCAGACTCAAGCTCCTCATCGCCAATGCCTGAAACATCGGCAAAATTCTCCTCTTCCGTTTCTGTGTCAAAGCTCTTCGTTGTGGCGCCTATTCTTATCACACCTTCATAGGACTTGTCATAATCTATGAATTCAGTGATCTTCTTGGTCAGCTTGCCGGAGCATAGAACAAGTAGCCCTGTTGCCTTTGGATCAAGCGTACCCGAATGGCCGATCTTCCCAATGTCGAATTCCTTCTTGAAGATCCTTACAACATCTGCGCTTGTCAGCTCAAGGGGTTTGTCAGCAAGGAATATCCGGTTGTCGTATGGTGAATGGGTCTTTTCTTCCGTCTGCAAAAACCGGCCTCATTCCTTTGTTTCATCTTTGTGAAGCTCATTGAAGATCTTCTGCATCTTGTCTGCATATTCAATTGTGTCGTCATGGTAGAACATGAGATCGGGCACATACTTCAGCACTATATGTTTTGCAAGCAGAAAGCGGATGTGCTTCTTCCTTGAACTGATCTTCTCGACACATTTTTCGGCAGGCTCCTTGTTTCCAAGAAAGCTGAGATACACTTTTGCAAGTTTCAGGTCCGGAGCCATGATGACTTTTGAAATTGTTACTAGTCCGAGTCCCGGTATCTCCGAAAGATCCTTTGACATTGCTGTGTTCAGCTGATGCTTGATCTCCTCAGCCACTTTCTCTGATCTTATTGACATCTCTTTCCTTTATTGCGTTACAAGTTTTCTCTTTGTTTCGACGAGTCTGAACGATTCTATTATATCACCGACTTTCACATCGTTGAAATTTTCAAGTCCAATGCCGCATTCATAGCCGGCCTCAACTTCCCTCACATCGTCCTTGATCCTTTTCAGTGACGAGACATTTCCTTCAAAAATCTTGAAGCCGTCCCTGATAAGCCTTACCCTGTTATTCCTCACGATCTTGCCATCCAGCACGTAGCATCCGGCAACATTTCCGATCTTCGGAACCTTGAACACCTGCCTTATCTCAACAGTGCCAACGATCTCTTCGGATACATCGGGAGCCAGCATTCCTTCAAGCGCCTGCTTCACTTCTTCTATGAGCTTGTAGATGATATCGTAAAGCCTGATGTCTATGTTGTTCTTCTCTGCAAGTTTTCGCGCATTGAGGTTTGGCCTTACATTGAATCCGATCACAATAGCGCCGGAGGCTTCTGCAAGCAGTATGTCCGACTCGCTGATTGCACCGACAGCTTTGTGAATAACAGATACTTTTGTCTCATTTGTTGTGAGCTTGTGCAGTGAATCTGCAAGCGCCTCCGCAGAACCGTCCGTATCCGCCTTGAGAATGATCCTTAGCTCCACTTCCTGTCCTTCCTTGATCTGCTTGGAGATGTCATCCAGCGTAACGAACCTGACCTGGCGCACATCCTGTTCCCTCTTCAGCTGCTGTCTCTTTAGCGAAATTCCCTTCGCATCCCTTTCCGAATCAAGCACCACGAAAGTGTCGCCTGCCTGAGGAACGCCGTCAAATCCAAGCACAACCACAGGCGCTGATGGC
>DAIQRO010000047.1:2538-16165 GCA_036786155.1 Bacteroidota bacterium
ACCTTGCCGCTGAACATGCCAGATATGAACGTGTCACCGACTCTCAGAGTACCCTTTTGCACAAGCACGGGCGCAATCGGGCCTTTGCCCTTATCAAGCTTGGCCTCGAGTACAACGCCTCTTGCATTCCTGTCAGGGTTTGCTTTCAGCTCAAGGAGCTCGGCTTCAACTATTATCTTCTCAAGAAGCTGGTCAATATTCTTTCCGAACTTTGCTGAGATCTCAACTGACTGGTACTTGCCGCCCCACTCTTCAACAAGAATGTCCTTTTCGGAAAGCTGCTGCCTTATCCTGTCTGGATTTGATTCCGGTTAGTCAACCTTATTGATTGCAATTACAATCGGAACGCCTGCCGCCCTTGCGTGATTGATCGCTTCAACGGTCTGCGGCATAACGCTGTCATCTGCGGCTACAACAAGCACAACTATGTCTGCGGCCTGTCCGCCCCTTGCCCTCATGGCCGTGAATGCTTCGTGGCCGGGAGTGTCAAGGAATGTCAGTGTCTTGCCGTTATCCAGCTTTACTTTGTAAGCGCCGATGTGCTGAGTAATTCCGCCAGTCTCACCTGCCACTACATTTGCCTTGCACAGATAGTCAAGCAATGAGGTCTTTCCATGGTCAACGTGTCCCATCACTGTAACAACAGGAGCCCTTGCCTTAAGAGTACTGGCGGTATCCGGGGCATCTTCAAGAATGTCTTCTTCATACTCCTTAAGGAATTCGATCTGCACTCCGAAGTCGGAACCTATTAGCTCAATAAGATCCTTCTCAAGCCTTTGGTTGATGGATACCATCATGCCAAGCTTGAAACATGTTTTTATAATGTCGTTCGCATCAACTCCCATTAGATTGGCAAGCTCTGCGGTTGAAACGAACTCGTTCACCTTGAGTATATGTTTCGAAGCCTCTTTCTGCTCCTGAATCTTCCTCTCTTCTTCTATTCTCTCCTTCTTCTTTCTCTTTCTAGCCTGGCTTCTTGCAGACATGCCGGCATCCACTTCCATCTTTGCAAATGTTTCTCTAATGGCATCATCAATCTCCTTCTGCGCGGCATCCTTTGCCCTGTGACTCTTCTCCAGCTTTTGCTGTCTTCGTTTTCTCTCCTGCTCAAGCTCAAATTTCTTTCTGTCCTTCTCCTTCTTGTCCTTATCCTTGAACCTTTTATCACCGAATACCTTGTCGCCGGTTGTTGCCGGTACAGCCGGCCTGTCCGTTGGCGGCTTTCTTGTTTCTGTTTCAAACTTCTTCTTTCCGGGCAGATCCTTTATGGTGATCTTGTTCTGCTGATCTCTCTTAGGCCTTTGGAAAGGTTTCTTCTGTCCCGGATGCGGCTTTCTGTGATCCCCGGTTCTCGCCTGCTGACTGTGTGCCGGCCTTCCCGTTCTGTCGTGGCCGGGTCTCTCATGTGCCGGTCGTTCCTGACCGGTCCTTGCGCCCTCAGCAGGTTTCCTTGTATCGGGAGTATGCCTTACTTCAGGCTTTGGCGATGTAACAGCCGGAGCCTGAGTCTCTTGCTTTCTTTCAGAATGGGGTCTTTCCTTTCTGGCTTCATGAGTCTTTTCCGACGACTGCTTCTGAGATTTCTTCGCTTTCTGTTCTTCTTCGAGCCTGACCTTCTGCATATAAGCCTGAAGTTCCTGCTTCCTCTTTTCCTCTTCCCGGCGCTTATTTTCTTCCTCAATTGCCTTCCGCGCCCTTTCTTCTTCCTCAGCCTGTCGTTTCCGCTCCTCTTCTATCCTCAGCATCTCCTCGCCTTCCGTCAGGCCCGTATGCATCTCCTTCTCAAACTTCTTAACCTTCTCTTTCCTTTTGATCTCTTTCTCAAAATCCTTTTTATAATGCGAAAACACCTTGGCCACCACTTCAGGCGGAAGCGTTGTATTCAGTGAGGCTTCGATCCCGTTTTTCTTGAGAAACTCAAGCAGATCATCCTTGGAGATGTTCAGCTTGGTCACAAGAGTGACCACCTTTTCCTTTCTTAGTTTTTCCTGAGAATCTGTCATCCGATTATTAATTTTGAGAAAATGTTATGCTTCATTCAACGATCAGTTCATTCCTCTTTCCCCCCGGATACTTCATCAACAGTCTCCTCTTCAGTATTGTCATCAGCACTATCTGAAACCTCTTCTCCGGTCTCTTCTTCGTTTTCGTTTTCATCCCCATTCTCATCCCCATTCTCATCCCCATCCTCTTCTTCATCTTCATCAAGCCTTACAACATTGATCTGATAGCCGGTCAGCTTTCCGGCCAGTTTAATATTCTGCCCGTTTTTTCCGATTATGAGACTGATCTGATCGTCATCCGCATAGATGCTTGCAGTCTTTGATTCGTTGTCAATAACAATATCATTCAGCTTAGCGGGAGAAAGCGCTCTTGCTATGTAAAGCGCAGGATCCTCGGTGTAATTGATCACGTCAATGTTCTCATTGCTGAGCTCCCTCACAATTGAATGGATCCTTATTCCCTTCATGCCCACGCAGGCGCCGACGGCATCAATGCGGTCATCATTTGATGACACCGCTATCTTTGCCCTTTCTCCGGGTTCGCGCGCAATGCCCTTTATCTCGATTATCTGATCAAAGATCTCCGGAATTTCCAGTTCAAAGAGCTTGTAGAGGAACTGTTCATCCGCCCTCGAAACAATTATGAGCGGCGGACCTGACTGCCTCTTCTCAATGCTCTTGACTATCGCCCTTATGGTGTCGCCTTTCTTATATCTTTCTTTGGGAATCTGCTCGCCTTTCGGGAAGATAATTTCATTTCCGTTGTGTATTAGAAGTATCGAAGACGGCTTGATCTGATAGATCTCGCCCACAATTATCTCGCCAAGGAATTCCTTGTAAGTGTTGAAGGTGACTTCCTTCTCGATCTCCCTTATCTTCTGGTTAAGGTTCTGCTTCAGATTGATCACCATTCTTCTTCCAAACTCCTCAATATGAATCTGATCCACAAAATCATCTCCCACTTCAAATTCCTCTCCGGATTTTTCTTCGGCAGATTCCTTGTCAATCTCCGTTCCCGGATCGTTCACTTCTTCAACAACCGTCTTGAAAAGGAATATCTCGATGTCACCTTTGTCCATATTCACAACTATCTCGTATCTTGCATCCTCGCCGTATTTTTTCTCCATCATTTTGTTGAAAGAGTCTTTGATAACACTGATCAGGATCTCCCTGTCAATGCTCTTTTCCTTTGCCATCATGGTAAAGGCCTCAACAATTTCCGACTTCATTTCTGTAAATATTATTTTTTTGAAAAACTGATTTTGATTTTTGCTTCCTTCATATCCTCAAACCTTATCAGGGTCTCCACAGGTTCGGACTTCTTCTTGCCCTCAGGAACAATAAGAATGCACAGTTCTCCGTCTTCATCCGACACTTTTTCCAATTTTCCCTCAAGCTCTCTGCCGTCATTCAGCCTTACCCACAGCGTCCTTCCTACATGCTTGTCAAGCTGCCAAATGTACCTGAACGGCCTGTCAATACCGGGAGAAGAGACTATGATCTTCGACAACTCGCCGGCGAAATGGCTTTCCTCGATCCTTCTTTCCAGTTCCCTGCTGATCTCGGCAAGTTCATCAATGTTCACCCCTTCCTTTCTGTCAACAAAGACCTCAAGGACCTTTGTGCGCTTCTCTCCGCGGATAACAAGTTCTATTATCCTGTAGTCCGTAGCTTCAATGACAGATCTGATTATTTCTTCCAAACCTGATTCAAATTATGCAAAAAAAAAGTGGGTCTCCCAACCCACCATACTATAATCATTTAAACTCATGCAATTATACCCTATCAGTCACAAAGATACAAGTGATTCTTTGCTACACCGGCTACAACACCTTGGTTGAGGTTCACACTTTACGTCAGAATGTTAATGGCCCTTGCCGCCACCATAAGAATTGTAACAAGTGATATGAGACTCTCAAGCATCATCAGCATTTTTGCCCGGATAGTGACCGGAGCAACCTCGGTAGTGCTGAATGCGGTTGCAGTGGAATACGAAAGATACAGATAGTCAGGGAACTGAGGCCTCCAGCCGGTAGGTATCGTGCCCTCGGGAGCTGAATCCTGCGGGAATAACCATGATGGCAGTTTTTCTCCGCCAGTGATCCTGCTTTCCGGGCCGCCACGGTCCAATTGCCAGTAGATCAGTGAAAAGATCATGACATTCAAGGCCCAGATTGCAATACTTGATGTCAGCAAAACGATACCGCTTACGTCTTGCGTATTCATTATCATAGATTCCGTCAGTCTGGTGAGATTAACGCAATTCGACAAACCAATCAAGATCGCCGCCGAATGCAGTATGATCTTTTCGATTTTCAGCCATTTGGGACTTCCGGAAGTAATGCCAACCATCAGAATAGGGAATAGCATGATCAACCCGATAGGGTATGCTATCCAGGCGGGAAAGAGAGCAATCCGGCTTGGAAGCGCATAGTTGAGAAGTATTATCAGAATCAGGGTCAGAGCCACAGGCCATCTCGGCTCTATCTTTGACTTTCGATCTCTTTCTTTCATTTTTTGGATTTGAAAGGTTTTGCTAAGAATGACTTGAAAGATGCAGAATTTACTGCATGATTAACAGACAAAATTCCGGGGCATTGCGGCAGAACACTTTCCGATATCTGCAGGGGACAGCAGACGCTTGCCGCTCATTTGGCAGTAAGTGTTCTTTAGCAAATGCCTGAATATGCAATGTAAACTCAAGGGTATTCACAACATGTAAGAGTAATGATGCAAGAAACATGAAGTTGCATCTTATTGATGAATAGATATTCGTGACATTAATAACAATATTTGCTCAAGGCAATTCTGCCGACAACCTAAAACACTGTATATGCGCAAGTCAGCATGGAAGTATTTCTTCGTTGCTTCTATTGCAGTTGTCTCAATGATTATCGAATCATGCGGCAGTGATTCTGATTCCTCTAACAATCCAAATCCTCCGGCAGGAAAGGTACTGCTTGCAACAGTGGCTAGCGATTCAGTACGCACAAGCGCCGGAGTTTCAACAAAAATCTCAAGCGTGAGCGGGCAGACACTTAACTTCACTGACAGGGACAGTGTTGAGATCTCACTTAATTATGCAGGCACATCAAATAATTCATCGCTTCCCATGAAACTTTACTACAGCATTGATACAACTGACTATGTAGTTTATCAGCCGTCAGGTCTTATACTCGACGACGCCGAGCATTCAGTCACTGTCACTATTCCGTCTCCAAAGGTGAACCAGTATTTCTATTATCAGATCCGAGCGGCAACTACAGGAGGGTCATGCTACTTCAGGTTCAGGGATTTGAACATTTACAAGAAGTGAAGCTTCATTGAACTTCGTCACTCAGCCGGCACTTGATTGAAGATTGTTACGAGTATATGATCCGTGAGTTGGCTTTCAATTACGCCCGGCATAATTAGCGACAAGTACATCGGGAATCCTGATTCCTACGTCTGTGCATTTTTTTGTTCTCCCGGTAAATTGCTGATGATTACTTTGCGTGTATGAAATTAATTTCAATTGATAATTACAGTTTATGAGAATAATTGCCGTTGCTGTTTCACTTCTGCTTTTCAGGGCCGCCTTTTCGCAAGGCGTGTGGATGCAGACAGGCCCGATGTCTCAGGGGAACAATGACATTGTATATTCAGTCGCCGCAGATCCGGACGGAAACCTGTATGCTTCAAGCTGGGCGGTCGGAGTTTACAAATCCACCAACAGCGGACTGAGCTGGTCCCTGTCCGGGCTTTCCGGTAAACGTGTTTCAGTGATTGCTTCATCCCCGACCGGTATCCTGTTCGCTTTGTCAAAGACGGTGGATTCGTCATTCATACACAGGTCAACAGATCAGGGAGCTACATGGTCAGACGCTGACCGAAGATCCTTTCCACTCAATTACGCCGGAGGCGGAGGTATTGTCTTTCTGCCCGACGGCTCAATATCAGCGGCTTATTCAGTGACCGTCGGACCAACAATCGGTAATGTCGGCGTGTTCGTATTCAGGTCAACTGATGCTGGTGCCTCATGGCTGCAAACCGTAAGGATGGACCTTGGCTTTGTGGGAGGAATGGCATTGACGGAAGACGAAAGGATACTTATGGGAACGTCGCTTTCGGGAGTCATACAGTCAACAAACGGCGGACTGAATTTTACAAACCTCACTTCATTTCCACCCATTTTCATTAAGACCGTATTTAAAGCCCCTGACAATGCGATATATGTTTCTGATGCATTCGGCCTCCACCGGTCAACCGACAACGGCGCATCATTCACGAGTGTCGGTTCACAGAACTCAACGGCAAACTTAAGAGCTGCGGCGGCCAATTCCAACGGTGACATCTTTATCTCAACGGATGACGGCAAGATCTTCCTTTCAACCAACCGCGGCAATAACTGGGCACAGGTCAATTCAGGATTTCCGTCAAACAGTTATGCATACTCTTTTGCAACTTTACGGGGAAAGATGTTCACGGGAAGCAACAACTCCGGTGTGTTTTCATTTGAACAGACGACAGGAATTTCCGGAATTCATGCATTACCTTCAGGTTACTCACTCGGACAGAACTATCCGAATCCCTTCAATCCCGTCACGGCAATTCCCTTTTCCGTATCACGCGAATCGCTTATTGAGCTGTCTGTGTATGATGCCGGGGGACAAAAAGTCGCAGTACTTGCGAATGAAGTGATGCCTCCTGGTCTGCACAGGGCTTATTTCAGCGGAAGCCTGCTTTCGAGCGGAATATACTTTTATTCCTTGCGTGCGGACGGAAAGCCCGTAAGCACAATGAAGTGCATACTGGTAAAATGACCTTAAGTGAGATGATGATTACTTCAGATAGAAACTAGAGAAAGAGTTTCGCCTGGAATCGCTTAGCGTTCAAATATTTTCCGACGCCTTCATCCAAAGTGTAACAAAGATTCTCTTCTCCGGCAAGTTCAACCACGCCTGAATTATTCAGAATTTTTCTGATATGAGATCTCTCGGATGCAATGATCACGTCCACGCCTTTCTTCTGAAGTTCCGTGATCTCCTCCTTCAATGTGACTGCCCCCGTAACATCAATAAGCGCAAACACTTCGCAGTCAATCATGACGCACTTCAGCCCCGGACCGAATTCGTTCACCTTGCTTCTCAGGCCCTCGGAAAAACTGGATGCATTATAGAACAAGAGCGATGCAGGGAAGCGGAAGATCATGAGTCCCGGAAATGACACAGCATTAGGATTGGTCTCAACATTATGGTATGAACCTGTTTGCTCCACTCTTCCAAGTATCTGGACGGGTGGATTTGTGGACAGCATTATCAACCTTACGATAGAGAGCAGGACAGCAATTACAAGAGCGGGAATTACTCCGAGCGAAAGCACGCACAGTCCCGTCAGCACTGCAATGCCAAACTCCGCCTTGCTTATCCTGTAAATGCTTTTAAGATATCCGATGTCAAACAAGCCGATTGATGCGGAGATCACTATTGCCGCAAGTATTGTGACCGGCACAAGCTCAAGATACCCTGTGAAGAACATGACAAAGATCGCGACCGTGATTGATGCAATGACGGCAACCAACTGCGTCTTGCCTCCGAATGAATCGTTCACCGCAGTTCTGGAATCTGCTCCGCTTACAACAAAACCCTGCGAAAGGCCGGAAAAGATATTCGAAACCCCGAGAGCAATGAACTCCTGATTCGGCTCAATCCTGTAACCTCTCTTGGTCGCAAAGCTCTTGTTTGTGAGCATCATACTGCAGTATGTGATAAGGAGTATTTCCATTGAGTTCGGAATTAGCCCGGGAAAGTGCTTGAAGTCAACCCCGGTGATTGCAAGTGCCGGAAGCCCTGATGGCAATGCGCCTACAACTGCAACACCCTGAGATGACAATCCGTAAACTGCCGATGCTACGGCGCATACGGCTATGACGATCAGCGGCGCGGGAATTTTCGGGGCAAAGGACTTCATTAACCGGAGGAAGACAAAAGCGCCTGCACCTATTGCAAGAGTGAGCAAATGAACTTCGTTTATGCTTGATACAAAGCTGTAAAGCATCTTGAAAAGGCCTTCAGACTTAAGCGGAAACCCGCAAAGTTTACCGAGCTGTCCTACAATGATGCTGAGTGCAAGTCCGTTGAGATAACCTGTGAGGATCGGCCTTGACATGAAATTGGCAACGAAGCCGAGCTTGAACAATCCGGCAATAATTGCAAACACTCCGACAAGCAAGCAGAACACGCTTGACAGTGCCCTGTATTCGGGTGTCCCGTCTGATGCATACATTGCCAGCGACGCACCTACCATGAGGCACGTTGCAGAGTCCGGCCCGATTATCAACTGTCTTGAAGTTCCGAACAGCGCATAAGCGGCCATGGGCAGTATTGTGGAATAGAGTCCCGTTTCTGGAGGAAGCCCCGCGAGGCTCGAATACGCGATCCCGAGCGGCAAGGCGATTGATGCAACGGAAAGGCCCGAGGCAATGTCCTTTGGCAGCCATTCCCTGCGGTATTCCGAAAACAGGAAGATCCCCGGAATGTACTTTTTGAGAATTTGCGATCTTTTATCTGCGGATACTGAGTCCTGCTCTGGCATTTGTATTCAGGGCTTGAATGTCGGAGATTGCTCTTCGGAGACTATTGACTGTACCTGACTTTCCAGTACCACTTTTTCGAATCCTCATCTGCCTGCTTCCAGAACTGCGCGGTAACGATCTTTCCGTCGAAAGTCCTGAGCTTTCTTTCGTAAACAGCAATGACCGGATTGAATATTATGTCTGTGACTCCAAGCGTAAATTTTTCGGGAAGACTTTCATCCTTCCTTGCTTCCTTTTCCGTTTTCACTTCGTACCCGTTGTGTTCAAGCAGTTCTTTGATGAAATTCATCCTTTCTTCATCCATACCCGTTTCAACAACGCGGCATCTTACTCCTTCAATTTCCTTTTCGATATGTTTTCCGCTTTCAAGTGGCATGAGTTATTTCACTCCGTAAGATATGCTGTTAATATAGTCAAAGAGTGTTCCGAAAAACCCGATGGCAAGAATGCCGGCGGCGCAAATTGCAAGACCCGCCTTGGTGTAAAAGTCGTTCTCGATCTTCCTTATCGGATCATCCGACTCGTTGATGAACATCGCCTTCACAACAAGCAGATAATAGTAGAGCGACACTGTTACATTTGCAACTGCGATCAGAAGCAAAATGTAATATCCTTCTCTTGCGGCCGCGATGAACAGGAAGAACTTTGCAAAGAAACCGGCAACCGGGGGAATACCTGCAAGAGAGAAGAGCGACAGCATCATCACAAGGCTCATCTTAGGATTTGTCCTGTACAGTCCGTTGTAGTCGTCTATGTTCTCCTTTCCGGAAGCATTGGAAATGGCGGCAACGACTCCGAAAGCTCCGAGTTGCGAGAAAACATAAATGAGCAGGAAGTAAACGACTGAAGCGAAGCCGAGCTGTGTACCGCAAATGATGCCAAGAAGCACAAACCCTGCCTGAGCTATTGATGAGAATGCAAGGAACCGTTTCAGATTCTGCTGTCTGATGGCAAAGAGATTTCCAACTGTCATTGTTAGCACCGAGACTGCATAGAGCACGTTCATCCAGATTCCCGGCACGGTGTAGAACACTTTGTACAGAAGAAAAACGAGTATGAAAACTGCGGCTCCCTTGGAGATCACGGACAGATATGAAGTAACGCTCACAGGCGCGCCTTCGTACACGTCCGCTGTCCACAGATGGAACGGCACAATTGAGATCTTGAATGCAATTCCGGCAAAGACAAACAGCAGTGCAAGGATCTGCAGGTCATCAGCTGCGAAAGACCTTGCAACATCCGAGAAGAAAATTGAACCGGATGATCCGTAGAGAAGCGAAATACCGAAGAGCGTTATCCCGGAAGATAAGGCGGCGGAAAGTATCAGCTTCACTCCCGCTTCTCCCGACTGCTCTCGCGCTTTCTCCATTGCAACGAGCGCCGCGATCGGAATTGTTGCGAGCTCCGTTCCGATGAAGAACATCAGGAAATCTCCTGACGAGATCAGGTACTGCATGCCGGTAAGAGACGCTAGCATTATGAAGTAGAAAGCGCCGTAGCTTCTGAATGTGTCTTTATGTTTCTTCAGCCATGCGGCGGACTGCAGAAAAATTATGAACACGCCGATGTTCAGAGCGTTCTTCATTATGATGGTTATGTCATCGGTCCTGTACATTCCGCCGAAAAGTATTCCCGTATCAATAGGCAGGAATCCTGCAACCGTGACGGCAAGAAAAACTATGACCGCAAAAGGAATGACCCTCTCCTTGTGTTCATCGGAATTCATCAGTTCCACTATCACGATCAGCACTGCTGCAACTATTATCAGCAGTTCGTGGCGCATTATCATGAATTGTTCAAGTGTCATAAGTCATCATCACTGAAGTTTCTGAATGATCGGTTGAATGCTTCTTATCAGCGCATCCGAAAGCCAGAGCGGCGCAATTCCGATCGCAGCAATTGAAGCGATCAGAAGTATGTTTGCCCATCTTTCATACCATCTTGCATCACCGGTCTCAAACTCATGCCCGTCCCGGAGAGGACCGAGAAGAAGTGTTCCGACAACGCGAAGGATATAGACCGCCGTGATGACAATTGATGCAACTGCGATCACGGTCGCAGTCCTGTGAAATTTATCCGTGTGCATGAACGCTCCCACGAACACATTCACCTCGGCAACAAATCCGCTGAGTCCGGGAAGGCCGAGCGAAGCAAATCCGGCAATCATGTAGCAGACTCCGAGGAACGGCATGATCTTCATCAACCAGCCCATGCACCTTATGTCTCTTGTGTGCGTCCTTTCGTAGATCATTCCTATGAGCGCGAAGAAGAGCGCCGTCATCAGTCCGTGAGAGATCATCTGAAGCACAGACCCGTTGACCGCCGTCTGATTCATCATAAGCATCGCAAAGAGCACAAGTCCGCAGTGGCTAACCGATGAATAAGCGTTAATATACTTAAGGTCTTTCTGCACAATGGCTCCGAACGCGCCGTAAACTATGCTGATGGTTGTGAGGATGATGAAGAACCATGCCATTTCCTTTGCGGCTTCAGGCAAAAGGAACATTGCAACGCGCAGGCAACCGTAACCTCCCATTTTCATGAGCACTCCCGCATGAAGCATTGAGACTGCAGTCGGCGCGGACGAGTGTCCGTCGGGTGACCATGTATGCAGAGGGAAGAGTGCGCCGAGAACGCCGAATCCGACAAACACCATCGGGAAGAAGAACCTCTGCGCTTCCAGCGGAATGTCCGCAGATGCAATATCATAAATGCTGAAGCTCAGGATGTTCACGTCTGATGATGAGTAAACATACAGCCCGAGTATTCCGACAAGCAGGAGCGCCGAAGCACCCATAAGCATCAACGTGAGCTTCATAGCCGAATACTCCTTCCTGCCGCTTCCCCAGATTCCGATGAGAAGATACATCGGGATCACAGCAAGCTCATAGAACAGAAACATCGTGAACAGGTCAATGGTAATGAAGAAACCGAAGACTCCCATTGCGAGGGTGATGAGCGAAATAAAGAATTCTTTCGGAAGCTTTTCTATTCTCCATGAAACCAGAACTCCGGTGAATGCGACAATTGAAGTGAGTACGACAAGCGAAAGTGAAATTGCGTCAATGCCTGTCATGAAGGAAATGTTGAACGCATCGAACCACCGGTAGCTGTACATGAATGCCATCGGCTCCGCATTGCCCGCGTTCCTCTCTTCAACATACCTGAAAACAAGATACACGGAGAACAGGAGCTGAAGGCCCATCCCGAATGCGGAAGTTACCCTGTACTGCCTTCTTTCTTTGCAGAAGATCAGCACTGCCACCGTTGACAAGGGTATGAAGATGAGCCAAAGTAGAATATTCATTTCACATCGTCAGTTATCCGTTCATAAAATACAAAGCGGCAAGCACAACTATTATTACGCCCGCAACCATAACATAAGCATACTGCTGAAGCTGTCCCGACTGAAGCCCCTTTATCCTCGAGGATGTAAGATTGGTCAGTGCGGCAATGCTGTTCATTGCATTGTCAACCACATTGCGGTCGAACCAAGCAAGAGGCGCGGATATGTATCTGAAGATTACATTCTTTGTAATGAAGATGTAGATCTCGTCAATGTAAAACTTCCTGTATGCGGCTCTGTAGAGTCCGACAAAGGCCGCAGCAGATTTCGCCGGCAAGCCGCTCTCTTTCCTGTACATAAGAGTGGCAATGAGAATGCCCACCGCCGCGATCGCTATTGCCGGAATTGCAACTGCCCAGTGAATATGCGAATCAAACGGCTTCAGATCGGGAGTTACAAGCCTGCTGAAAGGGATGAATCCTGAAACGATAGATGCCGCCGAAAGAAAGATCAGGGCAAAGAGCATTGCAAACGGAGATTCGTGCGGCTTCGTGTGATACTGCCTGTCGCTGTTCCAGAAGATCGAATAGTAAAGACGGAACATGTAGAATGCAGTAAGTCCCGCAACTGCATACTGAACTGCAAACAGCAGTTTGTCTTTCTCAAGGTCTGCCGTAAGTATCTCGTCTTTGCTGAAGAATCCTGACAGCGGCGGAACTCCCGCGATAGCAAGGCATCCTACAAGGAAAGCAATGTTTGTAACCGGCATATACTTTCTTAATCCTCCCATTCCGGTCATCTCGTTTGTATGAACTGCATGTATCACAGCGCCGGCGCACAGGAACAGCAGAGCCTTGAACATTGCATGCGTGAACAAGTGAAACATTGACGCCGTATAGCCGAGGCCTTCCTGTCCAGTATAGCCCGATACGCCAAGCCCGCCCATCATCAACCCGATCTGCGAGATAGTGGAGAACGCGAGAACCCTCTTGATGTCGAACTGAGTGCAAGCGATTACAGCCGCAAAGAGCGAAGTGAATGTTCCGATGTAACCGATCGTGATGAGAGCATCGGGGGCCGCAAGGACATAGACCGTGAATAGCCTTGCAACGAGATAGACACCGGCAACAACCATGGTAGCCGCGTGTATGAGAGCAGAGACAGGGGTCGGGCCTTCCATTGCATCGGGAAGCCAGATGTGCAGGGGAAACATGGCCGACTTGCCGGCGGCTCCCGCAAACACAAGCAGGAGACTCCATGTCATAACAGACAGTCCCATGAATCCGATCGCCGAACCCTGCGTCAGAGCTGAGCCGCCCGGGTCAGTGATCTTCAGAAAATCAAACGTGCCCGTGATCCCCGAAAGCATAAGAATGCCGACGAGGAATCCGAAGTCCGCAAACCTTGTAACAATGAACGCTTTCTTTGATGCGGCTACCGCAGAAGGTTTCTCATAGTAGTGTCCGATCAGGAGGTATGATGAAAGCCCGACAAGTTCCCAAAATATGTAGATCTGAAAGATGTTCGATGACAATACAAGCCCCATCATTGAAAAAGTGAACAATGACAGGAAAGAGTAATATCTCGAGAAACCTTCCTCATGCTTCATGTACTCCAGACTATAGATATGCACCATGAGCGAAACAGTCGAGATCACCACAAGCATCATTACGGAGATCGGGTCAATCAATACACCCATTCGGATCTGAAGACTGTCCGTGAAGCTCATCCACAAAGCATCGTATGCTATGAACTTCTGAAACG
>DAIQRO010000047.1:16175-16906 GCA_036786155.1 Bacteroidota bacterium
ATCCCGTCAACAAAGAAATAGCGGTAAGCCGTGAAGTACGACAGTGCGGTCACTGCCAGCAATGCCAGTGTTCCGAATATCCCGGAGACCATAGGTTTGAGCCTCCCGAATCCCAGTCCGATGACAAGGAATGAGAAGAAGACTATCAGAGGTATGGCGACAGTAAAAGAGTAAGAGTCATTTATCATAGTTCATCAATATTTCATCTCGCTTGCTTTTTCAACATCAATTGTTCTGATCTTTCTGTAAAGACTTATTATGATTGCAATCGCAACGGCAACTTCAGTTGCGGCCACTGCAATGACAAACAGGGCGAAGAAATGGCCCTGCAGTTTTTCCGGATAGAAGTACCTGTTGAACGCCACGAAGTTTATGTTCACGGCATTCAGTATCAGCTCTACTGACATCAGCATTGTGATCAGGTTCTTTCTTACAAGGAATCCGTAAACGCCTATGAAGAACATCAGCGCGCTGAGTATCAGAAGGTTTTCAATTCCGATCTTTTCAATCATGTCGGTTGGTCATTTTTCAGATCGCTTGGCAATAATTATCACTCCCAGCATACCGGCCAGCAGGAGTATGCTGATCACCTCAAACGGCAGAGCATATCCGTTTGCCTGATAGCCCAGAAGTTCCCGGCCGATCCTTTTCATGCTTGTGTCTATCTCTGCCGCGGAAACTTTAGGGAACGGATATGAGAGCAAAGTATAGACAGTGAGTGCCGCTCCTGC
>DAIQRO010000275.1:0-3581 GCA_036786155.1 Bacteroidota bacterium
TCACTTTTTATCTTCGTCCTTTGAATTACCGCGCCGAGAGTAAGCAATCCTCCAGCGGTAACTGTGAATTCGTTCCATGTGTAAAAGAAACTTTCATCGCTGTCCTCTCCATTAAAAAAGTATTCCGAATTTGTTAAAGCATTCAATATTCCATAGTCCAATTCCATTTCAAGTCCCGGAGCAAATCCCGCAACGCTTCCGAGTACGACTCCCGCAAGCGGTGTTACGCTGAATACTGCCTCTTCACCTGTTTGCATCTTCATGCCCGCCCAAAATGACCCGCTGTTCTTCTCTTCATAGTTATGCCTCATCTCAAAATGGATCGCGCCAAGTTCAAGTGTAACTGTTGGCATGAGATAGTCATCATCATCCTGAACGAAATTGTAATCTATCTCAACGCTTCCTGAAATATTGCCGGTATCAGGATCACTTTGCAATGACTGTGCACTGATGAATTGCCCGTAAAGGAAAACGAAGCAAGAAACCTGTAGCATGAAAACGCGAAGTATGTAAGAAAATTCTTTCAGAAATGTCTACTTAGCCAGGGGTTTGCGCTCATCAAGCAAACTGCACGCGTACTCATATATCCTGTAGTCAATGTCATTGTAAGTTCTGAACCACTTTCTGAAGCTGTCGTCTGTGATTTCGAGCTCTTTGTCTCTTTCTGTTTCATTGAGTTTTCTGATCTCCGGCATATCTTTGTTTAGCATTGCCGCAAGCTTGCCCAGTGATTCTTCCATTCTCTCTGCAATGCCAATGAAGTAGTACCGGTTCATGACCTCTTTGCAATCGTAATAGCACGGAAAATAGTATGCAATCAGGTTTCTGTTTGACTCAAGGAACTCCCTGAGAGTCTGACTCATTCTTCCCTGTTTCTTTGAATAGAAGTAGAATGAAATGCAGAACTCGAGAGGATCTCTCAGAAAAGTGATAATACGAAACCGGTTCGGATCATCTATCAGTTCAGGATATCTTTCAAACAGATATGTTCCTTCCACTGCATAGTGCCCTACAACGCAATCTCCTGCCCTTAGATTCTTGAGATCAATTCTCCTGATCTTGTATTTCTCCAACTCATCAAACGTTACAAAATGGTCGTTTACAATATTGAACCACGATCTGAGAACTTCGGTAACAGTCGTGCCGCCGCATTTGATGAAGTGATGGAACACGTAGGCCGGATCTTCGGAGCTTGCAATGGGCCTCAGATCTACTGATCGGTTAGCATTCATGCCTGATAAAATTATCGGGGCATTAAGAAGCTACGTTTTCGGCGGATAATTTGAAAAGCAGTAATTAAGCCGGATCCTCCGATTGTCAATAATGTTTTGAATATCTGATGCCGTATGGCTAATTTGCCGCTTCCAACAATTAACCGCTTACCATGTCAGATATATTCAAAAAAATAATTTTGCTCGGAAGGCCGGCTTCAGGGAAATCGGAAGTGATCAATTATCTGAAGAATGCATCCGATGAGGAAAGAGCAAGAAAATTTCATATCGGAAAGTTGAAGGAAATTGATGACTTCCCCATGCTGTGGACCTGGTTCGAAGAAGATGCTATCCTTGCAAAGAAGTTCGGCAAGCCGAGAATACACACTGATGACGAAGGATATTTCAAGCATGAATACCTGTGGCACCTGCTCATAGAGAGGATCTCGCTTGAGTATTCAAAGCTCATGAGGGACCTGCCCGAATTCCACAAAGGCAATACTGCGCTTATTGAATTTTCCCGCGGGACCGAACACGGCGGATACAAAGAGGCGTTCAGGCATCTTTCAAAGGAGTTGCTTGAAGGCGCCGCACTTGTTTACATAAATGTCACCTTTGAAGAGTCACTCAGAAAGAACCGGAAGCGCTTCAACCCGAACAAGCCCGACAGCATACTTGAACACGGACTTCCTGATGACAAGCTTGAGAAGATGTACAAGCTTGTTGACTGGGAAGAAATTTCTTCTGCATCCCCTACTCATATTGACATTAACGGAGTTCCGGTTCCTTATGTTGTTTTTGAGAACATGCCTTCAAAGACCGATGATCCCGAACTGCTCGGCCCGGCTCTTGACGATGTATTTCAGAAACTATGGAGCCTCTATTCCAACATATAAGTCCTTTGCAGAATGGAATCCCGGACTACGGGTTTGCCGGATTGAAGGATCTTGTTAAATTGAACTGTTAAAACACATTACTGTATGCGAATAGTTACAGCTTAGCTTTTACTGAAAAAGCACTTCACAATTTAGTCAGACTTAATTATGTCTCTCAAAACAAGCATTACAGCAATACTTGGAATTTCAACGCTTCTCACATCGGGATGCGTCACGGAAAGCGATACATACATTCAGAGAGTAGGCGTTGTTGATACAGTTGCTCCTGATACAGGAAGCGTCAACACGGATATTCCGATCCTGATAAAGTTCCAGTACAGCAACGGATGCGGTTTAGAAGGCTGGGCCATTGAACGCAGAAACGGAAGATATATAGATGTTAGTATTTACGGAAAATATGTCGGTGCTTTCTGTACAGGAGCCATGAAACCCGATAGCACTGTTTACGTTTTCAAAGCCGAAAGCCCGGGGAAATACTACTTATTTTACGAAGACAGTGAGTACGCCCATATTGCAGACACCATCATTATCCGTTAGCCGAAATCAGGCAGATGAATGCTTAATGCGCGTCTCTTTCCTTGCCCGGTCTCCTGCTTCTTACTCTTATGTTGAGCATCTCAACCGCAAACGCAAATGCCATTGCAAAGTAAACGTAACCCTTCGGCACTTCGATATGAAAGCTCTCCACCATCAGCAAGAGTCCAATCATAAGAAGGAATGAAAGTGCAAGCATCTTTATGGTCGGATGTTTGTGAATGAAGTCACTGACCTTTCCTGCAAAGATGATCATCACTATCATTGAGATTATGATCGCCGTGATCATTATCTCTACGTGCTTTACAAGTCCGACGGCTGTAATTACGGAGTCAAGCGAGAATACCAGATCAAGCACTATGATCTGAAAGATCACACCCCAAAATGTCGCTCCTTTGCCGGAGTCTTTTAAATGCTCATCGCCTTCAAGCTGTGTATGGATCTCAAGAGTGCTTTTGACAAGCAGGAACAATCCGCCGCCGAGTAGTATAAGGTCCCTGCCGGAAATACTGTGTGAAAAAATTGTGAACAGAGGTTCAACCAGTCCCACAACCCAGCTGATTGCAAGGAGAAGAAGTATCCGGAACACAAGCGCGGCCGAGAGACCGATTATGCGCGCCTTCTCCCTCATCTCCTCGGGCAGTCTTCCCGTCAGTATGGAAATGAAGATAATGTTGTCAATGCCAAGAACGATCTCAAGAAAAGTAAGGGTTAGCAGACTGATGTAAGTCTCGGGTTGTGACAGCAATTCCAGCATACTTGGTTTTTAGTTTTGGATAGACTTGAGTATCTCTAACGGAACACCCCTTCAGAACCTACAGGAAGGGGTGTCAGCAATTCAAATTGAAGTTGTTTGCCTTATCAGATTATTGTGATTCGGCTTTTTCTTTCTGATACTCGGCAATGAGCTTCATCTCAATTTCTTTCGGAACTTCTTCGT
>DAIQRO010000048.1:0-3452 GCA_036786155.1 Bacteroidota bacterium
ACACAGCCATATTGGCCTGGCTTCCTGAGTGCGGCTGAACATTGACATACTCGGCACCGAAAAGTTTCTTTGCCCTGTCCCTGGCAAGGTCTTCCGCCACGTCAACATATTCACATCCTCCGTAATATCTCTTCCCCGGATAACCCTCGGCATATTTATTTGTAAGAGTTGAACCGAGCGCTTCGATAACAGCGTATGAAACAAAATTCTCTGATGCGATAAGTTCGAGCTTGTCGGATTGCCTTGCAGTTTCATTCCTGATCGCGTCAAGAATTTCCTTGTCGTATTCTTCGAGTGTGTGCTTTATTGGGTCCATTTCATTTTAAGTTTTATTGATCTTCTTCTCTCGGCCTGATGAACCATATTTCGCCAAAGTTAACAGAAGCCGTGAAATTGAGAAACTGGTCCTTTACGAGACCATTGCTGGTAGTGCCTCTCTGAGAATAGTTAACTCCAAGCTCCAGTGAACTGAAATCGCTTAACGGAATATTTGCTCCTGCTCTCACTCCCCATGAATTGATGTCGTTACCTGCAACATTGTAAAACAGTTTTTCATAATATCCGCCGATTCTGTAACTCATAGTTTCAAACAGTCCGGAAGGTTCGCTTGAAGGAAGGATCTCAATGCCGAGGCCTGCCCTGTATGAGCTTCCAAGCTTCACATCAAGCGCGCTCGACTGTTTGAAATTGCTCCAGTTCTGCAACACAATGTCTGCGCTTGTCACATACTTGTTTGAAAAGACATTCGTAATTCCGAATGACATCTGGTAAGGAATTTCGATCTCACCTGAGCCCAGGCTTACCGTATCAATGGAGAGTGAAGAATTGTAAATGCCCTGTTCGCTTGAGTTGAGTCCGAATCCGAACTGGTAAAGGAATCCGATCGTCAGGTTTCTCAGAGGAATGCTTCTGAAGAGTCTTCCCGGTTCGAGAATTGCGCCGAACTTTGTGTAAGACTTATCAAAATCAAGTTCCTTCTTTATGTTTGTGTTAATGAAGCCCTGCGCATTGAAGCTGATGAAGTTCTGTGATTTGATCTCTCCGAATCCGTAGTTGTATTCTGCTCCCAATGTCAAAGCCCTGGCAAGTGTGTATGACATTCCAGTGCTGATCCTCGATAGTCCGCCTTTGGAAGAGTAGGTCTGGGTGAAACTCTGTCCGCCGGTGCTACCGTTCAGCTTCACTTTGGTATTTACAATGGTTACGGGATTGAATCCGAGCGACCATGTCCATCCGTTTGCAACTGAGAGCGGAATTCCAAGATTGAATCCGAGAACAGTTCCGTTGGAGAGTTTGCTTTCCGTGGTTGCATTTTGTGTGTTGAAGAATCCGTAATCGAATGCGAATGTCAGCTGAGTGAGCCGCAATTTGCCCAGCGATGCTGGATTGTACGAATTCACATAGTTGCCGAAGAGGGAGGTTCCGAGGATTCCCATCGAGTAAGTCCGGTTGCTTGAGTAGTTGATGATATCGCCGATGCCGAACAGTGAATAAGGCGAACCACCTGCGTCCTGTTCCTGCGCATTGGCGGGAACGGAACCCAGGATCAGCAGAACCGCAAGCAATGAGATTATCCTGTTCATCAGTTTCTGAGCGTATAATAGATTTTCAATCGAGGCCTAAGGGTTGTATCGGCTACTGCATTTGAAAAGAAAACGAACCTGTCGAGGTTCTGAAGTTCGAAACTTCCTTTAATGGAAAGTCCGAGGTTTGGAAGAAAACCGGAATTCCAGTTCTGAAATATCTGATTGACTGAAACCGAATAAGTTACGGAATCCAGAGGAAACGCATTTGTAAAGAGCGTGTCGCCGAAACCGGAAGTATCGTTGATCAGTCCGAAAACAAGGGTCCTGCTTCCGCTTTCGGAAACATAGGAAGCCTTGCTGTCGAGATGAAGTTCAACCCTTGCATTGTTGATTATGACATTGGACGGAAGTTTGCTGAGATCATACATCATGGAAGTTCTGTAAGCAATCCCGTTTTGAACCAGCATTCTTTCCGGGGGAAGATTTGCCGACTGAGCATCTGAAAGGCTGACTGTTTCAGGTGCAATGATCTTGATCGTATCGGTTTCCCCGTTCTTTGTAAGCACTACTGAGAGGTAGGGCAGATTAGCTGTCTGATTGTTGAAAGAATAGAAACCCCTGATCGTAGTGGATGCGGAAGACGGCTGCAGCATAATGCCGTAATTCTTCTGAGCATAGGAAGTATCGGCGGCATACTCAAGCCAGTCTTTGACAGTCTGATTGTCTATTGAAACGCTTATGAACTGCGTATCCGGAACAACACCCGAATAACTTCCCAGCGGCGTAGTGCCAACTGTTGAAGAAGTTATGGAGTCAATTGTAACAGTGGCAAGGTTGATGCTTGTCAGTATCCTGTAAACAGAGAAAGCAGTAACCCCTGTCTTGTTCTGGAATACTACATCACCTGCACGGAGGTTGATGGAAGCAGACAGCTCGGTAGCGCTGTCATAATCAGCCGGGATATTGACGAATTTCAAAGCCGACTTCGATTCGAACTGTTCATACTTGCCGACGAAGAAGAAAGTTGCTCCGTAAGTATTGATTGCTTTTTCGTAAGTGACGGAGGTTACGGTGAGCGAGTCAGTGACCGAGTCAAGATATTTGACGCCGGTTGTATCGTTTGGAGAAATGAAACTGAGCCCCACATCTCCGGGTTCGTTTTGGCAGCCGCTTATGGCCAGAATGAGCGCGGCAATATATATTGCCGCGGCCCCGAAACATGATCTTGTCAAAAGTTAATTTCCTGTTTGCTTTATTGTGAACCCGCCGGTTATATAACCGGCGGCATCAAGGATATCCTCTGCTACATACTCCGGCTCAATTCCCATGCCGGCGCACACTTCTTTGGTCTTTCTTCCATATCCCGTCATAACAAGTATCTTCCTCAATCCGGCATTCTCTGCACATTGCATGTCTGTCAAACTGTCGCCTATGAGAAATGATTCCTTAAGCTCGATGTCAAATCTTTCAGCCGCCTTCATTATCATTCCGGTGCCGGGTTTCCTGTCTGGACTCTCCAGCCTGTATCTTTCCATTATGCCCTCAGGATGATAAGGTGAATAGAATATCCCGTCTATCAGGCTGCGGCCTCTGTCCTGCAGTCTTGCTGACAGCTCTGCATGTATTTCGCTTAGATCTTCCTCAGTAAAAAAACCTCTCGATATGCCCGACTGATTCGTTATCACTATGTTAAGATAACCGGCCTTCCTCAGTTCCTTCAATGCAGTCTCTGCGCCCGGTATGATCTTAAGATCTTCCACTCTTGACAGATAACTCACTTCTTCATTCAAAGTGCCGTCCCTGTCAAGAAAGACGGCCCTGTTTCGGATCATGACCTGGAAGAGTTGACGTCCTTGTAAAGTTTCATGTACTTCTGTGCCGATACTTTCCAAGAGAAGTCGAGCGACATTCCCTGCCTTACCAGCT
>DAIQRO010000048.1:3462-4282 GCA_036786155.1 Bacteroidota bacterium
GGAACAACTTCAGAGCAGTCTTCACGGTCTTTACCATCTCTTTTGAATCGTATTTGTCAAACAGGAATCCGTTGCCCTTCGGCTTTCTGTAATCAATTATCGTATCTGCAAGTCCTCCGGTGTTTCTGACAATCGGCACTGTTCCGTATTTAAGGCTGTACATCTGATTCAGTCCGCAAGGTTCAAACTTGGAAGGCATAAGATATATGTCGGACGCGGCTTCGATCTGATGGGCAAGCGTCTCGTCAAAACCGATCTCCACTGCAAGTTTGTTCTTGTATTTCTTTTCGGCCGACTTAAGGAATTTCTGATACTTCTCCTCTCCTGTTCCGAGTATTATCATGTGAATATCTTCTTTCATAAGCTCAGGCAGGGCTTCAACTATCAGGTCAAATCCTTTCTGATCAACTAGCCTGCTGATGACTCCGATAAGCGGAATGTCCTCATCGTATTCGATCCTGCGCTTCTCCAACAGCTCGCGCTTGTTCTCATACTTAAGAGGTATTTCCTGGTATGTGTATCTGTACGGAATGAGCTTATCCACAACTGGATTCCAGACAGTGTAATCAATTCCGTTCAGAATTCCGACCATCTTCTTCTTCTTTGCGCTGAGCACTTCCTCGAGGCCGTAACCGTATTCACGATTGGTTCTGATCTCTTCCGCATACCTCTCACTAACGGTTGAGATCATGTCCGCATAGTTCAGGCCGGTCTTCAGATAGCTGAACTGATCATGATGAAGTCCGCCCTTTTCTGTGAGCACACTGTCAGGAAGCCCCGTCTTCTCAAAGCTGGACTTCGGGAAATTGCCCTGATATGC
>DAIQRO010000048.1:4338-16794 GCA_036786155.1 Bacteroidota bacterium
TAAGGATTATCGCAGTAAACGGTCTTTATGAAAGCGGGTACCAGTCCGGTCTGCCAGTCGTTGCAGTGTATCACATCAGGCTTCCACTGCAGGATCTCCAGGATCTCGATAACTGCCTTGCAGAAGAACAGAAAACGCTCATCATTGTTCTGAAAATCCTTCTTTGTATTGATGTTCTGATAGATCCCCTTGTTCTTGAAGTAATCAAGGCTTTCAAGAAGATACATCTGGGCTTTCGTGTTCTTGCTGTGTATGAACGAAGACTTGATGCTGAATCTGGTATCCTTGCCGTTAACCGTAAGCTTAAGGTCCTTGAGCCTCTTGATCTCATGTATCTGCAGCCTTCTTTCATCAAGCGGTCCGTACTTCGGCGTAATTATTCTTACATCATTTCCTAGAGAGTTTAAAGCTTGTGGGAGGGAATTTGAGACATCTGCAAGGCCGCCGGTTTTTGAGTAAGGAAACACTTCGCTGGTAACGAACAAAACATTAAAGCCTTTTGCCATTCAGGGTATTTAATTTTTGCAAAAATAGTCATCAAGTGCTTGATTTCCAATGAAGTTATTTGGATTTTCGTGCCCGGCGCCGATTGTACGGTATCTGTAAAATCCTGAAATTGATCAGATTCTTTGTAAACCTGACATGCGTTTGCCGGCGTTCTCAGGCATAAGTACATCATCGGCGGTAACATTGAATGTGCGGCTTTCAATTAATAATTTGCCTCAAACCTTAATCATCATGAAAACCATATTGCATTTCATCATGGCTTTAGTCTGTTTGTCCGGCGCTTCAGGGCAGGTACCCTCCCCGGGAGGCCTTGCTCATACTTATTCAATAGTAGCAAGGGATCCTGATACAGGGGAAATGGGTGTTGCCGTTCAGTCTCACTGGTTTTCAGTGGGATCTGTTGTAAGCTGGGGAGAAGCAGGTGTTGGCGTTGTTGCCACTCAGTCCTTTGTTAATCCTTCCTTCGGTCCCCGGGGACTGGAACTTCTTAAGGCAGGGAAATCACCTCAGGAAGCGATTGACGAAATGATTAGCGCAGACGAAGGCCGTGACTACAGGCAAGTTGCAATTGTTGATTCAAAAGGAAGGTCGGCTTGCTACACCGGCAAACTCTGCATCAAGGATGCCGGTTATGTCACGGGTGAGAATTTTTCGGTGCAGGCAAACATGATGCTCAATGACAGGATATGGCCGGCAATGTCAGAGGCTTTTCAAAATACGCAGGGAAGACTGGCCGAAAGACTTGTTGCCGCATTGGAAGCGGCTGAGATTGCAGGCGGCGATATTAGAGGTAAACAGTCTGCATGCTTGCTTGTGGTAAAGGGTGAATCAACAGGCAAACCGTGGGAGGACAGGCTGATAGACCTTCGCGTGGAGGACAGCTCAGATCCCCTGAAAGAGCTGGCGAGACTGCTTAAAGTGCACAGGGCTTACGAACACATGAATAACGGCGACCTGGCGGCGGAGAAAAATGATATGGAACTTGCAGGACGTGAGTATTCCCTTGCAGCGGCAATGTTTCCCGAAAACGCTGAAATGAAATTCTGGCATGCCGTTATGCTGGCCAACAACGAAAAAGTGGAGAATTCACTTCCTTTATTCAAAGAGGTGTTCGAAAAAGACCCGAACTGGAGGAAACTTCTGGAGAGACTTCCGGCTTCCGGGCTGGTTAAGCTTCCCGATTCTGCTCTGAAGAGAATCCTGGATCAGTAAGCATAATCAGGATTGAGTTTCGGCTGAGCCTGCAATTTCACCGAGACTCATTCTTGCTCTGTAATTGTGTATTCAAAGAGTTATTTTTGCCAACCTCATGAGATCACTCTTAGCCTTAAGGCCCTATCTTGCGAGATATAGGTCAAAGATCGCAAAAGGTTCCGTATTCATAATTCTGGCAAACGGTTTTGACAGCATCTATCCGCTGATAGTTGGCGCCGCTGTGGATGCACTTACAACCGGGCATCTCAGTTACAGCATCCTCACGTATGCCTTGGCGGGAATTGCGATGGTAGGATTGAGGGGGATATTTCTTTTCCTCGTGAGTCAGAATCTGTTAGTCTTGTCGCTGGAAGTGGAGAATGACATCAGTCTTGTTTTCTTCGCTCATCTTCTGCTGTTTCCAAAGTCGTTTTACAATTCCCGCTCAACGGGCGACATCATGGCTCATGCAACAAATGACATTGGAAATGTGCGCAACTTCATAGGGCCGGGGATCATGTACTCTGTACAAACAGCAACCCGGATCCTGTTTACTCTTATCATACTCTTCAGCATTAATCCTCTCGTTACCGTGCTTGCGCTGTCGCCGCTTCCGCTCATAACTTTCATTGTTTACAAAGTGGGAAAGGCGACCTTCAACAGGTCGCTAAGGGTTTATGAGATCTTCTCAGACCTCACATCAAAAGCCCAGGAGTGCATGTCGGGAATAAGGGTGGTGAAGTCGTACGCACGAGAGCAAAACGAGGCGGACGAATTTGACAGGATCTCGGACGATTATCAGCAGAAGAATCTGCTTCTTGCAAAGGTGCAGTCATTCTCCTTTCCGATGATGTTTCTGCTGACCAGCCTTTCCGTGATAATTGTTATCTACTTTGGCGGCATTGAGGTGATGAAAGGAAAAATGACGATAGGCAACATCTCATCCTTTCTTGTTTATCTCGGACAGCTTACTTGGCCTATGATAGCGTTCGGATGGATCATCAACCTTGTACAGCGTGCAGCACCGTCCATGAAAAGAATAATGGACATTATTGAAACCGAGCCTGAAATATCGGACAATTCAAAGACTGACTATTCGGTAACGGAGAGGGACATAGAGGGAGATATTGAATTCAGGAATGTAAGCTTCAGATATCCCCTGTCTTCTTCCGACACTCTGAGGAACATCAGCCTGAACATAAGAAAGGGAACTACGCTGGGGATAATCGGCCCGACAGGTTCCGGCAAAAGCACTCTGGTTAATCTAATACCGAGAATCTCGGATGTTACTTCGGGGAGTGTGATGTTAGACGGAAGAGACATTCGGACCATTCCTCTCTCGGTGCTGAGAAGATCGGTTGGCATAGTGCCGCAGGAATCTTTCCTCTTCTCAGACACTATCGGAAACAACATTGCATATTCGGCAGAGTTTTCAGATTTGACGGCAGCCGAAGAAGCTGCAAGATCATCAGGATTGTATAAGGATGTTGATGCATTTCCGAAAAAGTTCGGCACTGTTCTCGGAGAGAGAGGCATAACCCTTTCCGGCGGACAAAAGCAAAGGACTACTCTTGCCAGGGCTTTGTACATGAAGCCGAAGATACTGATACTTGACGATTCAATGTCTGCAGTTGACACCAAAACAGAGGAGGAGATACTGCAGGAATTGAAGAAGATCATGCAGGGAAGAACAAGCATAATCATCACACACCGCATATCAACAGTGATGTCCGCAAACAACATTATTGTACTTGACCGCGGCAGGATCATTGAAGAAGGGACACACAATGAACTATTGGCACTGAAGGGAATATACTTTGATATTTATCAGAAGCAATTGCTTGAAGAAGAAATCAGCGGCATAGAATAGTTGGCTGAACAAGCGCCACATACAGACGAAGTACTTTCTAAAGAGATCGATCCCAAGATTCTGAAAAGACTGCTGTCTTTCTTCAGGCCCTACAGGACTCAGATCATAATTGCCACAGTACTTACCATCACAATCTCCGCGCTTGCGGCACTGCGCCCGCGCCTTACTCCCATTGCAATTGACGACAAGATTGCAAACGGCGACATGCCCGGACTGCAAATGATCGTTCTTATCATGGTTGGAACCCTTGTGCTTCAGGGCCTGATACAGTACGCAATGGCCTACCTCACAAGCTGGATCGGACAAAAGATAATATTTGACCTGAGACGGAAAGTTTACAGGCACCTGCTTACGCTTGATCTGAAATTTTTTGACAGGAACCCTATAGGAAGAATTGTAACACGGGTCACAGGTGATGTTGAAGTTTTGTTTGAGGTTTTTTCTTCAGGACTTGTGACAGCTTTCGGCGACATATTCCTGATCGTATGGATCCTCTTTTTCATGTTCGAACTAGATGTAAAACTGACACTTGTAACTCTAGCGGTACTTCCATTGCTGATATATCTGACCTCTGTATTCAGAAAGAAGGTCAGAGAGTCATACAGGAAGATCAGAATGCTTGTTGCCCGGCTCAATGCATTCATTCAGGAGCATATCTCCGGAATATCTGTGGTTCAGTATTTTGTGAAGGAGAAGAAAACGATAGAAGAATTTGAAAAGATCAACAGGGAGCACACGGAGGAAAACAAGAGAAGCATATTTTACTATGCGGTGTTCTTTCCCGTAGTGGAACTTATCGGTGCGCTGTCTGTCGGACTCATTATATGGTACGGCGGAGGACAGGTGATACAGGGCGCTGTTACAATAGGAGTGATTGTCTCTTTCATTCAGTACACGGAAATGTTCTTCAGGCCCATAAGGGATCTTTCCGAAAAGTACAACATCCTTCAAACGGCAATGGCATCCAGCGAAAGAATATTTGCCCTGCTTGATGAAAGGCCTTCGATCAGCGATCCTCCCGAGCCTAAGAAGGCAGGCAAATTCAGGGGAGAGATAGAATTCAGGAATGTATGGTTTGCATATAACAAGGAAGATTACGTCCTTAAGAACGTTTCATTCAAAATTGCAGAGGGAGAAAAGGTAGCATTTGTTGGCGCAACAGGAGCAGGCAAGACGACCATAATCAGTCTTCTTACAAGGTTCTATGACGTAAACAAGGGCGAGATCCTGATTGACGGAACCGATATCAGGGAATATTCGCAGAAGGAACTGAGAAAGAACATCGCAGTTGTCTTGCAGGATGTGTTTCTGTTTTCCGGAGACATTCGTTCAAACATTACGCTTAACAATCAGGACATCACAGAGGAGATCGTTAAGGCTTCAGTGAAGAATGCGGGACTCGAGGAGTTTGTGGATACACTTGGAGACGGACTTTCCAGAAAAGTGAACGAAAGGGGCGCCACGCTTTCAGTAGGGCAGAAACAGCTGATCTCTTTTGCAAGGGCATTGGCATATGACCCGAGGATACTCATACTTGATGAGGCAACTTCGAGTGTAGATACGAATACTGAGATGCTCATTCAGTCGGCCATAAAGAAGTTGATTGAAGGAAGGACATCCATTATCATTGCGCACAGGCTTTCTACGATACAGAACTGCGACAAGATAATAGTAATGCACAAGGGCGAAATAAAGGAGATGGGTACGCATCAGGAACTTCTTGGAAACGAAGGGCTTTATTACAAGCTGTATCAGCTTCAGTACAGGGAAAACACGCAGGCTTAACAAGTCCGCTCTGAAATAACTTTCAACTGAGACTGCACATAGATATTTTGCAGGCTGTTCAATCTAACTTACACTTAATGACAAAACTTGTTTTTGCACTATCGGCTTTAATTGCACTTCAGCTTGGGAACATTGCCTATGCCGGAAAGATAGCTTACTGTTCCAATAACGGCACAAACGGATTTCTGCAGGTATTTGTAATGAATGAGGATGGAAGCGGAAAGACACAAATTACAAGAATGGACGAGAACTGCATGAGGCCCGAGTGGTCACCTGACGGCAAGCAGATCGTGTTTTATACAGACAGGGGAAGAGTTTACCTGATAAGGGATATTGCTAATTCGGCGAATACCGATCCGTATTATTTGTGGAACGGATATTATCCCTCATTCCTTCCCGGCGGCGAAGAAGTAATATTCAACAACGAAGTTGACGATGTGCTTTCGATACTTGTCATTGACACCCTGGCAGGTTCTGAGCCGCAACAGGTTTCTGAGGCAGGCTATTCCAACATGCAGGACCTTACTCCTGAAGGAGATAAACTGGTTTACTCAACCTTCGTGAACGGGACCAAGGCCGTTGTAATGATTGACATGGAAGATCCGGATAACTCATCGGTTGAAATAATCAGTTCAAACAAGGAAGCCAATCTTGAGCCCGATATCTCATCTGATGGCAAGATGGTAACCTATGCAAGCTTTGACGACAACCTTAAAGGAACTATAAGGATCAACAAGAACGGTTCGGAGGCGGCTCTTACAAAAGGCATGCCGAGCACAAATGTCCCGCGATTTTCACCCGACGGCAAACTCATAGCATTTGCGGTGCTCTCAAGTTCGGAAGTAACAAAGTACCTGATGGATACTGACGGCAACAGTAAGAGGGAAGTAAGTATCAGCGGAGGAAGCCTTGGAACTTATGAGTGGATCGATAACAACAGGATACTTTATGATGCGGGCACCGAGACGAAGCTGTCTGTAGGAATAGTCGATATTTCAAGCGGGAACAGCACACTCATTGCGGAGGGAGATTTCAATCTGCATCCAGCATACTGGAAAGGCAACTGACGCAACGGCTATATCAAGAATGAATTGTCAACCAAACCTGTCAAATGAAAGTAATTGAACATCTACAGAAATCCGGATCACCACTGATAAGCTTTGAGATCATACCTCTGCAAAGAGGGGGCGACATACAGCAGTTGTTTTCATTCATAGATTCCATCATCAAATATAATCCGCCCTTCATAGATGTTACCTCACACTCTTCGCAGGTCATTTACGAAGAGACACCGTCGGGAATCCGCAAGAAGGTTAAGAGAAAGAGGCCCGGCACAATTGGGATAAGCGTTGCGCTGAAGAACAGGTACAATGTGGATACAGTACCGCACATACTTTGCGATGGATTTACCAAGGAGGAAACCGAAGATGCGCTAATTGAACTCAATTATCTCGGAATTGAGAATGTGCTTGCAATCAAAGGTGACAGCCCGGCATTCAAGAAGCCTGTACCCGAAGGAAGGACATGCAACTTATACGCGACCGACCTTGTGAGGCAAATAAAGGACATGAACTGCGGCAAGTATCTTGAAGAGGATCTGATGGATGCGGCACCGACCAATTTTTGCATCGGCGTGGGCGGGTATCCGGAGAAGCATTTCGAATCCCCGAACCTGATGCAGGACATAAAGTTCACTAAAGAGAAAGTGGATGCTGGAGCCGATTACATTGTTACGCAGATGTTCTTTGACAACAGGCACTATTTCAATTATCTGAACAGGTGCAGGGAAGCCGGTATTGAAGTCCCCATTATTCCCGGACTTAAACTGCTGACATCAAAGCTTCAGCTGAAGTCCATTCCAAGCAACTTCTTTGTGGACATACCCGAAGAACTTTCCGCAGAGATCCTGGAAGCGAAGCCCGAGCACATTTCCGATATTGGTGTTGAATGGGCGGCCAAGCAATGCGAAGAACTGCTTAATAAGGGAGTGAAGTCACTCCACTTTTATATCATGCAAAATTCGAAACCGATAGACAAGCTCTTCCAGAGGTTGAAACTGTGATACAATGATAGATCTGTACCCGGAAAAGTATTGGAAGCAATCCCAAGTGTTAATTCAAAACGCATTGTGTGATCGTACTTTACGGCTGCCGCAGTAAATTATCTTGTTTTTCAGCCACTTCGTTGATATTTTAAAGAAATGAGTTACAGTTCAAGTCCTTACTCAGCGATTCCGGAAGGCAACGGGATTCCGGTACAATTGTACAGCCCAAATCTCCTAAAGAATTCAGGCAGATATCAGCCAAAAAGTGTATCGTAAACAGGTACACTTTTTTTTTGCCTGCTTGCATGAAATCAGATGAAACTGCCTTTCAGAAAAGTTGAAATTGCCGGCAAAGAGAAGTTCTTTCTTTTCAGGAGATTCAGAAAGTTGGTGACATTCGTACCTGCGGAACATGCGGAGACACTGATTGCCGGGCTTGCAAAGCAAGGCGCCGGAGTAATCGGCAATTATGATTCATGTTCATTCAGAAGTTCAGGCATTGGGACATTCAGGCCGAACAGCAAAGCAAGTCCTTACTCAGGCAGAAAGAATGCCTTGTCAGAAGAACCAGAATCCAGGCTTGAGATGCAATGCCATGACGAAGACCTGAATAATGTGATCAACGCCCTGTTGAATATTCATCCTTATGAAGAGGTTGCTTACGAAGTTTACGAATTCATAAAAAGGGATACTGAGAGCTGCGGTGAAGTGATCACATTGAAGAAGCCGATGAGCATTCTTAATATCATTTCAAGGCTAAACAGGAGAATACATTCACCTGAAGGAGCAGAAGATTTGATGTGCCGTAAGATAGCAGTGACAGAAGAGAGAGGATCCGAAGAGCTCCTGGAATCAGCGAGGATTGCCGGATGTGACGCAATGGTGATTTTTGCAGGAGAAAGCAAACTGATCATAAAACCAATTACCTACAATATATGAACGAGATCAATCCGAATAGCGGAGAGCATGAATTGAATTCCGAGAACGCCGAAGCAGGTTCTCAGATCGAAACAGGTCACAGCGATGATGACGGTGCTTCCAAGTTTCAGCATTACTTTCTCGAAGAGCAGGAGAGCAACACCCCAAAGCTTACTGAGATATTGCGTTCATTTCTGAGGCTGCGTGAGATTGATGCAGAGCTTGCGGAAATCGAAGAGGAAAAAGGCGATCTTCCCGAGAGCATTGAGAAGCTCAGGAATCAGAATGAAGCGATGAAAAAGGACTATGCAGAAAAGAAACAGATCCTGAATTCGCTTGTAGAGGAGAAATCAAAACTTGAGCAGGAAGATTCGAGCTTCGAACAAAAGATAGGAAAGTATGATGAACAGAAATACAATGTGAGATCAAATGAGGAGTATGACGAGATCACGAAAGCGGTTGATTCGCTTTTTGAACAGGTGAAGAAGAATGAAGCGAGGCTCAAGGAAATAGAGGGAATTCTCTCAGGGCTTGATGTTGAGATAGAAGACCTGGAAATCAAGATAGCAGATCAGGAGAAGGAGGCGGAGGAAAAGCAAAACCTTCTTGACGAGCTGAACGAACAGTACAAACAGGACGAAGTGGCCTTGCGTGAGAAAAGGAATTCTGAAATAAGCGCGCTTGATGAGGGCAACCGTTTCCTTTATGAGAATGTGAACAAGATGTATAAAGGTGAGGCCGCGGCAATTGTTAGACGGGGAAACTGTTCCGGCTGTTATAATTCAATTCCTCCTCAAAGAGTGATAGAGATCAGAAGTGCAGAGAAGATCTTCACATGCCAGTCATGCGGAAGAATTCTTGTTGCTGAAGAGATCCTCGGCAACTAGGCCCCGGCTCTTCGGAAAGAACTTGCTTAAGGTTTACACAGACGGAGCTTCACGAGGAAATCCCGGCCTCTCAGGGGCAGGCATACTGATCACGGATCAGGAAGGAAATGTGATCAAACAGCATTCGGAGTTCCTTGGAGTGATGACCAACAACTCAGCAGAGTACAGTGCATTGCTGAAAAGCCTGGATGTTATCGGAAGCATTGATAAGGAACTTGTGAACGGCCGCACCGAGTTCTATTCCGACAGTGAACTGATGGTGAGGCAGATAAACGGAAGGTACAAAGTGAAAGACAGAGGAATCTCAGAATTCGTCAGAGCCTTCCGGGACAAAGTCAAATCCATGAAACTAGAGTTTGTGATTAACCATATTCCGAGAAGTGCGAACTCCGCTGCCGACAAACTTGCCAATGAGGCAATTGACAAAAGGGAAGTTCAGCAGACCATGGAGTTTGAATGATATTTTCCGTTCCATTATAGACAATCGCGCTGTCCCGGCAAAACGGGATGTGAGGAAAGTCCGGACTCCTTCAGGGCAGTGATGCCGGGAGAAACTCCCGGGTGTTTCAGGCGCAAGCCTGTAACGCAGAAAGTGTCACAGAAAACATACCGCTCCTTAACCGGAGCAAGGGTGAAAAGGCAGGGTAAGAGCCTACCATTCAGGAAGTGATTCCTGAGATTGACATACCTCATCAGGAGCAAGGCCAAGTAAAGAGAATGAAAGTCTGCCCGTTTCAACATTCTCTGGGTAGGCCGCAAGAAGCTTCGCAGTAATGCGCAGCTAAGATAAATGATTGTCGATCTGCCTTGGGCAGATAACAGAATCCGGCTTATTTAATGGAACGGAAATTTCATTTGCTCATTTCGAGCATTCTCTTAAGGGGCTTAAGGGCATTTAATCTCACCTCTTCTTCCATCGTAATTTCCGGCTTCCTGTCCCTCATGCACAAATACAGCTTCTCAAGCGTGTTCAGCTTCATGTAAGGACATTCATTGCAATTGCACCCCGATTCCGGCGGAGCTGGAATGAATTTCTTTGAAGGATTTTTGAGCTCCATCTGATGGATGATGCCGGGTTCCGTTGCAACAATGAATTCCGTTGCTTCCGATGTTGTGGCAAAATTCAGGAGTCCGCTTGTTGAGCCGATGAAATCCGCCTTATCCAGTATGGGCTCCTCACATTCAGGATGTGCTATCAGCAAGGCATCAGGATTCTCGAGCCTGAGCCTGAGTATCTTTTTTTCGCTGAATGTCTCATGCACAATGCAGGCGCCTTCCCACAGCACCATCTTTCTTCCGGACATCTTCATCACGTATCTTCCCAGGTTTCTGTCCGGTGCAAATATGATCCCCTGATCTTTCGGGATTTGGTTTACGATCTTCACCGCGTTTGAAGAAGTGCAGATTATGTCTGAGATCGCCTTTACTGCCGCAGAGCAATTGATGTAGCTTATGAGAATATACCCGGGATAACGGACACGGAATTTCTGCAGAAGTTCTGATGGGCAGCCTTCCGCAAGAGAGCAACCGGCATTCAGATCCGGCAACAGCACCTGCTTGTCAGGGTTAAGTATCTTGGCAGTTTCCGCCATGAAATGCACTCCGGCAAAAACTATCACATCTGCATCAGTCTTTTCAGCCTGCTGTGAAAGCTGAAGGCTGTCACCGATGAAGTCTGCAAGGTCCTGGATCTCGGATTCCTGGTAATAGTGAGCGAGAATAACTGCGTTGAGTTTCTGTTTCAGTGATTTGATCTCTGAAACAAGGTCAAGAAGCGGAGAAATCTTCCGGTTCTGTAGAACATCCAAATTTACCATAGTGGAACAAAGATAAACATATTGCCGAAATTTAGTCAGAGAAAACAGGATGGCAAAGCTTGGTGTTTACATTTCAATGGGGGAAGCAGGTCAAACACAGATTTTGTTTTTTTAGCTTAGTAGCTTCCATACAGCATGTTTGCTCACTTATTGATTTTCCAAAAGTGCCTCGCGATCTTCATTGATACCGGAGAAGCCCATATCCGAAGCAGGACGCAATTGCATCTCTTATACAAGGCATAGCGGAAAAACAGGCGAACCCGGAAATAATGTACAAGAAAACGGAGACCTGTGCGAGCCGAGCATTCACACGGAATTATCTTATCACCACGTATTTCCTTGCAGTAATTTCTTTATTGGAAACTGAACGGACGAAGTATACGCCGGAGTAAGCCAGCCGATTACCTGCAAATATCTTTTTCAAGTCATGATGAGAAGCATCTGTCCTTAAAGAGATGATCAGCCTGCCGCTTAGATCATACACTTCGGTCAGTACAGGCATTCCAGTATTCTGCTCCAAGTCAGTTCCTGGAAGAATAGCTAAATTTCGTGAAGCAGTTTCATTGTTATTCTGCCTTGCGAACAGATGACCGGAGGAATATTGGCGCCTGAACATTCTGATAACTGTGCCGAATTCTCCCAGGCACAGAATTGAACCGTCATGCAATGGAACAAGGGCATTCAGAGAGTTCGAAGTGCCCGTAGCGAGCGCTTCCCAGCTAGTTCCCAAGTCTGTTGAAACTGAGAGAACACCCTCGTCACCTGTGGCGAAGATCATTTCTCCTGAAGAACAAACGGAAAGCACTCTCTGAGAGCTTCCGGAGTATGAAGCGATCCACGAACTGCCACCGTTTTGACTGCGCATAACAACTCCGCTGTTTGATCCTGCAAAGCCGGTCAGACTATCTCTAAAATGAATGCAGTTAATTTCCTGATCATAGATCTCTGAAACTGTCCATGTGAATCCTTCATCCGTGGAAGAGAGTATTTTTCCCGAAGACGTTGAAACGTGAATTCTCCCCGCCGGATCGTCGGTAACGGAAGTTGCAATTCCGAGCCAGCCGGTGAATGCAGTTTCAAAACCTGATCCGATTCTGCTGATAAGAACATCTGTTCTTCCGGAATATTCATCGCCGCCAACAGCCACAGTGATTCTTCCGGATTTGATACAACGGATCTCTAGATTTCCTTCGGAGATCTTTTCCCAGTTAATACCGCCGTCAGTAGTCCGGTGAACAAGATTACCGCCGCAGGCGTATCCCGTTATCGCATCACGGAAGTCAATTGCGCTTACGATCTCTGTGCCTGTACTGCCAATGAAGTTCCAGCTGATCCCGCAATCTGATGATCTGATTAATTCTCCGCCCTCACCGGCGGCAATAATATTGCCGCCGGGCAATTCCACTTCCGTAAAGATTTCGCCGAGTCCTCCGG
>DAIQRO010000276.1:0-3574 GCA_036786155.1 Bacteroidota bacterium
GACTTCTTGAGTATGACATCCTGAAGCATGAGTATGCCGAACGACAAACCCATGAAGACATTCGAAACAAGATGAAGCGAGAATGTCCTTTTTTCGAGGAGCTTTCTCTCGTCAACTGCATTTTCAGTTTGCCTGTCCGCCCTGCTCACGGTAAATGCCCTTTTCGATCTGATCGTGATGCAGTTCTACGCGCACTTCGGGAAACTTTCCGGCAATGTGCTCTTTCATTCTCTCGGCCGCATATACAGACCTGTGCTGTCCTCCCGTGCATCCGAATGAGATCATCAGATCGGTGAATCCGCGCTCGAGATAATTGCCGATAGCTCTGTCTGTGATGTCGTACACATCATCAAGAAACTCCTGCATGTTTTCCTGCGAGTCGAGAAACGCCTTCACATCGGGTTCTTGCCCGGTCTTGTGTTTGAATTCATCAAGCCTTCCCGGATTGTTTATGAACCGGCAGTCAAATACGAATCCGCCGCCGTTGCCGCTTGAGTCTGCCGGAATTCCCGAAAGTTTGTAGCTGAACGAGTGCAAATGAACAGTGAGCATTTTGTTGTGTGTGTTGTTGAATTCCTGTGAAGGATCAGAACATGCTGTACTGATTACCTTCCCTTCTGAATATTGTCCTGTCAAGATGAAAGCTGTCTTCATTGAGCCCGTGCCTTTTGCATGCATTTTCATAAACGGTCCTGATCGTGTCCGACCATATCCCTTCGCCCGTCAGCCTCTTTCCGTATGTGTGGTCGTAAAGTTTTCCGCCGTGCATTTCCCTTACTCTGTTCATCACTTTGCCTGCCCTGTCCGGCATATTGTTCTTAAGCCATTCCGCAAAGATATCCTTCACCGAGTATGGCAGTCTCAGTATCACTCTTCCCGCAAAACTTGCCCCGCTTTCGGCCGACCGCTTTATGATCTCCGGAATTTCTTCATCGGTAAGCCCCGGTATTACAGGAGCGACGTTCACTCCGACCTTCACATTGTTCTTTGCAAGATGTTCGATCGTATCAAGTCTCCTCTGCGGCGCCGATGCGCGCGGCTCAAGCTTTGACTGCAGGTCCTTATTCAGAGTCGTGATAGTGATTATCACCTTTGCAAGGTTCAGTTCGGAAAGTTCTCCGAGAATATCGGCATCCCTCCTGACAAGCGAACTCTTGGTGATTACCACGCCCGGATTCTGAAATCTCCTGAACACCTCAAGGCACTTTCTTGTAATGCCGAGAGCGCGCTCTGCCGGCTGATAGCAATCGGTATTGCCGGAAAAGAAAACGGGCTGAGGTTCCCACGACTTGTTTGCGAACTCTCTTTCAAGAAGTTCGGCGGCATCGTGCTTGACCATTATCTTTGTTTCAAAGTCGAGGCCCGCCGAAAAACCAAGATACTCATGTGTGGGGCGCGCATAGCAGTAAACACAGCCGTGTTCGCATCCCCTGTACGGGTTCATGCTGTAGCCGGCGCCTATGTCAGGGCTTTCGTTCTTTGTCAGTACCGAGCGCGAATGATCCCTGTAATACTCAGTCTTTACGGGGACTTCGTCAGCATCACTTCCGTAATTGTCAAAGTCCTCAAATCCCGAAGTGTCTATGTGAAGTTTCTCAAAGCGGTTAGGGGAGTTTGTGATAACTCCCCTTCCCCTGTAATTCCCGTTGTTCATGTGGGCAATCTATTACAGCTACCTTAATTAGTTAAGGTATATTTTTGCCCCTTCGTGCCATTCGGTACCGGTGTTCCGAAATCTGCCGCAGTTGTCACTTCATATGAGCAAGTAACTTTCTTACACTTCATAATAAAGGTGGAACTCATACGGATGAGGGCGAAGCTGAACTTCCACAACCTCCTTCTTCATCTTGTAATCAACCCAAGTCCTGATCAGGTCTTCATTGAACACTCCGCTCTTCGTCAGGTATTCGTTGTCTGCTTCGAGCCTCTTCAGGGCTACAGTGAGGTCTTCGGGTGCATGAGGAATGTGGCTCATCTCTTCTGCTCCAAGGTGGAAGATGTCTTTTTCAAGCGCGGGACCCGGATCTATCCTGTTTATGATTCCGTCTATTCCGGCGAGAAGTATGGCAGAGAATCCGAGATACGGATTTGCCGTGCCGTCCGGACAGCGGAACTCGATACGCTTTGCCTTCGGATTGTCAGAGTACATAGGTATCCTTATCGCGGCGCTTCTGTTGCTCTTCGAGTATGCAAGGTTCACGGGAGCTTCGTATCCGGGTACAAGACGCTTGTATGAGTTTGTTGTCGGATTTGTGAATGCCAGAACCGAAGGAGCATGCTTCAGCAGTCCGCCGATGAAATGAAGTGCAAGCTCGCTCATGCCCGCATACTTGTCGCCGGCAAAGAGCGGCTGTCCGTCTTTCCAGAGACTGACGTGCGTGTGCATTCCGCTTCCGTTGTCTCCGAAGATCGGCTTGGGCATGAATGTGGCAGTCTTGCCTGCAGAACGTGCAGTGTTCTTTACAACATACTTGAACATCTGCAGATGGTCTGCGCAGTCAAGCATCGGGCAGAATCTGAAATCAATTTCCGCCTGACCGCCGGTGGAAACTTCATGATGGTGCATCTCAACATCAATACCCACATTGATCAGATTCTCCACCATAAGGTTTCGGAGATCGTTTGTGGAATCCGACGGCGGCACGGGAACATAACCCTCTTTCAGTCTGATCTTGTGTCCGAGGTTCAGCTCATGCTCGCTTCCAGTGTTCCAGAATCCCTCCACCGAATCAACCCTGTACCAGCTTGAATATTCGTTGATGTTGTAAGCAACATGATCGAGAATGAAGAACTCCGCTTCCGGTCCGAAGTAGGCGGTGTCGGCAATTCCGGTTGACTTAAGATATTCAATGGCCTTTCTTGCAATGTTCCTCGGATCGAAACCGTAAATGTTCCTTGACTCCGGTTCGTAGATATCGCAGATCATGCTGAGAGTCTTAGCGGGAATGAACGGATCAATTGTAGCGGTTGACGGGTCCGGTATCGCAAGCATGTCTGACTCGTTTATTGACTTCCACCCTCTTATTGAAGATCCGTCGAATCCGATCCCCTCGTAAAAAGTTGATTCGCTCAGCTTTGAAACCGGTATTGTAAGATGCATCCACTGTCCGGGAAGGTCCGTGAATCTGAGGTCTATCATCTTCACTTCCTTTTCCTTAACAAGCTTGAACACGTCGTGGATCCTTTTGAGCTTTTCCTTTTGTTCCTCGATTGATGTTTTCTCCGGCATATTTATTTGTGATTTGATTTGTTGTTCTTATTTGTGTTTGAGGTCTATTTCCGTTGTTTCCTTGTGTGATGAGAGCACAAGGCTTGTCCTTGTTGACTTCACTCCCGGCCACGACTGTATCTTCGAAAGAAATTTCTCGAGGGCATGCGTGTTTTCCACCCTTACCTTAAGTATGTGAGAACCGTCCCCGGTTATTGAGTGGCATTCAACCACTTCCTTTGCAGACATGCAGTTGTCAATGATCTGCCTGTAATGCTTTGATGATTCGCTTGTAACAAAGATGAAGCATGTGATGTCAAGATTCAGTTTCTTCGGATCGAGCACGGCGTTGTAAGACCTTATGTA
>DAIQRO010000277.1:0-3562 GCA_036786155.1 Bacteroidota bacterium
TTTGGTTCTTTTGATACTTATAGTTGCGGGAGAATCTTTCGCTCAATCCGGCTGGCACAGTCAGCAAATAGGTACAAGAAATTATGTTCATGTGAAATTTCTGGACAGCAATACCGGCTATATGATTGGCAGTGATGGAACAATACTTAAGAGTACGAACGGAGGGTTTAGCTGGTTTGTACAATCAACATCATTGTTCGTTCTTCCGGTGAAGTCCGGTTTCGTTTACAACGATCAGATATTTGGAATTATTTCAGGCGGAACGGCGAGCGGCAGGGTTTACATAACAACAAACGCAGGTAATAGCTGGAAAGCTGGCGATGACATACTACCCATCGGAGGAGTTGGAAGTATATGGCTTAGAGGCGTGTTCATTGTCAATCAACTAACTGCTTTCACATTCGGAACTGATTATGGCCCTAACACTGCCCCTTATGTTGATGGAATTGTTTACAAAACCACAAACGCCGGATTAAATTGGTTTGAATCGTTCAGAGGAGATTTTGAGCATTATGATTTAAAGGCAAAAGACTCTTTGAACATTGCAAAGTCAAGCGGTGCATTTATGAGATCATCAGACGGAGGAGTCTCGTGGAACTATGTTTCAAATATGCATGCCTTCGGTGGAATTATGAGCGATCCGTTTGGGGATACTATAATGGTCTCGGATACGAGAGGTCTAGTTATCAGGTCCACGAACAGAGGCAATGAGTTCATTGAACTTCAAACCGGCAATACAAAACCCTTGCGTAATCTGTTTTTCGTTGACAGAAAGCGGGGGCATTTTATCGGAGATTCAGGAGTGATCATATTCACTTCAAATGCCGGTGAAACATTTTCGGTTCAGCAATCAAATACGATGCAGAAACTCAACAGTGTTTACTTCATCAATAAGGATACAGGCTTTGCAGTGGGAGACAGCGGAGTTGTTCTCAGAACCTATACCGGCGGCATAATTACCGGTGTTGAGAGCAATAACGCAGTTACAAATCCTACAGAGTTTGCGCTTCTGCAAAACTTCCCCAACCCCTTCAACCCATCCACAACCATCAGGTTCGATGTAAGAACTGCTGGCACTGTTTCGCTGAAGGTGTTTGATGTGCTCGGAAGAGAAGTTGAAGTGCTTGTGAATGAATTTCTGACGGCGGGAAGTTATGAGCGGGTGTTTGATACATCAGATCTTTCGAGCGGAGTTTACTTCTATACTCTGAGGGTAACCGGTATGTCTGGCTCAGCGCAGTCAGATTTTCAAAAGACTTTGCGTATGGTTGTGGTGAAGTAAATTTGCAGCTCAGTTCTAAGGAAAAAACAGAATGTGAATAATTTAACCAAAAATTAAGGCAATGAAAAAGATCAACAGCATTATTGTAATAGCTTTGTTTGCGACAGCCATATCACAATTCTTTAATGATTGTGCCTTGGGGCAAACAGCGGACAAACCGATATACTTTAAAACAAAATTATGAAAAATATTTTAACTGCATTAATTCTCTCCTTCTGTACCGAAGCTGGTGGACAGTGGTTCACACAGCAGAGCGGTACAACATCACCGCTCTACGATATCGAGTTCATCAATGACAAGACGGGCTGGTGCTGCGGAGAAGGCGGATATATAATCAAGACTACAAATGGCGGAATCAACTGGATAAGGCAGGGGCAGGGAGTAACTTCCAGGCCGCTATACGGAATACATCCGGTTGACTCGAACATTGTGTATGCCGCCGGACTATTCAGGGACATTGTAAAGACAACCAACGGAGGGGCAGACTGGATACTGATTCAGAGCGGTGCGCTCGGCGACGGAAACTACACTTGCACTTTTTTCATCAACGAGAATACCGGCTGGTTCGGTAATTTTGACAGTCCGGAATACGGTGTCAGAAAGACCACAGACGGCGGGCAGACGATACTTTCAAGTCCTTATTTAGCTATTCCGCAAGACCTTTACTTCCGAGACAGTATCAATGGTATCGGGGTTGGAGAGGGTTCTAGAATACATAAGACATTAAACGGGGGACTAAACTGGCACACATTCACAATAGCCCCTTCCGGAAACTTTTACAGGGTCAGCTTCTTAAACGGCAGCACAGGATTTACTGCAAGCCACCGTGCAGTCTATAAGACCACGGATTTCGGAAATACCTGGGACAGCGTTGGCCAAATTGAGCAACCTGAAGGAATATGGAGTATAGAGTTCGCTAATTCCAGAAAGGGATTTGCAGGATCATCTTTTGCCATTTGGGGAACAAACGACAGCGGAGCTACATGGACGCTTCAGGTTTCAACGGGAGTTGTTTCAAGCATTCATTCATTTAATGAGAACCTTGTATGGACATGCGGCAACGGGGGCAGAATCTGGCATACCACTAACGGCGGAGTTAGCTCCGTTATGAGTCATGGTGCGAATGTGCCGGCATCCTTCACCTTGTATCAGAACTATCCTAATCCGTTTAATTCATTCACGCGGTTCGAATACGAAATAGCAGAATCAGACAGATACAATTTGAAAGTTTATGACGTGAACGGTAGAGAGATTCGGGAATTATTTGACATGAATCTTTCAAGGGGAAGTTATGCGGTTGCCTTTGATGCCGGTGAACTGAGTTCAGGGATATACTTTTACTCTTTGTCAAATAGATTTCAAAAGAATACACTCAAGATGCTGGTTCTGAAATAGCTCCTCATAAGGTTGGCTCTAAGAAATTTTGTTCTGAAAATGTAGGTATTGAAAGTTTGATGTAAACCGGACTCAAAAAACATGAATTACTTTGCTGAAATATAATTCAGATCAGGCAGAAGCTGGATTTCCTGAAGATTAGGATGGTGGTTACAACGTCAGGATGATTCCAGGTTCTGCATATTATTAACACATAAATTACAACAGCGATGAAAACTCTTATTCTTTCCACAATCATGTTTCTCTCGATTCTGTTTGGTGTAAGTAACATTTCCACTTCGCAATCGGAATGCGGTACACAGGATTTTCAGCAGGGGCAAGCTCCATATGATAACAACTTCATTGGAGGTTATCTTAAGCCTCAAAGAACGGATGTCAGTAACGGACTTCCTTCTGAACAAGACGCAACTCTTAACATGCTTTTCGTTTTTGTCCAATTTCCGGATGAAACCACAGAGTCATATGAATGGCTGATAAATTATCCGCCTACATTCTTGAATCGTATTCTCGTTTCCGCCAAGAACAGCAACGGGGATTTCTGGAATCGCTACAGGGATTCTTCATTGTCAGATTACTATCAGGAGATCAGTGGAGGTGCCTTCCATGTTACCGGATTCACAAGGTACTTGAGAATGAATCATACATGGAATTACTACAAGGATACAGTTGGCCATAACGGCTTCTTAACTGAGATCTATGAAAGGCTCAAGACAGATACTTCCATTCACTGGACGATTTTAGACAGATGGTCAAGAAACGACTCAAACAACTTGTATGTGAATGAGAAAGACGGTTATCTCGACATGATGGGAATCTTTGTAAGGCATTTGTTCGGAATTGATTTTATAGGTTATGGTCAGGCGCTGGGAGCGGCGGGATTCGTTC
>DAIQRO010000278.1:0-3560 GCA_036786155.1 Bacteroidota bacterium
GGCACGGATTGAAGGGGGCCTCAAGGGCGTAATTACTCCGGGCATGCTGTTTGAGTCTTTGGGATTCAGATACTTCGGTCCGGTGAACGGGCATAATGTTGTGAACCTTGTAAAGACTTTTGAAGAACTCAGCAAGATGTCGGGTCCTCTTCTTCTTCACATCATCACCGAGAAAGGAAAGGGGCCATCTTATGCTGAGAATCATCCGCAGAAGATTCATGCACTCAACCCGTTTGACAAGACCACGGGTATCGAATTCAAGAAGCCTTCCCTGCCAACTTTCACAAAGGTCTTCGGTGAAGCGCTTGTTGAACTTGCAAAGGAGGACAATAAGATAGTTGCTGTGAACGCTGCAATGCCCGACGGAACAGGGTTGAACTACATGCAAAAGGAAATTCCCGACAGATATTTCGATGTCGGAATTGCGGAGCAGCATGCTGTTACATTCTGTTCGGGACTTGCAACAGAGGGATTCACTCCGGTTGCGGCCATTTACTCCACATTTCTTCAAAGAGCATTTGATCAGATTATTCATGACTCTGCACTGCAAAAGCTTCCCGTGGTTTTTGTTCTTGACAGGGGAGGCCTCGTAGGCGCAGACGGAGCCACGCATCACGGAGTGTTTGATCTGTCGTACCTGAGACTTGTTCCCGGAATGGTGATAATGTCGCCGAAGGATGAATCGGAACTGAGAGACATGCTTTTTACGGCAACAAGGTACAAGCGAGGACCGATCGCTCTGAGATATCCCCGCGGCAACATATTCGGAGTTGAACTCGGAAAGATGAAACAGATTGAAATCGGGAAGTCTGAGACACTGAAGACAGGCAATGACATTGCAATACTTGCTGTCGGCAATATGGTCCACAATGCAATGGCCGCGGCGGACTTGCTTGAAAGTGAAAACATCTCAGCCGAGATAGTGAATGCAAGATTTGTGAAGCCGCTTGACAGGGAAATGCTTTTTGACTTGATGGGCAGGTTCAGCAAAATAATCACTGTAGAAGACAATACAATCGTCGGAGGTTTCGGAAGCGCCGTCAGCGAATTCGCTGTTCAGCACGGATTCAAGAACGACATACTGATACACGGTGTGCCGGACAGATTCATTGACCATGGAAAGCCGGAAGAGCTTCATAAGGATCTCAGGCTTGATGCAGAAGGAATTTTCAGCATCGCAAAGGAGTTTGATTCAAAAAAGATCCTTCATGCGTAAACTCACTGTAATAACGGCTCTGCTTCTTTTGCCATTCATGTTATCTTCGTGTTCTGACAACCAGGTAACAGATGCACAGTCTGAAACCGTTCTGATCAATGCATCTGGAATAGTTGAGCATCTTGACGGCGATTGTTCGGCGGTACAGATAAGGACCAAGAGTCTGGGAAATGCTGACTTTACGGGTTATCCGTCTGTGAAGATCGAGCTTGACGGTATGTCTGACGCTGACCTTGCAAGCATCCAGATCTTCTACTACGAAAACGGCGAACAGCGGAGTATGCTTGACCTGAGGAGCAGAGATGAGATTAACAGCACCAGAATAAGTGAAATTTCATCGCCTTCCTCTGACAGAGAGATATTTGCCCGGGTAACACTTAAGTCATCCGTATGTACGGGACAGATATACTATCTTACTCTGAGAGATGTGAAGATTTCAGGAATCAGATAACACCGCCACTTGGAACTCACCGGCCTTATCCTCAACAACAGGACTGAAGCAAAGACGTCTCAATCTCATTTCAGAAAGGACAACGACAAGAAGGTCTATATAGAAACTTACGGATGTCAGATGAATTTCTCTGACACCGAAATCGTCCTTGGGGTTATGAGCAGGTACGGATACAATGAGACCACTGATCTTCGTGATTCGGATGTGATATTGCTCAATACATGCAGTATAAGGGACAATGCAGAGAGAAAGATCTATTCCAGGCTTGATGAGCTTAAGTTTGAGAAGAGAAGAAACCCGAATCTGATCATCGGAATACTCGGGTGTATGGCAGAGAGGCTTCGAAAGGATCTTCTTGAGGAAAAGAAGATGGTTGACATTATTGTAGGCCCTGATGAATACCGGAAAGTACCCGAGCTGATCGACAACCTCGCAGAAACGGGTGAAAAGGGGATAGCTGTGAAGTTGTCAAGGGTTGAGACATACGATGACATTACACCATTGAGACGTGACGGAGTGAGTGCATGGCTTTCAGTAATGAGAGGCTGTGACAAGTTCTGCACTTTCTGTGTGGTGCCCTTTACAAGAGGCAGAGAGAGAAGCAGAAGCCTGGCAGGAGTTGTAAACGAGGCAGTGCAACTGGCAGAGCAGGGAGTCAAGGACATATGGCTGCTGGGACAGAATGTTAACTCGTACAATCATGACGGAAAGGATTTTGCAGATCTTTTGCATACGGTCGCGTCTGAATTGCCACAGGTAAGAATCAGATATACAACTTCTCATCCGTACGATCTTTCGATGAAGCTTCTGGAAACCATGGCTTCTCATGATAACATCTGCAAGTATATTCATCTTCCCCTGCAGTCAGGTTCTGACCGGATCCTAAAGCTCATGAACAGGCTTTATACCGTGAAGCAGTATATGGAGGTAATGAAGACAGCCAGGAGCATGATGCCTGATATAGGGCTTTCAACAGACATAATCTCCTGCTTCCCGGGCGAAACAGAGGATGACCATAAAATGACTCTTGATGCGATCCGGGAAGTAAGATATGACGGCGCATACACATTCCTTTACTCGCCAAGGGAAAATACCAAGGCTTTTTCGATGGACTGGAGCTTCTCCGAAGAAGTGAGAAAGAGAAGGCTTGATGAGATAATCTCCCTGCAGAGAGAAATTTCTTTCGATATTAACAAATCTTTGATCGGTAAGTTAAAGACAATTCTGGTAGAATCCAGAAGCAAGAAATCGGATGATCAATTCATTGGTCGCACGGACTGCAATAAGTCTGTGATAATTCCGGGAAGTTTTGTGAGTGATTCAAGCAGGCACAAAGTTTCAGCAGGGGATATCGTTGATGCGGAAATCCGCAAGGCAAACTCAGCGACCCTGTTCGGGGATATTAGATCTGTACGTGATTCAATAACCAACTGACTCAGGGGATTGCATTGGCAGATAAATTAAGCATAGCGGCCTTTCATTTTTTCGGCGCAATGGTCAGACTGTTGCCACTTCCGCTTGCGAGAAAGATTGCGATTCTTCTGGGAAGGTTTTTTTTTATCTGCTCCCCATCCGCAAAGATGTAGCCCTCTCCAATCTTGACATTTGCTATCCTGAAAAGGACAGGCAATGGAAGCTGAACGTAATCAGGAATGCTTACATCAACCTCACACTGAACCTCTTTGAATTCTTCTGTATTCCGAAATTTGACAAGGAACTCACTGAAAAGAACTTCCGCTTTCACGATCTGAAAGGGATGGCTGAAGTTCTGACTTCCCCAAAGGGCTCGTTGAATCTGAGCGCTCACCTGGCCAACTGGGAAATGCTTGCTTACTGCTGTCCTATCATTACCGGGATTCCGCTAAACATCATAACCAAACGACAGTCAAACAA
>DAIQRO010000049.1:0-16606 GCA_036786155.1 Bacteroidota bacterium
ACTCAGGGAGAAAGGATCGACGGAAACGATTTCAGGAACTTCAGCAATGAAAACTTTCAGGGAGAAGGCTGGTTCTGGACGCAGATGACTACAAACCAGTTTGTGTCGGATACATTCTCGTTGAAAACACTCACACCCCAGACGGTCAATGCGACGGTTAAAATGTTCGGGTATCCCGGAAACCGGACAACATCCATAAATAACGAGCACAGTCTTCAGGTTCAGGTGAACAGCACATACCTTCCGCAGGTTTATACAAACGACTTTAAGAGAATTGATACTGTTCAGACATTTCTGAGCACACTGCTCAGCAGTACTTCCGTAAACACCATAAGGGTATTTTACTTCAGCAATGTGTCGTTCAGCGGCAACATGTATTTTGACTTTTTTGAGGTCCAGGTCCCAAAGCTTTTCAGGTTCAATGCAAACGCGATCTCTGCAAACATTGCCGCAGCAGACACCAGCTCAAAGAGATTCAGGATCAGCGGGTATGTATCAGCCAATCAGACAAACGTGTATGACGTTGCAAACGGTGTAAGGATCACAAACTACACATCTAACGCCGATACTCTGATCTTTACTGCAAAGGGGAATGCAAAGCTTGAGGTAATAAACAAAACGATCACAAAGAAGCCGTTCAAAATAATTCAAAGGCAGGTGCCGAATCTTGCTTCATCATCCAATGCGGCGGATTACATAATCGTGTATCATCAGAATTTCATTCAGCAGGTTTATCAGCTTCAGAACCACAGAGAAACCTATGACAACTTCCGCGTTGTGAATGCAGAGATCCGCGATATCTATGACATTTTCAACTACGGCATAGAGCATCCCGTAGCCGTCAGAAATTTTCTCAAGCATGCTTACGATAACTGGGTTCAGCCGAGAGTGAAATATGCTGTGCTTATGGGCAGGGCAACGACCGATCCGAAGAAGAATGCAACTTCAACTGTATATTCGCAGAACCTCGTTCCCACTTACGGGAATCCGACAACTGACAGTTACTTCGGGAATTTCAACTACGGTTCTTACTTCTATTACCCCAAAGTACTTATAGGAAGACTTCCGGCTCTGAACACTTCCGAGGCATCGGCAATGGTTGAGAACATAACTTCCAATGAGCTTGAAAAGCCGCAGTCATGGTGGAAAGTCAATACGTTCATCGTGGGCGGCGGCACGGCTGAAGATCAGAAAACATTTCAGGCGCTAGATTCGGCGATCATAAATAACTACGCACTTCCGCCGCCGCTGTCTCAGGATGTTCACAAGATATTCAGGAATGACACTACCACGACTGTGACATTCAACTACAAGGACTCAATACGCCGCGACATCAACAACGGATGTGCGATCGTTAATTTCCTCGGCCATGCGGGATATGAGAATTGGGAAGACGGCATGCAGGATCCCTCAACTCTGACAAACTACGGGAAATTTCCGCTTGTGATGAGTATGACCTGCTACACCGGCAAGACGGCAGATCCTGACAAGCGCACATTCAGTGAGCAGTTTGTGAGAATGCTTAACAGGGGCGCAGTCGGATTCATCGGTTGTTCAGGCTGGGGATGGACATTGAGCCAGACCGAACTTCAGACCGGAATGTATATGGGGATCAAGAATGAATCCATGCGCAGGTTCGGAGAAATACTGAACCGCGGGAAACTTGAGCTTATTCAGGATTCAAGCTCGTCAACCGTAAGACATACCGTGAACTGCTACGGGCTAATCGGCGATCCGGCAAGCAGGCTGATAATTCCTGCGACTCCGGAGTATGCGATCTCATCGTCCGATTACAGATTATCGAACACATTTCCTGAGATCAACAAACAGCTCAGCATAACTCTGTTCCCGAACAACTACGGCCTGTTTGCAGACTCCTGCAAGATCAGGTCTGTTGTTAAGAAAGGCGGATTGACTGCGGCGACCAAAGATACGGTCATAAGAAATTTTGACTTTAAGGATTCGGTGAGAGTTACATTCATTCCCGATTCATTGAAAGACTACTCAGTTCAGGTGATACTTGATCCGGACAACTGGATTCCCGGTGAAGATAAAGCAAACAACTATCTGACCATAGACATCCCGCTCAAGGAATTTTCCTATGTTCAGCTGAAGCCCGTAAATCATGCTGTAATAAAATCAGATACGATTGAGTTTTCCGGTATAAATCCGAGCGTGGATTATTCCGTCAAGACAGTTAAGGCACTGCTGGAAGTTGACACCACTACCGCATTCAATTCACCCTCAAAGAGGTCCTTTGCAAGAAGCAATGTGAGCGGCTATGTGACGAAGTTCAAGTGCCCGCTACCCGTTCTTACGGCAGGTACATTCTACTACTGGAGGACCAACGCAGTGATCAACGGCGACAGTTCGGGCTGGACAAGCCCTCAGGCATTCTCATACAATCCCGGAGCGTATCAGACCATGCAGGCAGGTTCGCGGGGTGATGGAGAATATCTTCTGCCTGATTCAGGCAAGATCGTATTTCAGAAAAAGGATGATGCTCAGTACTCATCCGGCGAACTGAACAACACTTCATTTGGAACAGCCGGCATATCTCTGAACAGGTCTCCGCTGAATCTTATCGTAAGGTCAATGGGAAGCAGTGGCGCCGAGGCATCCTTCTTCACCGTAAATTACGAGAACATCAATATTGACGGCGGAAGATCACCCGGACTCAGCATGCTTAAGGTCAGAAAGATCGACGGAAAGATCATCCAGTACAAAAATGTCAGGATGACGAGCGGTCAATCTTCAGATTCTGTTGTGAGTTTCCTGAACACGTTTGATTCCACCTATTACCTGATGGCACTCAATGCATCCTATGTTGCAGGGGCTGTGCCGCTCAATGCAACGGCAAAGGCAAAGATACGCTCTTTCGGCAGTACAAAGATAGACAGCTTCAGCGTTTTCGGCTGGTTTGACACCTGGAGCTTTATCGGCTATTCAGGTGCGCCCCAATCTGCCGTATCGGAAATGGTGAGGAAATACACGGGTTCTACGGGATGGGTTGAGTCAAATAGCAGTATCAGCAATACATTGTCTGCAACTTCGGGTACGGTTACAAATTACTTCGGGCCGGCGCAGTCATGGGATCAGTTCTCATGGACGCAGACACTTTACCCGCAGAGTAGTCTTGTGTTTGATGTAATCGGAACTGACAGAAACGGAGCAAGCAGTGTGCTTCTTTCCAATCAGACAACGAATCAGCTTGTGAACATAAGCTCAATAGACGCCTATCAATATCCGAACATAAATCTGCTTGCCAGGTTTGCTATAGATACTCTGAGCAATCCGCTTTCTTCTGTGCTAGGCTCTCTTGATGCAAAATATACACCGCCCGCGGAGCTTATGCTGAACAGGTTTTCACTTGTAAGATCGGACACATCCCTGAAAGTAAATGATGAGATGAAAGTGACGTTCAGTTGCTTCAACGGAGGTTATGTGGACCTTCCGGGAGTCATCTGCAAGATCTACAGATACTCGGTTTCTCAGGAGAATTTTGTAAGTTCAGACACAGTCTATAAGCAGATCAGGATCGACAGCACGGCAACGGCCGTCACAAAATTCAGGCTCCCTTACATACGACCTTCGGGTGGATATGTAAAATTCTTCTTAGTGATTGAGCCGCTTGGAAAGAACAATGACATTTACAGTTACAACAATTCTGCTGACTTCAATGTAGCTCTCAAGCTGAATCAAACTGCATCGGCAATAGAAGTTTACAGCGACGGCACACTTGTAAGAAGCGGCGATTATGTGAAGCAGAAGCCGGAGCTTAAAGTTGTTGTGAACGGACAGCTTCCGGACAATTTCCGGTCAGGGGACACTTCCCGGGTGAAAGTGTATGTGAACGGATCTTATCTGAACTATGCATTGAGCGAGAAGAGCAACAGCAGACTAAGCGACAACAGGCAGAAGGTCGATCTGAGCGGCCTGCAGGCAAACGACAGATCTTTGGTTTTCAGGCCCGAGCTTAGGCAGGGTGAGAATCAGCTTAAAGTGGAATACACGGATGAGCTGGGCGCGGAACAGACTAGCGAGATATCTTTGATAGTCAGCGATGAGATGTTTGTGAAGGACCTGTATAACTTCCCGAATCCGATGCGAAACGAAACGAACTTCCTGTTCAATCTTACCGGCGCAGAAGATCCCGGAATGTGCAAGGTCAGAATTTTTACAACGGCCGGCCGTCTGATTGCGGAGATTCCGGTAGAAGCTGTTGTCGGATTCAATCAGGTTTCATGGAACGGAACGGATGCGGACGGAGACATTGTGGCAAACGGAGTGTATCTAAATAAGCTTGTTGCTGAAGATGACTCAAAGAAGGAAACGGCAACACAGAAGCTCGTAATCCTTCGTTAGCGTTTCCGGGTGCGCATGTGAGGCGGCTTTGATCTCATTACTTTTCTGTAGATGCGGCAGGTCTCTGAGTGTGCTCCGGGCAGATAACCGGTGCTCAGAAGAAATTCATTTACGATCTCGCCGCCCGTGAAGCGGAAGGTATTCTTAAAGAACTTTGTCCAGTCTTTCCTGTCAAGAGGATGATGATGATCGAGCCAGTTCTTAAAAGAGCCGAACTCTTTCTGAAGGCCTTTGACCACATTTGCATTGTGAATTGCAGCGGCGATCTTGAGCCGGTTTCGAATGATGCCGGCATCTGCAAGAAGGCGGCTGAAGTCTTTCTCCTTATAGGAAGCGATCTTTCTGATATCAAAGCCATGGTATGCCTTCCGGAAATTCTCCTGCTTGTTCAGAATGGTTGTCCAGCTCAGGCCTGCCTGATTGATCTCCAGGATAAGCCGTCCGAACAGTTCGTTGTCGTCATTTATCGGAAATCCGTAGGCCGTATCATGATAGATCCGATGCACATTGTCCTTCTCCATTCGCTCAACGGCCTCGCAGTAAGTGGCAGGTTTATCCATAAGATTTTTTGTGCAAGATGTTGATACAGGAAGAATCTTTCAAGTTGCTTTTGAGCTCTGCCCTTCGGCGCATATTTGTTCCTTTATTACGAGAAAGGAATAGAGTAAGTTTTTGTTGAAGTAAAAAAGAATTGATCAAAATGAAAAGATCCATATTAATGCTGATACCGGCGATTGCTGTAATTGCCGCGATTTCAGGAAGCATCACAAAAGATGACAAGCCGCAAAGATCACCTGAAGAAACCTACTGCCAGGTCAGGGTTTCAGTGCACTCGGGAGATGACATCAGAAGGCTTGCGGAGAATGACATTACAGTTGACCACTATACAGGCAGGATCGGCGAGGGAATAGACCTTGTTCTGAATCAATACGAACTGACAAGACTAACTGCAACAGGACTGAGATACGAGATCACTATACCCGATATGGATGAGTACTATGCCAACAGGAAACCGCCGACAGCCGATGAGCTTGCGCCATCAATGCTGATAAGGCAAAAGGACAACACGGAAGGATTCTCTTACGGCAGTATGGGAGGATACTATACTTATGATGAAGTTGTCCAGAAGCTGGATTCAATGCGGCTGAGATTTCCCAACCTTATCACGGCAAAGCAATCAATAGGGACAACAGCGGAAAGCAGGACTCTCTGGGCCGTGAAGATATCCGATAATGCTGATGTGAATGAATCATCAACCGAAGCCCCCGTCTATTTTGACGCGCTTCACCACGCGAGGGAGCCGCAGGCAATGGCATCGGTCATGTACTTCATGTACTGGATACTCGAAAATTACGGCACTGACCCCGAAGCTACATATCTTGCAAACAACCGGGAAATTTTCATTGTGCCGGTCGCAAATCCTGACGGGTACGTGAGAAATCAAACCACAAATCCAAACGGCGGCGGTTCATGGAGGAAGAACAGGAGAAACAACGGCTCTTGCTTCGGAGTTGACCTCAACAGGAATTATCCTTACGGTTGGGGGCTCAACAGCGGTTCGAGCAATGACCCGTGTTCTGAAACATACAGAGGACCCTCGGCAAATTCCGAACCGGAGGTACAGGCGATCATGAACTATGTTCAGCAGATAAGGCCAAAGATCTCATTCTCTTATCATTCAGTTGCAGGAAGATACCTAAATCCTTACGGATACAATGACACTGCGGTGAACTATGACATTTATTCCGAGTTTTCATCTGACTTTGCAAGTTCCAACAATTACACATACGGGACCGTGAATGAAATGCTTGCATACTATTCAAGCGGCACTACAAGGGATTACCTTCATTCCATCGGATGTTATTGCTGGACTCCGGAAGTGGGAGGCGGAAGCTTCTGGCCTTCGCAATCGCAGATCATTCCCGTTGCAAGTGAAAACCTGTACGGCATAAAATATCTTAGCTGGGTATCAGGAGCGTTTGCAGACATGCAGAACTGGAAGATAGCCGGTGACGGATACGTTACAAGAAACGACACATTGCTCCTTCAGATGACTCTCAAAAACAGGGGGTTGTCCAGGACTTCGAAAAATGTAACAGCAGAACTTTCAACTTCATATCCGAATGCGGTGCCGGTAGTATCGTCAGTAAGTTACGACAGCATTCAGCCGAGGCAGTCGAATGTAAATCCGAACGGCCTGTTTGCATTCCGCATCACATCATCCGCAGCATATATGGATGAAATGAAATACATTCTTACGGTGAAGCAGGAGGGTGTTGTAACATCAACAGACACCATACTTGTAAATGTAGGCAAGAGCAATGTGCTTATGAGCGACAATGCCGAAGGCGGAACCGGAAGATGGATAAAATCGGGAACGGGCACTCAGTGGGATACAACATTCATTGATCCGGTGGAAGGCAGTAAGAGTTTTTCCGATTCGCGTTACGGTAACTCCAAGGACAATACAAACTATTACTTCTCGCTCTCAGACACAATCATCCTTGCGGGGACTAAGAATCCCAGGGTAGAGTTCACGGCCAAGTGGGCTATGGAGTCAACATTTGATTATGCGAGATTTCAGGTCAGCACAAACTTTGGCACAACTTGGACGAACCTTGCGGGGAGATTTACAAAAACAGTTTCGGGACAGCCGTCATACACAGACATAAGGCACTGGAAGCGCGAGCAGATCAATCTGAATCCATACATCGGCCAAAGGATCAGGCTCAGATTCAATTTCATAACTGACAACGGAGTTCCCGGAGACGGATTCTACTTTGATAATTTCAGAGTTGTTGATTATGACTCCACACTGACAGGCGTAACGCAGTTGAGTTCAGAAGTTCCGTCCGGATTCATGATAGAGCAAAACTATCCCAATCCGTTCAACCCGCAGACAACGATCAAATACTCCATACCTGAAGGGGGCAATGTGACGATGAAGGTCTATGACGCCGCAGGTACAGAGCATGCAACACTGGTAAATGATTTTCAGAGCGCCGGCTCTTACAGCGTGAAATGGAACGCCGCTGACTTTTCCAGCGGGATCTATTACTGCAGGATATCATTCGGAGACATCAGCGAGACTCTCAAAATGATCCTGCTCAAATAATCTTTCAACAGATTTTCAATGCCGGAGTCTTGCTTCGGCGCTCCGGTATTCAGACCGTGCGGATTGCTTAAAGGTCCGCACGGCCACAAACATAAGGAGCAAGAAATGAAACATCTCCTGGCAACGATCCTGATCATCATTCCCCATTTTACATTTTCACAGGCTCAGTATTTCGATTCCTCATACACTTTGCTCAGCTCGCAGACTGAAAATATCCTGAACCCTGTATTCTACAAAGGCACCAATCCGATTCCGGTTGGATCTGATGCAAGAGAGCAGATCATCATATATGAAAAAGGTACAAGCAACACGAGGAACATAGCTGCAATGAAACTTACATTCAACGGTCTCACAGGAGAGACTATGCTTTCAAACGACTCTCTGTTCAACACGAATGCAACTCTTGCTTACTCAAAGGGATCGCAGGTGATAAGATATGCACTCGCGGTATTCGAAACGCATTCGCAGGGCAGTATTAAGCTGAGGTTTTCATACTATGACGGCTCTGCATGGTCCGGTTCACTGCACATACCGACAGACACTTCTCAGTGCTCCTCTCCATCTGTTACAAACCTCGGGCAGGAAGACAGAAGTAACTTTCTTCTTGCATACACCAAAGAAGGTGCGGTATATGTAAGAAGATTTGATGCAGGAGCGTGGGGAAGAGAGATCAGAATATCTCCTGTTGTTGCAAACAGAGTCTATTATTCTCCCAAGATACTCAGTGCAGACTATTACACATATTTCGGATTGGCACACGCGGCTGTAAATTATGACTCGGCGGGAATTAAAAAGATACTTTACTGCTACATGACATCACATTCATCTGATTCATGTACCGTAGATACTTATCTGTATTTTCCTTCGGATGGAAGCAAAAGCATCAGCGGCTTCTCGCGGAATTCAAATATGGTTCCTGTTCTCAACTTCAGTCTTGATTCCGCAGGTTCGCTTAAATCCTATTCTGCGACCGCTCCGTATCCGAATGGTCTTAACATATTCCGGCAGGAGAATCTGCCCGGAGACAATGTTTCCGGAAGCGGAACAGCAATGGCAATTATCACAGAACAGCTTTCGCATTATGTGGCAGGTAGCTGGATAAACATTCAAGGGGACTCTGCCTGGGCATGCTGTAAGCACTTCGGTTACCCGGTCATGAAATACAGGATCGGACAGGATATTCAGCAAAGAAGCATTTCCATAAGCCCTCTTGTAAGAAACCCGGTGAACTGGAAATGCCGCGTCCTTATCACATGGAATGACATTGAAAACGGCAGGCATGTGATAAAGGCGAGCGCAGGATTGTTTGATGTGGCCAAAGTATATTCAGACGGTCTGCAGCCCGGCGAATTCACGCTCAGGCAGAATTATCCCAATCCTTTCAATCCTTCAACAAAGATTTCGTTCAGCATCCTGAAAGCCGGAGTTGTAAGTCTGAAGATCTACGATGTGCTCGGAAACGAGCAGAAGACTTTATTCAGCGGATATCTGAAAGATGGCGAGTACTCTGTGAATTTAGCCGCGGAGGACCTTAACAGCGGTGTTTACTTCTACAGGCTTTCTTCGGGAAATTATTCCGTTACGAGGAAGATGATGGTCATCAAGTGAGTCAGGGTGTGATGCGAGACTTTGTTACAATGAATACGGGACAGACGATATCATAAATGCTATTTAATCCTGCACTTAAGTTTGTTCTATTTTTGAAACCTGAATTAGTTATTTTCGTCAAAGTTTAAAAAGAAAAATACTTTGGCGGGAAGAGCATTAATCATATTTCTTTTCTTTGTTGCATTGGCAGGAATTAGCATGGCCGATGACAACCCCGATTCCACATCAGCATTTGTGCCTAATGTAAGGCCTGAACTCAACATACCGAAGCTTTCACCGGGCAATATCAAAATAGACGGTGACCTGAGCGAGTATGTCTGGGAGAAGGCAGCTGTTGCAAACAACTTTACAGAGATCAGTCCCGGCGATAATGCAAAGCCCGAAGTGGAAACAGAGGCAAGAGTTTTTTATGATGATGAATATCTTTACTTCGGCTTTACTTGTTACGAGAACGATATGAAGAGTGTGCGTGCAACCGTAAGCGACAGGGACAGGATGTATGCAGACGATTGGGTGGGGCCGTTCATTGACACATACGGCGGGCTCAAACAGGGTTTTGAGATGTACTGCAATCCTAACGGCATTCAGGGGGATCTGCTTTGGTCAACCAATAACGAAGATTCCAACTTTGACATTATCTACGATTCCGAAGCAAAGAAGTACAATGACAAATGGACTGCCGAGTTCAGGATTCCCTTCAAGAGTCTGCGTTTCCCGGAAACCAAGGAACAGATATGGCGCATTCATATACTGCGTAACAGGCCCAGAGGAGCCAGGCAGGAGATCTACTGGGCATCAGTCTCGCGTGATGACCCAAGCTTCATGGGGCAGTCGGGTTATCTCAAGGGGATAAGAGATGTAAAGCGCGGAAAGGATATTCAGATCCTTCCGTATATACTTGGAACACAGGGCAGCACTCTAAGTGATCCTTCAAATCCCGATTCGGAGTTTGAGCACGGGAAGTTGCTCGGACAATTGGGCGTGAATGCAAAGTACGGATTAAGTTCAACAATGACACTTGATGCAACGCTGAATCCCGACTTCAGCCAGGTGGAGGCAGACGCGCCGCAGATCAGCATCAATTCACCCTTTGCATTGTTCTATCCCGAGAAGAGGCCGTTCTTTCTTGAGGGCAAGCAGAATTTCACAACTCCCACTAACGTAGTCTATACAAGGTCTATCAATAACCCTCTCGGTGCCGTGAAACTCAGCGGCAGAACTGGCAAGACGGAGATCGGCTTCATGTCTGCGTACGACGAAAACACACCATTCATTCTGCCATTGCTAGAAAGAAGCTACTTTCTTTCGAGCGACAAGAAATCTCTTTCCAACATTCTAAGAGTGAAGTATGATCTTGGAGGAGAGAATTATCTCGGAGCCATACTTTCCGACAGGGAGGAAAGTGCGCGTGAGGACAGGAGCTTTGATTTTACGGGTTATAACAGGAACTTCGGAATTGACGGCAGATTTCATTTCGCTTCGAACTACTATGCAAGTTTTCAATTGCTTGGTTACAGCACAAAGGAGTTTGAAGACACTTCATTTTACAGAAGCACACTGGAGGGAGAGACCTTTGATGACGGCAAGCACACGCTCATCTATGACGGCGAATCTTTCAGCGGACTCGGCGCCTATGCATCATTCAGCAGGGAAGCAAGAGGGTGGAATTTCTTCACGGAGTACATCTTTGAATCTCCAAATGCCAGGAGAGATAACGGCTTTATACAGAACAATGATTATCACAACGGTTTTATGGTTCAGGAATATCAGTTCTATCCGGAAAGCAAGATCTTCAGGAGAATCAATCCCGAGTTCTACATCAACTATCAGTGGACAGCATCAGGGCGGTTGATTGATCAGTGGACCAAGATAGGGCTTGTAGCCGAATTCAAGAACGGAATTAGCACTGAGTTCGGCTATCTGCCGTTCAATCAGGGTGAATACGGGGGAGTATTTCATAAGAATGTTAACCGTTACAATTTCGGGATCTATGCAGACAATCTCAGCAAGATACTTGTAGGGGGAATCTATGGCGATTGGGGAAGATATATTGTGAGATTTGAAGATCCTTCATTCGTCGGATACGGTTACAACATAAGTCTGTATGCAACCTTGCGTCCCTTTGATAAGCTCAGAAACGACATCAATTACAGTTATTCCCAGCTTGCAAGATCATCAGGCGGAGAACTGCTTTATGCCGGATATGTGCTCAGCGACAAGATCTCGTACCAGTTCAACAAGAACTTTTTTCTGCGTGTGCTTCTTCAGTATGACATGTTCTCAAAACTCTTCACGGTGGATCCTCTGCTCAGTTACAAATGGAATCCCTACACAATATTCTTCCTCGGGTCTTCTCACGACATAAACGAGCTTTCAAATTCAGAAGCGATAAGCACCTATTACGAAACAGACAGACAGTTCTTTGTCAAGTTTCAGTATCTCTGGAGTCTGTAATGATGTTCAAAGTCCGAACAGGATAACATTCGTGGTGCCGTTGTCAGCAGGCAGGTTCACAACAGGAGATTCAATTCATTGCTTTATTTGAATCCTAAAGATAAGTAAATTTTGTCCGCTCCAAATTCATCTTCACGAAAGAAACTGAATCCTCAAATAACTATTTTACTAATGAAAACAAAAATGAAAAACATTCACAAAGTCAAACCGCTGATCTTCATCGCAGTCATTGTCTCGGCTCTTGTGTACATCACAACGAACGGGAGCAGCTGCGACGAGCTGATCTCAAACCCTCCAGTGCCGGATGCACTGAAGGGCAACTGGAAGCTTGTTCTCCAGACAGGCGCACAGCAGGATATCTGCACGGATGAAACAGTCAACTTCCAGGACAACGGCATAGCAATACTTGCCTGTCCTAACTCACAGCAGATTTCGAGACAGTACACGGTTAGCAACAATGTTCTCACATACACAGAAACATCTGTTGCATATGACGTGGTCTTTTCGAACAATCAGCAGACACTCGAGCTGAAAGGAAAAAACGTTTCGCGCAACCTTACATATTCCAAACAGACTTCAGCACCTGCAGACATTTCAGGAGGAAAAGCAGGCTATACAACATCTTCCGATCTTCCGAAGGAGGTGACAAGATGAGAAGCGTTATTATTTTGTTGCTCTTTGGCATTTGTGCATTTGCATTCTTCGGATCGGGAAAGAGTGAAGAAAGAAACACTGCGAAAGGGATTCACACGGAAAAGCTCTTTTCTTACAAAAGAGCTGTCGAGAACAGTGACAACTCCATGCAAACTGTTAAACGCGCAGACATAGTCGGCGTTGACATGAATGCTGTCGCGGGTCTATTGGTTCAATCGCCCTCTGAACTGAATGTTGAGATCCCGATGAACGGAGGAACTGCAATGAAACTCAAGCTTAAGAGAAGTTATCCTCTTGCGGAAGACTTTGCTCTGTATGAGAAGAGCGGATCTATAACTGTGAGAAGGAATTTCAGTAATGAAGGCATTCACTTCACTGGAATCATAGAGGGGAAGGACAATACGGTTGCGGCATTGAGTTTCTTCAGAGACGGAGTAATGGGAGTCATATCAGATGAAAAAGGAAACCACATACTGGGACCTCTTGAGAGAGACGGTTCACCGTCGGGTGAGTATGTATTTTACAATGACGCAGATCTTCTGACGCCGTCGGGATTCAAATGCGGTGTTGAAGATCTTGAAGACAGATTCACTGTGCCTTTCAATAATGCGGGAGCAACTGCAAAGCAAGAGACGGATAACCCCGCAAGGCTTGCCGTGAGGGTTTACATGGAAGCGGACTTTCAGACATATCTTGATAAAGGAAGCAATATTCAAAATGTCGCCAATTACATAAGCGGCCTGTACAACTCAGTGCAGGCAATTTACCAGGCGGAAGGAATCCCAACGCAAGTATCCAATGTTGCGGTCTGGACTGCCGCCGACCCTTACAGAAATCTGACGTCTTCAGATTCTGTGCTGTTTGCATTCGGAAGAAATACGCAGGACAATTTTCAGGGCAACCTTGCGCATCTCATATCCACAAGAAGCGCAAACATGGGGGGCATTGCATGGATAAGGGTGCTGTGTTCGCAGTATGAACCAAGCTACTTTGCGGGCAGGTTTGCGTTCAGCAACATAGAAACCACTTACAACAATTTCCCGACCTACTCATGGACAATAAACTGCATTACGCATGAAATGGGACACAACCTTGGTTCCCGGCACACTCATTCATGCACATGGCCAACAGGAAACGGCGGGGCTCTTGGCCCAATAGATTCATGCTATTATGCGGAGGGAGGATGCTTCCCGGCGCCGCGACCGAGGATAGGGACAATAATGAGCTACTGCCATTTGTGGCCGGCAAACCAGGGCGGTGGTGTGAATCTTGCATCAGGCTTCGGACAATTGCCGGGAGATACGATAAGGCTCAGGTACGCACAGGCATCCTGCCTTGACAGGGAAATGAATTCATCAGAGAGGCCATCAGGGTTTGACCTTGCGCAGAATCACCCGAACCCGTTCAATCCAACAACAACAATAAGTTTTGCCGTCCCTGACCAGTCCGAAATCTATCTGGAAGTATATGACATGGCGGGAAGGAAGATCACGGAACTAATCTCCGCTAAGTTATTTGAGCCGGGATTCTACAGTGTTGATTTCGATGCATCTTCATTCGGATTGTCAAGCGGGGTTTACTTCTACAGACTGCGGGCTGAACGATTTACCGAAACAAAAAGGATGGCGCTGATAAAATGAAGACTGAAAATCAAAGTTACTGCGCATTTGCAGAACCGGAAAGATCTTTGACCGAAGTTCAGCGGAAACCGGGATCTAAAGGATCTTTAACATCAATGAAAATTGCCGCCATGTATTTCATAGCTTTTCTGATTTTTGCCAGCGGATGTTCATCGAGTTCCGAAGACAGTACATTCACATTCGGAAAGGGAAAGTACAATTTTGTGATGTACGACAGCACAGGTTCGGGAAAACTGATCGAGGGCAAAATGACCGTTGAGAACTATGACGGAGAGAAGATCAGCGGAAAGCTGGAATACACAAAGGTTTATGATGAAGACTTCAACGGTTACAGTTCCATGAGCGACATCTTTGAGGGAAACGTGATAAAGAAGGACAGGAAGGTATGGGTAAACACAAATCCCAGGATTGCCGACAGCAACGTATTCTGGAACATGACAATCGGGAAGACATCCGTAAACGGTGAATGGACATATTCCGTTTTCCGCGGACAGGGAAGTTTCAAAGGAAAAGTGAAACTCACAAAGGCAAAATAGAAAATCAAAGGAAAGGATCTGAAATGAAACTTGTTGTCAAAGCACTTGCGGTGATTGCAGGCGTTTGCTTCTGCATTTATGCTGTGTCGGAGGTTGGAGCATATCCGAGGTTTGCGGCATACACAGGAGACAAATGCATGGACTGTCACGTCAATCCTACGGGAGGCATAATGCGCAGTTACGGCGGGATGAAATTTGCGGAGAAGAATCTGGAGATAGAAGCATTCAGGAAGCTGGCGGGGAAGACGAAGTTCGATCCGCGGCTGACGAAGGCAGTGTCAATAGGCGGAGACGTCCGTGTGGCGCAGGTTGATAACCAGGTTCCTGACAGGTCGAATTACAATTCCTTTCTGGCGATGCAGGGTGATGTATATTTAAATGTGGAGCTTAACAAGATAGTGGATGTGTTTGCGACGTCCGGGATATATATCCCGGGCGTGGAGACGCGTTACGAAGTTTACGGCATGCTGCACAATCTTCCGGCGAACGGTTTCTTCAAGGCAGGGAGATTCAAGCCTGATTTCGGAACGAGAATAGTGGAGCACAGGGCATTCCAGAGAAAGAACCTTCTTGGCGCGCCGTATGAGGCAAACACCGGCTTTGAGATCGGCATTTCGCCGGAATGGTTCTCACTCACGGCGGGATTATATAATCCCGCCTCCTCCGACTTCATCAGCCAGGACCCCCACAAGATGTTCGTCGCTTCCACCGATTTCAACTTTGCGTTCAGTGACTTCGACTACACACTCAACATCGGAGCCTCCTTCCTGAATAACCCGTACAATACAAATGACTCGCTGTTCACTCAAACAATCACCGGACTTCAGCAGTCTTACGGCGCTGACCTCAGGCTCGGTTTCTTCAAACGGGCTGCCGTCATTGCTGAAGTTGATTTCGAAGAAAGAAAGACCGACTACCCGCTCAGGAGGTCGCTTTATCTCTTCGGTGAACTTGATGTGATGGTGATCAAAGGGCTTGAACTGCGCGGACAATATGAGTATTACGACCGCAACCGCGATGTTGAAGATGATCACCGGTCACGCATAAGCGCGGGCTTTGCCGCATTTCCGTTCTATGGTTTTGAGACTGAAGTCATGCTGAGGTTTGTTGACGAATCTCAGGAACAGAGCAATGACGAGTTTCAGTGGAATTTTCATTTTTACTTCTGATCTCTTTTTGAGAAAGCTGATATACAATGCAGGTGTGAGTGCCGACGGCTTTATTGCAGGCCCAAACGGAGAGTTTGACTGGCTGTTCACTGATCAGGACTACGGCATCTCCGGATTCATGGACGAGATAGACAGTACGGTTATGGGAAGAAAGACATACGAAATAATCCTTACCCATGACGCAAACTTCTTTAGAGAGAACAGGCATTACGTATTCACATCTTCACCGGCGTTAGGTAACACCGGCAATGTTATGTTTACGAATGAAGATCCTGAGAAAATTATTTCCTGACTGAAGAGTGAGAAAGGTAAGAACATATGGCTTGTAGGCGGAGGTGAACTTGCCGGTACGTTGCTGGATGCAGGATTGATAGACGAGCTTCTTCTCTCTTACCATCCGGTGGCGCTGGGAAAAGGCATTCCGCTTTTCAGATCAGCAGGGACATTGCAGTTATTCGAGACAACTCGTGCCGAGCATTATCCGTCCGGCCTAATTCAGGTGAGAATGAGAAAAGCAGTTGCCAACTGATCTTCCGCCTCAGATGCGGAATAGTTCTTTGGCAACGTAGTATGTGTTGCAATAGGCATTGACTGTATGCGAGATCGGCTTTGAGTAACCGCCGCCAAGAGCAAGGGATACAGGGACTCCGCGCTTCAGGCATTCGCTCAATACAATCCTGTCCCTTTCAATCAGCCCTTCTGCAGTCATTGACAGCCGGCCGAGCGAATCTTCCTTCAGCGGATCAGCCCCGTGAATGTAAAGGACGATCTCCGGATCAAACTCAAACACAGCAGGCAGATGCTCGCAAAGAAGTTCAATAAATTCGTCATCTCCTGTGCCGTCTTTCAGTTCTACATCAAGCGTTGAAGGTATTTTTCTGTACGGATAGTTGTTCTTACCGTGCATGCTGAATATGAATACGCCGGCGTCACCGCCAAGTATTGAGGAGTTACCGTTTCCCTGATGCACGTCAAGATCCACTATTGCGATCTTCCTGACATGCTGTTCGGAGAGCAGGAGCCGCGAAACAATTGCAAGATCATTGAACACGCAGAATCCTTCGG
>DAIQRO010000279.1:0-3548 GCA_036786155.1 Bacteroidota bacterium
AGCCTCGGAAAGAACTCAGACGGAACAAGCGTTGCAGACGGATGTCAGATCTTCGGCATTCTTGATTTTCCGGGTTCGGTCTCAGAGTATTACTTCAACAGCGTTTGCATTTCCGGAACTGCCGTAAACGGCGGAGCGAATACTTTTGCGCTCTACAGTGATGCCATCGGATCAAGAAGATACACAAACAACATTTTCATGAATGCAAGAGGCAATAGCGGTTCTGCCGGCAGGCACTATGCCTTGCTCCTTGCCGGTAATTCTCCTAATCCCGCCGGGCTCACTTGCAACTACAATGATCTTTATGTAAACGGAACAGGAGGAATGCTTGGCTACTTTAACGGCAATGATATCACTGACATTAATGCATGGAGATCTGCAACGGGCAAGGACACAAACAGCATTTCTTCAGATCCAAAGTTCATCAGCCATACTGACCTGCATATAGATTCCAACGTCGCTTCGCCTGCCAACGGCGCCGGATCTCCGGTCACCGGCATAACAGCGGATATTGACGGAGATACGAGGAGCAATGTTTCACCCGATATTGGTGCGGACGAATTCAACGGATACGCACTTGCAGAGGCGCTTAACTTTGACGGAGTGAATGACCATGTAACTCTTCCAAACTCTCTGACGCAGGCATTCACATCTCCTGCGGTTACGGAGTTTACGATAGAATACTGGTTCAAAGGAACAACCCTGCAATCCGCCGTACGCTTTCAGCCCACAGGAACCAACTACATTGTTGCAGGTTGGGGGAGCAATCCGTCAACGCAGAAGCATATCATGTCAACAGACGGAGGTACGGCAGGGGGCGTGCTTGTAGGCAGTGCGGCAAACGACGGCAACTGGCACCACATAGCCGTAACCTGGAAGAGAAACACCGTTAACGGATTCAGAAGTTACCTTGACGGGATGCTTGTTGATCAGAGGAACGCCGCTGACGTCAGCCTGCCGCCGTTAACATCAGGTGGCGGGTTGGGTAAGTACTTCGTTGGAAACTCTGAATATACCAGAGGAAGTCTTGACGAAATTAGGATCTGGACACGTGCGCTTGATCAGGCGGAGATCGCCACCAACAGATTCTTTGAGATCAGTTCGGGCAACGGACTGCTTGCAAGCTATCACTTCAACCATGGTATTGCAGGGCGGGATAACAGCGGAAACGACTCGCTATCCGATGCAACATCAAACACATTTGACGGAGCTCTTCAGAACTTCGCACTTAACGGCTACACTTCAAACTGGATCGAGCCGGGACCGCAGCTTGTTCAGCCGAATGTGTCGGTAAACATCTCAGTGATCACGGAAGGGTATTACAACTCAGCGGCAAACACACAGAACATTTCTGACACGGTACGTGCATATCTTCATTCTTCATCATCACCATTCAATGCCGTTGATTCAGCGGTTGCAGTTGTTGACTCGGCATTGAATGCGGCTGAGTATGTATTCAGCAATTCCGTTCCCGGAAATTACTACATAAGGCTCGTTCACCGGAACAGTCTTGAAACTTGGAGCTCAGCCCCGGTTGCAGTGAACGTAAATTCAAATTATAACTTCACTTCTTCAGCAAATCAGGCATTCGGAAGCAACATGGTTCAGGTTGACGCTTCACCAGTGCACTTTGCATTATATTCCGGTGATGTCAATCAGGACGGTTCAATTGATGCAACGGATGTGAGCGCTGTTGACAATGACGCCGCCAATTACGCTTCCGGTTACATTCCTGCAGATCTGACGGGTGACGGGTATGTTGACGGAACCGACTTTGCAATAGCCGATAATAACGCCTATAATTTTGTAAGCGTCATCAGACCGTAGCAGAGTCTTAAGAACTTGAGAATTGTAAAGATCATTAATCCGTAACTGATCTTGATATTTGTTGGTGCTCTCTAATGAAGAGAGTCACCAACAACTATCTTAGGATCAACATATAATTAGGATCTTTGTCAGACTCATATTACACATAAAATTCTTGCTGACTTAACGGAGGGTGACAAGATGAAATCACATCTCTGTCTTATCAATCTTCTCCGCTCCTCTGTGTGGTTCTATGTTTGTGAATGAATAACGGCGACAATTGCAGTGTTAACATTCTGTGAATGCAAACCGATCAGAATTAACCTGCATTACTTTCTCTCACACCTCCGCGTCTCTGCGCGGATCAAAGTTTGTAAATGAATGAAGACTGAGATCGCAAGGATATCATTTTATGCTCACAATTCTCCTGTATTATCTTTCCTCGCACCTCTGCGGCTCTGGCGCGAGACGGGGAAACAATCTCAGAATGTCTGCTTTGCACCGAAGTACACCCCTGTGGTTCCCTTGCCAATGCCAATGTCCATCCTCAGATCAAGTTTTGACAATTCATCAAACCTGAACCTCAGTCCCAAACCATATGTGGGCTTTACCGTGCTTATTGTGATCTTGTTTACGCTTGGCGCGACATCACCCATGCCGGCAAATGCAATCATTCCAAGTTTCCAGAAAATCTTTGGTATCCTGTACTCGGCCTGCAACGTGTAATAAACTCTGTCTCTGTATCTCCCCGTGTAATATCCTCTCATCTTAGTATCGCCGCCAAGCAGAGCAAGATCATAAAAAGGAGGAGACTTGGATTCAACGAGCATGTAAGCCTGCGCTGCGATCACATGATCTTTCACCGGATTGATGAATCTTCTCAGATCTATTGAATATTTTGTGTATTCAAAATCACTTCCGAGACTCTTGAAAAAGTAGGTTGAAAAGAACTCATAAAATCCACCCTTAGAAGGAAAGTTCACATCATCCCTGGAATCCCAGCTTGCCGTAATGCCAAATCCAAGTGTCGCGCCTCCGTTACTTCCGGTTACAAGGTTTTCTGTAAGGAACGGATTCTTCTGCTTGTCCTTCATTTTCATGTCGCGCCTTTCAAATGATGCCCCAATCTTCAGCCTGTCATCGAGCACCCTTGTCTGAACCAATGCGCTGATGGTAAAATTGTTCTGAAGATAATCCGCAGAATCAAATTCGCTGACATTGTTTCCAGTTCCGTAATATTTGTCTATTGCCTTATCATACGCAAGTTTGCCCCAAACCCTGGTCTCCGTCTTGCCGATGTAAAGTTCAGGCGTGAATGTGAAGCTGTACTGCCCGTTGGTTGTGTAATAACCGGAACCGGTTACACTCGAAAGTTTCGGATTCTGCTTTCTTGAAGACAAGTTGAATCCGATCACTCCTCCCAGGCCGAAGGCAAGTTCAGTTTCGGGAGAGTAGAAAGCAAAGGGATATACCATCAGGCTTACTTTGTCAGGCTCATCCTTCTTCTTCACTGAGGTGGAATCTTTTCCGGTCTGTGACAAAGCGGGACCGGAAAGCAGAATTGAAATGACAAAAATAGCGATGAACATACTAAGACTGCGACTATTCATTTTTACGGGGTTCACTTTCTTTCAATATAGTTCAATGTGAATTGCCGTTAAAGTCTTAACAAATGAGCTGATTCTCCGTTCTGAAAAATCAATGTCGGCATTCTGTACCTTGAAAAAGAGCCATCTCTTGAC
>DAIQRO010000280.1:0-3530 GCA_036786155.1 Bacteroidota bacterium
GGCAATACCGAAGCTTTCTTCGAAGAGCGCTTTCCGCATGTTTGCGCCCCAAATTTCAAGTGAGGGGTCGGATGTGTATTCTGTCAGTTTTATCTTAAGCACTTCGCCGTGCTGTGCAAGTTCTATGGCCTTCACAATAGATTTGTGGCTTCTGTCAAGCGCATCAGCTATCCTTAATATTCCCGAAAGCTTCCTGACCAGTTCCCTTGAATCGGGGTCAAGTTTGCCAAAGCTCTCGTGTTTGGATTTGGGATGAGATTTTCTGTGATACCTGGCTGTGTTCGCTATGATCTCAATTTCCTTGTCGTTGAAGCCAAGAAGTTCCGAGTTTCTTATCATGTAATAGGAATGCTTGTGATGCGCGTTTGCAGAGATGTGATGGCCAATGTCGTGCAGAATGCAGGAGGCTTCAAGATAAACCCTGTCATCTGCGGTTAGCGAATATCTGTCCTTAAGGAAGTCAAAGATCTTCACGGCGAAAGCAAGCACCTGAAATGAATGCTGCCTGTCAAAGTTGGCATTTTCACCGAGCTTCATAACGCTTCCGTATTTCACATCCGTGAAATTTGCAAAGTCATAGTGCCTGTGAGACTGCTGAATGTGGTTTGCGAGAATTCCCTCCCTAAGGGCGTAGTTTGAAACAGTCATTTTCTCAAGCCCGAGCTCTTCAAAGATCTGCGTGAGAATTACTGAGCCTGCGGTGATTATGTCAGCTCGCTTTGGATCAAGTCCGGGTATGCCGAGTCTCTGGGAGATTGTTTCGGCGGCATATACACTTCCGGCCGCCTTCATCAGATCCTTTCTTGAAATCACATAACCGTTTAGGTGAATGTCATTGTCGTCGCTCAGCGTACTGCCGGCGCCGGCTATTGAAGCAAGATTCATGATCGTGCCGGAAGAACCGACGGCAAGTTCAAACTCCATGCTCTCAAGATTCCTTACCACAGGATTGATAACACCTCTTACAAACTGCTCCGCTTCCGCGATCTTTCCCTTTGAGATTTTTTTGTCTCCGAAAAATTTGCTGGTAAGCCTTACCGCCCCGAGCTTCGTGCTGTTTGCATATATCACCTTGCCCTTTTCTCCGATGAGAAACTCAGTGCTTCCGCCTCCTATGTCAACGAGCAGTATCCGCTTCCCGAAGATGTTCAGCGACTGCAGTACACCAAGGTAAATAAGCCTCGCTTCTTCATATCCGGATACAATGTTAATTTCTATTCCGGTTTCCGTTCGGGCCCTTTCGATGAACTCATCCCTGTTAAGAGCTTCCCTTGTTGCGCTTGTTGCCACGGCAATGATCTCGGCTTTGTAAGAATCGCAGATCATTTTAAATCTCTTCAGCGTACTGATCCCTCTTTCAAGCGCTTCGGGAGACAAGTACTTCATATCGTTTGAACTGCTTCCAAGTCTGACAACTTCCTTGTCCCTCGCGATTTCGGTGAACCTTCCCTTGCTGTCCACGCGAGCAATCACAAGGTGAAATGAGTTTGTGCCTATGTCAATTGCGGCTATAAGTTCATTCATTTGCTGTCTGTCAAATTAGTCGGATACCTTTTCGGAAACAGTTTCAAGCAGATTAAGTGAACTCTCAAGAACCTGTTCCACGCTTATATCATTTATGTTTGCCGAAGGTGACTGTATGCATATCTTTCCCGGCCCTCTCGGAGCCCATTCATAACCGTTTGTCGGGCCGAAGAGAGAGACAACATTGGCGTCAACACCCCCTGCCACATGCATAGTACCCGTGTCGTTAGTAATGTAAATATCTGTTTCCTTTATGACCGCCGCAACTTTTCTTATGGGTGTGTTCTCCAGCACCCTGAAATTCAGTCCCGCGCTTCTAAGGCCATCGCACACTTCATCGGTAACGGGTTTGTCAATCTTACCCGAAGTAATGAGAAATCCCGCACTGACTCTTTCGCTGATCAGTTTCATAAGCTTCACAAAGTTGGAAGGACTCCATCTGTTGGGAGCTTTCCCCGCACCGGGATGAACCGAAACAATGCGTGTGTGTGAGTTTCCGAAATTTTCTCTGACAAAATCGCGTGCGAAATCCGTCTCACTCTTGCTAAGATGTAAATGAACATTCATGGCTTCCTCAGCTGTAAGTGTGCATCCTATCAATGCCCCGACTTCAAGATTTCTGTCTATCTGATGAAGCATGAGGAGCTCACAGCTGAAATCATTCTAGACTTTGATCAGATATTCCACATTGTTCTCTTTTCAGTCAATACTTTTTGCCCCGACCCTTACTACTGCTCCGGAGAGGTAATTTATGAAATGCGATGTGCGGGAGACTGAAACTGTGGACGGTACGATCCCTATCTGATATTCATGATGCCTGAGTTCTGAATAGAATTCGGCCAGTTCTTTCATAGTAGCCTTTCTGTATGTGATCACTTTGTCAATGAACGGATTAATGTCGCTGAAAAGGATCTCATAGTTGATCGGAGAAGCAACCAGTGTGATGTGAGATTCAGGATACTTCTTGCGGATCGCTGCAAACAGCGGAACGGAGCACAGCATGTCGCCGAGCTGATTGTGCTGGCGTACTATCAGGATGTTCCTGACTCCGGAGGGATCAAGGCAGGATAGGTCAGGAGGTTTGGATGAGCCCGCCATATTGAACAGATGGCTCAGCATCAGGACTCAGTTTATTTCTTCATATTTTGCATCTACGATCCTGCCGCCGTTCTTCTTCCCGCGGTCATTGTCCTTCCTGTTGCCGGCGGAGCCCTGGCCGGACGCCCTGAGAACCTTTCTCACAACTGCCGCCAGGAAAGTTACGGCAAAAAATATGATCAGCAATATTGCTAAAAGTCGAATCATAGTTTCAGCTTGTTCCCGACTTTGCCGGGTTATAGAATTCCATGGAGGAATGATCGGGTTTCATGATCTGTTCAACAAGTTGCTCAAAGTCGTTCTGGTTATTCACAAAATCTATTTCTGTTGAGTTCACTATCATTACCTTTGTGGATTTGTAGCGAAAGAAAAAGTAATTGTAACCTACGTTAAGATCCTTAAGGTATTCTTTCCGGATGCTATGTTCGATGTCCCTTCCTCGGATGCTGATATTCTGCAGTATCCGCTCGAGAGATGACTGCAGGTAAATGATCAGGTCCGGAGCTACGATTGTCCTCTCTATCAGTGATACGATCTTTTCGTAGAGCTTAAGTTCATCATCCTGAAGATTAAGGTATGCAAAGATCTTGTCTTTTTCGAATATGTAGTCTGCAACAGTATATTCGTGAAACATATCTGACTGCCTGAGGTCCTGTAATTGCTTGTACCGGCTCATGAGAAAGTACATCTGAGTGTGAAATGCATATCTCGGCGGGTCTTTATAAAACTTCTCAAGAAAAGGATTGTCTTCGAAGTTCTCAAGTATCAGCTTTGCTCCAAGCCGGTCCGCAAGTTTACGTGCAAGGGATGTCTTTCCCACACCAATGACGCCTTCTATTGCAATGTAACGGATCCGCTTCTGTTCACTCATTGAGACTGCGTCATTCTGGGAATTCCCATATCCAAAA
>DAIQRO010000050.1:0-6440 GCA_036786155.1 Bacteroidota bacterium
TCTGCGCAAATTGCCTTGAGTTCATCCGGTGATGAATTGGACGGTCCCGTGTATCTTTTCACCCAGGCCACATCGCCTGCTGATGTGTACTTTACGGTTGCGAAATCAATGGATGTTCCTGTACCGACACTCAATCCGGCTACCGCCGCATTGCCCGAGTCATCAACAGCCACGGATGTGAAATTGTCATTTGCATTTGCCGGGCCGTTATATCTCCTTACCCATAGTTCATTGCCTGCAGAGTCATACTTGATAAGCGCAAAATCATTCAGTGTACCGTTACCTAAACTGCCGCCCGTCACAAATACACTTCCATTTGAGTCACCGGCAATATCACCTGCAAGGTCAATGTTTCCGCCCGGCCCGTTATAAGTTGCGGTCCACATAAGTTCCCCCGACGGAGAGTATCTGAAAGTAACGAAGTCAAACGAACTGCCTGAAGAATAAGAGGAGCCAAGCACCGTGGCATTCCCGGCCGCATCAATGCACAGGCCGGCACAGGCATCATTGTCATTTGCGCTCCCGTCGTATCTGCGTTCCCAAAGCAGGATTCCGCCTGAGCTGTACTTAAGCGTAACAATATCCTTTCCGCTCCCTGTGCCAGCGCTTTCGCCGGCCACTATCACATCTCCAAACCCGTCCGCTTCTATGTCAACCGGAACGTCGGCGCCACCTCCGGGACCGGCATATCTTATTTCCCAAAGGACATTTCCGCCCGGTGAAATCTTGGAAATGTAAATGTCGAGGCCTCCCAATATTCCTGCACTTGAGCCTGCAACGAACACATTGCCGGTGTTGTCAGTGCAATGCACAACAGCTTCGTCATTCCCGTTTGCCGGGCCGTTGTACTCCCTGATCCACGCCTGACTATACTGAGCAAATGAATTGCCGCAGGTTGACAGCAACAGCAGAATGAGGCTTGAGAATATTCCCTTTGTTTTCATGCTGACTTACTTTATATCAAAATTAGATATGAAGATTCCGGGCTTCAATCAAAAATTGCCGCTTTCGTAGGATTCTCTCTTATTAAACAGGCACTGCCAAACCGCTTGCCGTAACATTCATAACATTCTGAAAGTGTACAGGAAACTGTTATGCTGTTCCCTGAATGATTCGGGAGAAATTCCGAACCTGATCCTGAACATCCGGCTGAATGATCCGGGACTTTCGAGCCCGATTTCGTAGCAAACCTGAGTGACCGGCATTTCCGAACGGCGGAGAAGGTCAAGCGCTTTCGTCATTCTTTTCCCGAGAACATACTGATGCGGCGTCTGTCCGAAGATTGTTCTGAATACCCTTAGAAAATGAAATTGTGAGAGGCATGCATGTTTTGCAATGTCCTCAAGCCTGATCTTTTCAGTATAGCAATCATCAATGAACTCCTTTGCCATGCAGATCCTCCGGTAAAGTTCGGTCTTTGTGGAGAGTTTAACCGGCGGAAGCTTTGTGATCTCATTGTAAAGATCCCTGTGAAGTTTCATCAATCCTTCAAGCAGGAAGTAGCAGTTCTCGTTAATGAAATCATTGTCATTGAAATCAATTCTCGAGGCAAACCTGAGCTTCATCAGCACGGGTGATATTGTGTGATTGTGCGGATAGGTTTTTTCAAAAAATGTGACAGGCTGAGCAGGGTGGACAAAGGAATTGTTGAGCATCTTGTCACCGGGAGTGATGATGCTTGAAAGAGCTCCCTCTGCGAACTCACGGCCAAAGAATACTGCGAGCGATTCGGGTTCACTTTCTATGGTGCTTTCGCATTCGCATCCGCAGTTTAAGATGAGAAACTTTTCAGGAGTTACGGTATATCCCGAGTTCTTTGTATTATGCTTTTCGACGCCCTTCATCGTACTGCGGATCGAAAGCGGGCTTATATGCGTCGCGGTAAATTCACCGGCCGCATTCAAATGCACGAGCGTGTTTCCGGAGATCCTGTGCGGCTCCTCAGGATATGTTCTGGTTATCATTGAGTTCTACCTTTAGTTGCTATTCAGTTCATGAGTGAATACACAATGATGTTCGTTCCCATTCTGAAAGCCTCGTCCCGCTTCTCGGGCGGATCCTGATGTTCCTGCGTATCTGCCCAGCCGTCTGAAATGTTGGTCTCGTAAGCGTAGTAAACGCAAAGTCGTCCTTTGCTGTAAATACCGAAGCCCTGAGGCGGCTTTGAGTCGTGCTCATGTATCTTAGGCAATCCTGACGGAAAAGAATAATGCGAAGAATAGATAGGATTATCGAAGGGAAGTTCTTTCAGTTCGCTTTCCGGAAACACCTTCTTCATTTCCCTCCTGAATGCTTCGTCCATCCCGTAATCATCATCCGCGAAAATGAATCCTCCCGATTCGCAGTACTTCCTCAGCCTTTCAGCTTCCTGCGCATTCAGCTCAATATTGCCGTGGCCCGTCAGAAGGACGAACGGATAATTGAACAGCTCATCTGAAGAGACACTGACTGAATAGAACTTCGGTTCATCAACATCAATTACCGTATTCCTTTTGAGGTACTCCATCATGTTTACTTCGGCAGAAGGGTCATTGTACCAGTCGCCTCCGCCCGAGTACTTAAGCCGTGCAATCTTAAACGGAGAGGAATTCTTGCTTATACCCTGATCCTGTCCCGGAGAGTGAGATGCGGTTAAGAATACTATCAATAATGCCGCGGATACTGCTGTCATTTTGATCATGAAACCAATTTATCCAAATTCAATTTGAATTTCACGGCATTGGCTTATTTAGGCTGATTGGATATGCAGACCGACCTTAAACCGCGCTGAAAGATCCAAAGCGTATTTGAAATCCCTTAAGATGCATACTTGCAACAAAATCTTCTTCGTACAATTCATTACTCAACTTTAGTGCGTAATAACCTGATCTTGAATACTTGCACGGATTCATACGCATATCACGCCATTAAGATTCGCTTACTGGGGAGATGAAAGATTTCACTTTTTTAATATCAACAATAAGTTAATTTGCCTCACTCTTGAATCTAATTGTACGGAGCCGAATATCCGCATTGTAGCCAGAAATATCCTTGTCATTTCTGTCCTGACTGCCCTTGGGCTTCAGACCAACTTTCAACTCTTTTACTTTTTCCTGTTTTCGGTTAATCAGGCAGAGCTGACGGAAGAAGTTTGCGAAGCCGTAAAGCCGGGCTGTAACGCTTGCTGTTACCTTGAGAAGAAAATGGAAGAAAGCTCTGAAAGCGAGTCTCTTCCAGCTCAGGACAGTAAAGGAAAAAAGGGATATGAACTTAAGATTCAGGAGTATGCAGTCTCTACGTTTTACCCGGACAGCCCGACAGATGGCAGTAATGGATCTTTTCTCCGGGATCATGCCGGATACCTGAATAATTTTCACACCGAAGTGTTCCACCCGCCCGAGTTGCCTTTCTGAAATACCGTTCAGAAAACTCTTACTAACCAAAAACGAAAGGCATTTTAATGAAAAGGCTTTTTTTGCCGGCCCTTTTTATGCTGGCATCAGTGTACTTCTATGGATGTTCCGATTCGGACAATACTCAGGCTCCGAACAACAACAACCCGACTCTTCAACTTTCAAAAATAGATTCCGGCTTTGCAACAGGTTCATCTTCCATTGTTGCATTGTATAGGGAAAGTGCATTGGCAACCGGCTACAACAAAATCTATGCGGCGGTTTATGATTCAGCCACTGGCACCGCAATTACAGATGCCCATGTATCAATAACGCCAATGATGGATATGGGCAGTATGGTTCATTCCGCACCAAAAGAAGATCCGACAGAGGATCTGGTTGAAGGCAAATGGTTCAGAGGCGCGGTTGTGTTCATTATGCCGTCAAACTCAACTCAGCTATGGGAACTGCATGTTCATGTTCACAATCACACTGCTCCTGGCATGCCGGAAGGAGAAGTTATGTTTACAGGACTTGCTGTGGCTGACAACTCAGCAAAGTACAAGAGCCTGCAGGCTTCCGACGGTTCGAGGCTGTATCTTTCTTACATCGAGCCCTCAAAGCCGATAGTCGGCATCAACGATCTTGAGATCACCGTACATAAGATGACTGATATGATGAACTATCCTCCGGATGAAACATTCACAACGACGATATATCCCTGGATGCCTTCTATGGGCCACGGTTCACCAAACAATGTTGACCCGGTTGCTTCAGGACAGGGGCATTACAAAGGCAAAGTGAACTTCACCATGACGGGTGACTGGCAGATCAAGGTCTATCTGAATAAGAATGGTGTAACAGACTCCACTTACTTTGACCTCATATTCTAATAACAACAATATGCCGGCGTGCACCCGTGGCAATATGCGAGGGGCAGGCCGGCGATCATGAATATGAACAGGAAAATTCTACTCGCCGCAATCCTTCTGTTGCTTTCGGCCTCCTTTGCCGAGGTGAGCGGACAGAACAAAATAGAAGGCATAGTTCTTTCGAAGCAGACCGGTGAGCCATTGGAAATGGTGAATGTATTTGAAGATGGAAAGGAAGGCAGGACTTTGTATGTCACATCAGAGGACGGGAAGTTCCATATTGAATCTGGAAAGAAAAACTCTCTGAGACTCGGGTTCAGGAGAATCGGTTACATCAATAATTACGAGGAGTGCAAAGCCGGTGCAACTTTGGTCATTGTCCGCCTCAGTGAAGAACTGAATACCTCGGAAGAGATAATAGTGACAGGCGAATCCCGTGCGCACACTGACCTCTTGAATACATTTCATATAACTTCGGGACTGAACTCTGTTGACGAGCTGATATCAAGGGCTTCAGGCGTTGCGTTGATGCGCAGAGGCAACTTCGGCTCAGAGCCAGTTATCAGAGGGCTTAATTCTGACAGAATGAGCGTAAGGCTTGACGGTATGAAGATTCAGCCGGCATGCACTGATAAAATGGATCCTGTAACTTCCTATGCGGAAACAGGGAACCTGGAGAGCATCTCACTATCTAAGGGTGCCTTCGGCGATGAAGGCTGTTTCAGTTCCTGCTCGGGGATTGACATGAAGCTGAAGGATGCCCGGACAGCAGACAGATTCTCTGCCACTGGAAGCATTAACGGCGGCTTTCTTTCCGTATCCAAGGGGATAAGGCTTGAAGGCAAGGCTGAACTGAAGTCAGAAAGATTCGGAAACTTCACTAATGTTACATACAGGTCAAATCAGGATTATAAGGACGGCCGCGGAGACGAGATCTTCTATTCGGGCTTTAACAAGATCAATATCAGCAACTCCAGTACATATAAGACCGGAGTAAGCAGTTCTCTCAAAGCCGACATCATGTATGACTATGCATGGGACATCGGCTATCCGGCACTTACAATGGATGTGAAAGATGCCGAAGCCATAATCGCCGGCGTGCAGTACAATACACGGTTCCGGAATTCGTTTGCAAAAGAACTGGAGTCGAAGATCTACTACAACAAGATCACGCACATTATGGATGATTCACAGCGTGATAACAGAATCAAAATGGACATGCCGGGGTGGACAAACACTTCGGGCGCTTACGTCAGATCTGCGCTTCAGCTTGGGAGAGCTGATATTGACGCAAAGGCAGAAGGCATTGTGTCAAACGCGAATGCTGAGATGACAATGTACATTCCGGGACAGGGATTTCCGATGTATATGATTACATGGCCTGATGTAAGGAAGAATGAGCTTTCACTCAGCCTATCTGCAAAACAAAGCATTGGTTCGGGCCTGATGGCCAGCGTGCGTGCCTGGGGTGGACCTGTAAACTCCGATGTCAGAAGCGAGATCGGACTGTCAGAACTCAGGATCTTCTATCCCGGCTTTGGCGGAACTGATTCACGGTTTGCAGGAGGCATTTACGCAGGCGCGGAAGCTGAGAATGCAAAGAATATTATCACTTCGCTGAATATTTCTAACAGCGTAAGGGATTTCACAGTCTCGGAGCAATATGCGTTTTACATCTACAACAGATTTGATTCCTATGACTATGTTGGAAATCCTTACCTTGATCCGGAGAGATCTGCTCAGCTTGAACTTGGAGTGACGCTGAGCACAGGCAACGTTGCAGTCAAGACTTCATTCTTCGGTTATTATATTGAGGATTACATCGTCGGAGTTGTTGACAGTTCTCTCTCTCCGATGACCGAAAATTCCAACGGAGTCAAGTTCTATGAGAACATCACCGGGGCAAGGATCCTTGGATTTGAGCAGACTGCAGATTTAGTTGTTTCGGATAAAATTCAGATAGCCAACACAATTCAGTACACTTACGGAACAGATGACAGCGGCGGATTCCTTCCGCAAATGCCTCCACTGATGGGTATGCTTTCAGCAAGATACAAGACAGGGATATTTACGTTTCAGGGCGAGGGCGTTTGGGCTGCAGCTCAAAGCAACGTCAATGCCGATTATGGAGAAACAAGGACGCCTTCTTATGCTGTATTCAATCTGCGGGCTTCTGCAGATATGCTTACCGGGCTAT
>DAIQRO010000050.1:6450-13803 GCA_036786155.1 Bacteroidota bacterium
GCGACCGGGAATCAATGTTTACTTATCATTCAGGACAAGGTTCTAAAATACAAGGAAGTGAAGTTACCGGCTTTGTGCGGGATGACGGAAAATGCAGAAGGGGTGTTTCTTAACGAAGCACCCTTTTTCTTAAATGCGGTTTTAAATAAATGGATCAGAACGTGAACTCGTATGCCACCTTGAAGTACTTCCTGGTATTCTCAAGCTTTTCGCCGTTCAGATTGAACACCAGATAAACATTGCTTCCGGCGAAGAATTCATACTGAAAAATGGAATTCCACAACTGGTTCTTTGTATAGGAATCTTTCTGATAATATGACCTCACATAGAACTTGTCGAAAACGCGCCAGTCAATTCTTGTATTGATGATCGTTCTCTTTGTGTCAAACAGGTCAACGTAATTCACGCTTGCGCCGAGCGACAGCCTGTTGAAAAGAAAGATGTCTGCTCCGAAGTACGGATTCTTTATGAAGTCACCGAAGTACGGGCCGAAATAGTAGCCGGTGTAAAATGATGTTTCACCCACGTAGAAATTTGCGGAATAGTCCTGCGCAAAGTTTTCCCGCGTGATCAGATTCCCGTTCTCGTCAAAGTCGTTCGGTGTATTGTTTTCAAAATACTGGTTGATACTTACAATGTCATTGAGCTTGAAGTTCAGGCTTTGGCTCAGTCTGTTCTGAAGTTTGAAATTATCCGGCATGCCGTTCTCGCCGTGCAGTATCCTTCCACGATAGTAGCCTCCTGAGACATTGATATCGCTGAAGTATTTTCTGTCATATGCAAAATGATATCCTCCCGAAGCATAAACCTCGTCGAAATTGTTCTCGAGGCCGATCTGGCTGTTGAATGATGTGGAAGCCTCAAAGCCCCTGTTTACGCGGTTATAACCGAAATCGGCAAACGGGCCGCCGGCATCATTGTACTGGTAAAAGCCGTAAATGTTGTAAGCGCTTCCTTCCTGCTCCCTGCCCGGAACGGAATTCCAGCTGTTGACGAACTGTGCTCCGAATCTCAATGGGTTTTCTGGAAACCGGTAGAACCCGTCAAAGCTTACAATGTTTTCCCTGTAGAGTGTGCCGTTGTTTGCCGAATGTATGAACATCCCGCCGAGCGTTGAATTTTTGAAGTTCATATTGGGCCTTGCAACAAAGAATTCTCTCCTGTTCCCGTCAGGATCAAAGTCTGCAACATAAGTTGCACCGGCCTTGAGCAGGTCGCTTCTGTAAGTGTAATTCAGCCCGTAACGGATATCCTCTATGGCTCTTGTGTAAAAAAGATTGATCGGAGTTCTGTAGATGTCGAGGTCCTTACTGAAGAACGTACTTTTCTCCTGCAGGAATATAGGCCTTGCATAGAGCGAGAATCTGAACGGATCCGCTTCAAGCGTTGACTCATCGGGGTTCAGAGTAGCTTTAAGTTTGTGATTCTCAAACGCCGCATTGAGATCGCCGCCAATCCTCAGCGTATCGCCCTCATCATTGAAACTCTGTGCAACCCCGAACGGAATTGCGGATATATCAAGATTCAGCTTGTCTTCGAACGGCGTTACGAGATCATACTTGTACATATTCTTGACCGAAAGCAATTCACTGTTGGGAATTATCGAATAGTAATAGTAATTGCCGTCAGCCTTATATGAGAATAGTTGAAAGTCGATCCCTATTTGCTTCTTGTTCTTGTTTTGCATCTTGCCTACCGGAATGACCACTTCCGTCTGTATGTGACCTGGTTTGCCGTCCTTTGCTTCTCTCTTAATAGTTGACCTCACATCCCATATCCAGTCCCATTCATACGACTTGTTGCGAACGTTATAAACAGCGGCATCCCTCTGATTATTCAGAAAGCTGAATGAGAACACATAACCGTTCTGGTTCTTGTTTTCCATATCAAGCAGAATGAAGAATTCGTTTTCGTCTTCGGTGCTCCTGTCTCTTGTAACCGATTTCGAGATGATCTTTCCGGCGGGATAGTAATCAAAGGCAAAATACAGAGCGTCCTTATCCTGCTTCACAAACACCACGGTGCTGTCAATCTTGTTAGTGCCGTCGGGCTCGGGTATGAACTGGTAGAATTTTGTGAATATCTTTGCCCCTGACCATTCGGCAGAGCTTATCTCGCCATTCACTTCGGGTGCCTGAGTGCTTGTGATGCTCTGAGGCTGAGCAAATGACTTAAGGGTTGACAGCGCAATAAGCGCAATGGAAAGTGATGTAAACAGTGCTCTCATACCGTTCCTTTTTTAGCTTCCATAGTTGAACGTAATTAAGACGGTAATGTTTCAAATCCTGAAAAAAGCGGGATCATGAAGTTCCGCGATGGTTTTCGGCCACCGTTGCTTCATTGCCGGAAGATTCAAACATGGAAAGAAATGCGGGGAGCATCAGCACTATTGACGGGGAAAGATCCGCGGCAGAAGCATCAGGCATAACAAGCATGGTGAAAACAAAGTATAGAGGGATGAAGAGAAGCGAATATCTGCGAAACTTTACAGACTTGCCGGAACCGGCGAATGCAGCAAGAAAGAGGATCAGCATCAGGGCAATATAGACCGGCACATTCACCTGCGCGTTTTCCGTCACTGCAGGCTCGTTCCGAAGGCCGTAAACACTCTTTAGCAAAGAAGACTCAAACAGCCACACCCCAATGCTTAGCAGAATCACTGCCGCACTCTTGAAATTCAGAAGCCGGTCTTCTGCAAAGAGAAGCAGTATGTAAAACAGAAGAAGAGCCAGTATCTGAGGCTGGTTGAGGCCGCCAAGTGCAATTACGAGCGGAAGAAGGAAATCCTTCCTAATCGAGAACAGAAGCATCCCCATCACAAAGAACACAAGATTGAAGATTGCCTGCTCTGTACAGACATCCTGAATAATGATCGCAAGAAGTACCTGTGCGATCACAAGGCCGGTAATTGAAATCACTTCCGGGAAGCTTGTTCGCAAATAGAGATAGAGAAGAAGAAAGAAAGCTCCGAACAGAAACAGCGACATCAGCTCAAATGAGTAGAGTCTCAGTTTCTGATTGTTCATCACGATCGTGCCTGCCATTTTCTGTATTGCAAAACTCACCGCGGGGGCAAGCACACCGTACTGAAGCCGCGTTTCGTTTGTGCCCGAAAGGATGCTCTGCTGAAGCGAGTACTTCTCATCAATACCGGGCCTGATGATCCTTCCGTCAACGATAAGAAATGAAATTGCGGTCAGGAACAGCGCCATTATGAATCCCGGCCTCACGGCATTCCTCCCTCAGCAGTGTCAGCGGACTCCGGTTCTTCCTCAGCATCGTTTTTCGAAGTGTATTCACCCGAGAGCGCCTGAAGGCTCATCGGAATCAGTATCAGATAAGCGGGGAGAAATTTTGCCAGTTGAGTTACGATCGCGAGGCAGAAGTAGATCGCTGTGTACGGAATCAGCATGAAAAGTCCGAATTTGAAAAACCTGCCACTCCTGCGGAAAGCTGAGATGCTCAGAACCGCAAAGACAAGTATCATCGCCGCCCACAGTTCGGCGGCGGATCTCCATGTGTTGATGTTAGTGGATACATTGTGCTGTACAGTGTAAACAGATTCCCGGAAGCCGAAGATCAGTCTCAGTGACAAGTAACCTGCAGTCCACAGCAACACTGAAAGCAATGCCGTCCTGCGCGCGGCTCTGTCATTCAGTCTTCCTTCGGAATAAAGAAATGCAGCATAGAACATGAGCAGAAAGATGATCTGATCGCGGTTGAATACGCCCGCCAGGATTATCAGCGGAAAAAATTTCTCTTTGCCGCTGAAGATGAGGGACAAACCGGCCAGGTAAAGCAGAAGCGTAATGTAGTCTCCTTCTTCCCAGATGCTTGTAATGCAAAGCGGCAAGAGTGCGGCAAACAGGGCCATTCCGAGTATGCAGACATTTACAGAAAAGAAATTGCGGAGATACCTGTACAGCAAAACGTAGATCCCGAGAAACACTGCAAAGTTCAGTATCTGATATGAGAGAGCATGCGTGAACTCATCATCGCCGCTCAAGGGGAGAATCACCGACTGAAGGATCTTTCCAAGAAGGGGCTTCATCACTCTGTACTGGTACGGAGGTTCCATTGTACCGTTCAGAATGGAAGACTGTATCTCCATCCTTTTCGGCACATCAGGAAGTATGGTCCTTTCACTGATGTTCAGATAACTGATGATTGTCAGTACGAGTATCATTACTGAAAGCGGTTCGGCCAACTTCCTGATCAGTCCTGTGGTCACGTATCAATTAATGTGTTGGACTCAATTTTGCGAAAGCATTTCACTAATGAAAGTCAGGTAATCGTAAGCCGGCAAAAAAACAAAGCCCGGAGAGAATATCTCCGGACTCACAATGGTTTGTTACCTCAGTTAATGTCTAGTATGAAGTAAGAGAAATGAATCTGTCCACACCGATCTTTGCAAGTCCAATGTGGCTCTTCTTCGGCACGCCGCCGTATGGTGCAGGAGCCGCGCCGTTGGTATAATGCTTGAAGTTGAACCCGTTGAAATAAATATAGTACTCATTTCCGATGGTCACGGGAATTCCCACAGTGTATATCATCTGGTCATCCCATTCTCCAAGTTCTCCGTAACTGACAAGCGGAGTCAGGTTGCCGCAACGGGTGAAGTTTATTCCGTCCCTTGAAAAAAGCAGTGCAAGATATACTGTATTGTCTGTCCTTGTGGGATTGACGGGATTCTCTTCAAGCGCTGAATTGAGCTTAAGCACTCCGGCAATTCCCCAGTAAACGCTGTCCTTGTACATCACCGACATATTATAGAATTGTGTTCCCTTAATGTCGTACGGTTCCGCCTTCAGAATTGTGCCTGTGTATGTCCAGTTTAACCAGTCATTGCTAAGATACCTTCCAACCTTCCGGATGCCGAGTGAATCCCGGAAATAACCGAGATATTTGCCGAGTGTCGGATTCCAACCGCAAGAGGAAAGGTCTTCGCCAATGTACCTCACGGGATTTCCGGAGTACGGGATCCAGACAAGGCCGTCATAGGAAAACGAAACATTTAGCCTGCTGTCGGCGCTCGTGGGGTGCGTGTTGTAAACGGACTTGAACCTTCTTGTTGAGTCAGTCTGATTGTATGCAGAATCATCAACTACAGTGTAAAGGCCGCCGGGATAAGGCGCATCGGAAAGAATGTTATTCTCTGCGCTGCCGTTGAACTTGAACAGCTCCACGACCGGCCTTGTCCAGTTTATTCCGTCAGCAGATTCATAATAGACCGGTACTCTGCCGTAGTTGTTCACGCATCTCAACCACATTTTGTAGACCATTCTGTCCTGATCTAAGCTTTTTGAATATCCGACATTACTGTAAGTTGTGATTATGTAGTCACCCTCCCATGAAGCGGTTGGAGACAGAACAGGTACAGGATTCTTCACCGCCCTGTGCATCATTCTTATGATGCCGGCTGAATTTCTGAAAAGCAGAGTGTCGGCAAAGAACTGCTTGGCAGTACCCGCCTTGTAACCCGCCGCTCCGCTGTCTATGGGTTCTGCCTGATCCCTGAACTGAATCGTGAACAAGTCGGCATTCTTGAGGCGCACCTTTAGAAAGACAGGCGTATTGACCAATTGTGAGACATCCGAACCTCCGGACCATACCACCCTGTGGCTGAAATGATCGCCTGTTATCTGGGGGCAATCGCTGAATGAGAATCCCACTACGGGCTCGCCCGAGGAATTCTGGATTTCGAACTGTGCAAAGCCACCCGGGCGTGTACGGAGATTTGCATACAGTTCAGATCCTGTAAATGTGAACAACTCAGATCTGATCTCGGGAACAGCAGTGCCTGTCAAAGCACGGCCAAGCCTTTCCATAAGGCGGTTCACGGCATTGTAATGCACAGCCGCCTGTGCAGGCGAAAGGCTTTTTCCTATCGAGTACCCGCCAAGCCGTATGTTCATGAACTGGTTCATTGTGCCGCCGTTGTTGAATGCGCCGACGGTAAACCCGATATTCGGTTTGTAATTTGCAGAGTAATTCTGAATAGTAGTCAGAAGATTGTTCCTGTAATAAACGTCATTCAATTGTGCATTGGTCCTCTGAGATGAAATGTAGCCAAGCAGTGAAGGCACAGGAGTGGATGATTCGGAAGTGCTGTTCAGGTTGAAGTAGGAGTTTCCGTTGGTATATCTCGGATACAGGTAAAATCCCACGCCGTCAAACCGGCAGCCGGTCCGGCCTGTTTCAAAACCTTCTGACATGCTGTAAACAGTTATCCTGCAATCAGTCAGAGTGAGGTCAGAATTCTGATACGGTATAACTCCTGTCTCTATGTATCTGTTGATACCGTTTCCTTTCAGCCCGCTTTGCGCACCGGTTTCCGCGTACTCGCCTTCGGAATAATTCCGGTTGATGTCTGCCGGCGCACCTGAAAAACCACTTCCTCCGTTTGTATTCCTGAACAGAGGCACGAACGCGGCCTGAAAACTGCCGCAGTACCAGTTCTCCCGCAGGATAAGATTGCGGATGTTGAGTGAAAGTTCGTTCTGGCCTTTGATCTCTTTCACATAATCATCTACCGCAGATACTACACTGTCGGATACACTGCCGCCGGAAGAATCCACTCTTGCCAGCCATTCCGCTGTTTCAGGGTCAAGGTTTTGGGGATAATATTGGGGATTTGAAAACGCCGTTGCGGATAACAGGATCGGTACTACTGTAATGCTGAGAACATAAATGAAGCTTCTGATATTTCCCCCATTTTTTGATATTTCGAAATTTTTGGGGCGGACAATTATTAACAAGTTAGAGTACATATTCAAGTCATTACTATTGTCGAACAGTGGAAGTTCTGCAACCCTGTCATAATGTCTGGAATATTGTTAGGTTGAATTGCCTAACAGAATACACTATAAAAGTTCTTTCCGCTTTCTTTTGAACGACCAAAAGAAAGCTTGGCAAAGAAAAGTCGCCCGCTGCAGCACAATCGCCTAAAATTGCTCGATCCGGCTGCGAGAATTTCAACTCCTCCCCCAAACGAAGAACATGTTTGGGTTCGTCAAACAGGAAATTCTCGCTTACGCCGGCTCTCGCAATTTCTTAACGGCGATTCTGCTGAGGCGGGTTGTTCCTACGACTTTCGAAAAAGCACTTGATACTGAACTACTTTCATCACATTTTTTTCTTTTTCTGAAAGACTTGGACAGCAGTGGAAGTTCTGATGTGCTGTTATGAAAGATCTGTCAAATGCACGATTGCGAACCTGTTCATCAAAGGAATTAATCAGCAAACGGCACAGTTTGGCAATTACCAATGTATTGACCTGTGTTATTCATTGATAACTTTCACGTCAATAACTAAGTTAATTTACAGCTAATTAACCGGCATTTCCCCCTATGC
>DAIQRO010000050.1:13878-16481 GCA_036786155.1 Bacteroidota bacterium
TCCAATTGCTGAAGTACGTCCTTTATGCACTCTCCGCAATAATTCTCATTGTGCTTGCAGTGCTTGCGGCGGAATCGATCTTTCATTTCGGAACATCCGCAAGAAAAATACTGTACTGGGGAACGCTTGGCGGCTCAGTTGCAACTGTTGTCTATATTCTGATGCACTTCCTGTTCAGGATACTCGGCATATCAGGCGAATTCGATGCCGTGGTGTATGCTCATAGGATCGGGAATTATTTTTCGGGTATCGGTGACAATCTGTCAAATTCACTTTCCCTGTACAGGCAGTATTCGGGAAGAGGATCGGCCACATTGTTCTCTCCCGAACTCATAGACGCTGAACTGGAGAGAGTGAATGAAAAGGCGGGCGATGTTGATTTCGGCAGTGCGGTTGACTTCCGGAAGCTCGCAAGGCCGGTTAAGGTCTTTGCAGGTTCGCTTCTGCTGTTCCTGCTTTCATTTTTGATATTTGGAAACAGCCTGTCCAAAGCCGCAAACAGGCTGGCAAACTACGGCTACGGGTTTCTTGATGACCTTGGCATTTCATTCACCGTGCATCCCGGAAATAAAGAGATCGCTCGCGGCGAAGATCTCGAGATCAAAGTGTTCATTAATTCTCTTGAAAGGAATTTCATTCCGGATTATGTGAAGATCGTTTCTTCCGGAGCAAAGGGCGAAGATGCGGTGAGGCTTGAAGCAGGAAGTGAAGGAGCTTTCAGGTATTTGTATGAGGATGTTCAGGAAGGATTCAGCTATCATGCGGAGTACGAAGGTCTGAAGTCAGAAGAGTTTGTTATCAGTGTTGCAGACTATCCCGCCGTTAAGAATTTTCGGCTGACAGTAAGACCGCCTGCATTTACGGGAGTGCCTGAGAAGATCCAGGAAAACGAAGGAGATGTATTTTGTCCGCAGGGAAGCGAACTGGCATTTGAGATAATGGCAACCAAGGATCTTTCAGGGGCAGGAATAGATTTCAAAGGTGCAAAGACTTCGTTTGCCGTTGACGGCGGCAGTGCAAGAGGAAGCTTCATTGCGAATGAACCGGGTGAGTACAACTTCTATCTTAAAGATGCGGAGGGAAGGGAAGGAAAGAACTACAGAAAGTATGTGATCAAAGTTCTTGCCGATGAGAATCCCACTATTGCAGTCATAGAACCGCGGCAGGCAAACTACGAGCTTAACCTTGAGAAGGAGATCTTGATTCGTGCAAGGATCAGCGATGATTACGGATTCTCAGGACTTACGCTTAATTACAGAAAAGCGGGCTCAAATCAGGGAAGCCCGGCATCGGCTCAGTTCGCATCAGTGAAGATCCCGCTTGTGAATCTCAATGCGACATCAGTGGAAGTGCCTTATGTATGGGGCATTTCGGGGCTGAACATAAGGCGGGGCGAAAAAGTGGAATATTTTCTTGAAGTTACAGACAACGCCGGAAAGTCAACAAGGTCGGAACTTAGGTCGCTAATTTACAGAGCTCCCGAAGAGGCATTCAGAAAGAAGAAGGAAGAAGCGCGGGAACTGAGGAACGAGCTTGAATCTGCATACGACCAGGCAATGGACCTTCAGAAAGAGATCGAAGAACTCAAGAAGCAGATCCAGAAGAATGAAGAGCTTGGGCTGAACGATCAGAAGAAGCAGGAGCTTGAGAAGAAGATCGACAATTTCCAAAAGAACATGCAGTCAACTCAGAACCAGCTGGAGCAGAACATGGAAGACCTGCGGGAGAGCAACATGCTTGACGAGAAGACTCTTGAACAATACATGGAGCTACAGAAGATGTTTAATAAAATAAACACTCCTGAACTTCAGAAGATGCTCGAGAAACTTCGCGAAGCTCTAAAGAAGCAGGACTCCGAAGAGCTGAGGGAGGCAATGAAGAATTTCAAGTTCGATGAAGAGGCATTCAAGAAATATATGGAGAAGGCGATGGAGCTACTGAAGAAGATCGAGAACATGCAGAAGTTCGGAGAACTCACACAGAAGCTTGATGAGATAACAAAGAAGCAGGAAGACCTTAAGAAAGACACGGAGAATTCGGACAAGTCGAACACCGAAAAGATGAAGGACCTTGCGGCGGAGCAGATGATGATAAAGGATGACACAAAGGAATTCAACGAAGAGCTTAAGAAGCTGATAGACGAGATCAACAAGATGAAAGAGCAGATGAGCGCCGAGGATCTTGAGAAGATACGTGATCAGATGCAGAAGAGCGGCATGGAGAACAAGATGCAGGAATCTCAGAATCAGCTTAACAGCGGGCAGAAGCAAAACTCCGAGAAAACACAGCAGGAGATCATGGACGAGCTGAACAAAATGAACGAGGAAATGAAGGATGCTTTGTCAAAGATGATGGATTCGCAGGACAGGAATGAGAAGCTTAAGCAAAAGCTCGAAGAGATACTCAAAAAGCTCAAGGAAATGAGCGAGCGCCAGCAGGGCCTCAAGGAGAAGACGGACGACACAGAGCCGGGAGACAAAGGAGAATTTCAGAAGAACAAGCAGGAGCAGGGCGATCTGCAGGGAGATCTGTCGCAGACAATTGATGACCTTATGAACACGACCAAAATGGGAATGATGCTCTCTCCGGAAATGGGGAAGGAA
>DAIQRO010000281.1:0-3517 GCA_036786155.1 Bacteroidota bacterium
CAGGTTGACATTGACAACGGCAAAAATCACTGCGATAGCAATGATTATGAATATAGGAATGTATGATTCAATCATGGGGCAATATAGATTTTTGCAATAATAATGTTAATGGAAAAATGCCAGAAGAAAGCCTCAGCGCTTGATGTTCTGGCCAAAGAGAATTTCGGCAATTGGAATTCCAATTGTATTAGACTAAATTTAGAAACCTAACTAAACAAAGTGCATTATGAAGAACAAATTCAGACTCATGCTTTCATTGCTGATGCTTACATTCGCAGCGAAAGCATTCCCGCAGGCAGGTTCGGTAGAACTGCAGGACGGCAACGGTTCGCTGATAAGCACTCACAGCAGTGTGGAGGAAGCTTATAACGCAATCCCCGGCACCATTTCACAGGCATACATTATCGAGATCCTCAGCGCTTACACCGGTGCAAACGAAGTGCTTCCGATCACTCTAGGGCAGAGGACCGGCAGCAGTTCAACGAATACGATCACAATACGCCCTGATGCCGGCAACACGGGCGAAGTGATCTCCGGGAGCAACAGCGCAGGGATTGTGGTAATAGACAACGCGGATTTCATAATTATTGACGGAAGGCCGGGAGGTACGGGCACGACCGAGGATCTGGAGATAAGAAACAATGCAACTTCCGGTACGTCCGCAAACACAGTGGAGATGACAAACGGATCAACAAATAATGTTGTCAGATACTGCAAACTTTTCAACGCTACACAGAACTCTGCAGGGCCGAGGACCCTTGAGTTCAGCACTTCAGCAACAGAGGCCGGCGGTAATTCAGACAATGCGGTTGAGTACTGCTTCATTTCAGGAGGCAGGTCGGGCGTAGGTTCAGACGGAACCACTGCTAATCCCAACAGAAACAACAGGGTCACATCATGCAACATCACAAACTTCGGTTTTGCGGGTGTGTGGATGCTTGGAGGAACAAAAAGCATGCTGGTTGAAGGAAATACGATCTCAAAAACAGGCTATAACGTTACTAATCACTACAGCAAAAGATTGCAAAGCACGCTTGATTCATCGCAGTTAGATGTAAGGAACAACAAGGTCATAGACATCGGCTCAACTACAACATCCACATCTCTGGCAATCAGGGGCATATACACTGCCGCACTTCCGGGGACCGGTTCAACAATCGACATTTACAATAACTTTGTGGCTCTGAATCTGAACAATCTTAATGCCGCAAGCACTTTCGGAATTTACACTACAGGAACAACCGAAGGCTACAATCTGAACATTCACCACAATACTGTTCTCATTGGTGGAACACAGACCGGCGGAGTTGCCGGAAGGCTTGTTTCGGCAGGAATCGTGAAGCAGTCAACAAACGCCGGAATGAACTACAGCCAGAGGAACAACATCTGCGTGAACAACAGAATAGGCGGTACTACCGGCGTGATACATGCAGGCGGTGCATTCAACGGGATCGACGGCAATCTCGACATAGACTACAATTGTTACTTTGCAACGGCAACGGGTTCATTTCCCGTAACATGGGATTCGACCGGTTATTCCACCACATCGTCATACATTGCAGTTTCAGGCGAGGATAATGTCAGGTTCAAGAATGTGAATTTCGTATCGGCATCAGATCTTCATCTTACGGGAACATCAATAGGAGACGCAGACCTGAGCGCGAGGCCGGTTGCCGGAATTACGACTGACATTGACGGCAACGCAAGAAGTGCGAGCTTCACGTACAAAGTCGCTGACGAGACAACGGCAATTACGCTATCGACTCTGAACCTTACAATAAATCTTGAGGCATATTCTCCTGTGCAGGATACTATTGTTGTTTCGCTGAGAAGCGCAACAAGCCCGTATGACCTTGTGGAAATGTCAATGGCTTATCTCAGCCCGACAGGCACTGCGGCTGTAAACTTTGCCAAGGCAGTCAACGGAGTGAACTACTACATAGTTGTCAATCACAGAAACTCCATAGAAACCTGGAGCAAATCCGGCGGTGATTTATTTACTGGCGGAGTGCTGAACTATGATTTCACTTCAGCGGCAACTCAGGCGTTTGGAAACAACATGGTATTGGTCAGTGGAAAATATTCTTTCTATACCGGTGACCCGAACCAGGACGGCACAGTTGACGCGGGTGACCTTAGTCTTATAGACAATGATGCTTTCAATTTTGTTTCGGGCTATGTGGTAACAGACCTTAACGGCGACCAATCGGTGGACGGAACCGACCTTACGTTTGCAGACAACAACGCGTTTGCATTTGTGGGAGTTGTGAGGCCGTAGGAGGGGGATTGTTTTTTAGCGGGCGGCGGGCAATATATATTGCCCGCCGCCCTTTTTTGCAGCAGAATACATTCAGGTACATCTTTCCGATCTCATCGGAGTACTTCTTCTCCACAAACTTCCTCTTAACTTTGAGTGTCGGTGTCAGTTCACCCCCCTCTATGGTGAACGGCTCTTCGATGAGCATAAACTTTCTCACGCGTTCATAACCGGAAATGTTCTTCTGCACCCTGTCAATGTCCTTTTGTATCAGATCATGAAGTCTTACGTTGCCAAACAGATCCTCATACTCATTGTAGTGGATGCCGTTCTTCGCGGCATATATAAGCAGTTCATTTCTCTGTGGCACAATAAGCGCAGTAACATACATTCTTCCGTCGCCTGTAACCATCACGGTTTCTGTATAAGGCAAAGTCATGATAAGGTCTTCCAACGGACCGGGCGCAACATACTTGCCTCCGGAAGTCTTGAACAGCGACTTCTTCCTGTCAGTTATTCTGATGTAACCGTCTTCGTCAATTTCACCGATGTCTCCCGTAAAGAGCCAGCCGTCTTATATTATCTCCGCAGTGGATGCTTCATCCTTGTAATAACCTTTCATCACAAGATCTCCGCTTACAATAATTTCGTTTTCATCCGAGAGTTTTACACGTACTCCGCTAAGTGGAGGACCAACCGTGCCGTACTTATTCTTTTCCAGCGGATTGACGGATATCACAGGCGAGGTTTCAGTAAGTCCGTAACCTTCCAGTGTCTTTATTCCTATGTATTCGAAGAATTCCCCAATGTTCTTGTTCAAAGCTCCGCCACCAGAAACAAAGAATCTGAGCCGGCCTCCCGTTTTCTCCCTGATCTTTGAATACACGAGACTGTCTGCGATTTTCCATTTGAGGGAAGATTTGCTTACCGTCCTTTCCTGTGCCATGCTTACAGCGTTTTCAAAGAGTTTCTTCCTCAGGCCTGAAGGCATATCTTCGGAACTTCTGAGCAACCTGTTGTAGATCTTATCAAGAAGTCTCGGAACGGTCATCATTATTGTGGGCTTGACCTCAGGCATTTGGGATGTGAGCGTTTCAATGTTCTGTGCATAGAAGATCCTCGACCCTGAAAAGAGGGCAAGGTAGTAACCGGCGGTTCTTTCGTAACTGTGCGAGTATGGAAGATATGAGAGAAAGTTGTCATCCTCCGTAATTGGCAATACTTTGCCGAAAGATTCGACAATAGAATACTAATTTCTGT
>DAIQRO010000051.1:0-16454 GCA_036786155.1 Bacteroidota bacterium
CAAACAGGAACGAGCCCGAATATGTAAGAGAATCTATCACCCCTTTTGCCGAGTCAATTATTGCATACGGAGAAGAAGTGTTTCTTAGATAAGCCCTGACGGTGTCCTTCATGTTCATATTGTTCGGTACCGGATTGAAGAATGCCTCGGGTATCATGGTCAGAGTTGATGGCACGGCAAGTCCGACATTCAGTCTGACCCTTACATCTTTGGTCGGAGTTACCGGAGCATTGGAACTTATGCTGACTCTTCCGGCGTATGTTCCTGCAGTCAGGCCGTTTGAGCTGAAAGTCAGGTCAATGTTCTGATTGCCGCCGGAAATGATCGTACCGTTAAGTGGATTTTCAGAGAGCCAGGAGATTCCTCCTATCTCATACTTAACTGCAAGATTGTCGTGGACATAGTTGTTGTTGAAAACAGTTTGCAGTCCGTCTGTTCCAGTCGAATTCTCAATACCGATAGTTGCGGAATTCAGAGGAGTTGCCATCGCAAGATACTGGAAGATGATCTTGCCGTTTGTATAAAGGAAGACCTGGAATGAGTAAGGACCACCGGTACTGTAGTGAGGAACATTGTTGTACTGAATTACGAACCTGTTATTGCCGGCATCGTTGTAGTAATATATTCCGCCTGAAGTTCTTACATCAAGGTCGTCCCAGAATGGGTACAGGGTGCTGTTAGGTTCTGCTGCTGCAGGGATGACAGAATTTGAGTAAGCTACGCTTGAAGTTGAACTGAATGAGATCCAGCCGTTCGTGCAGACCTTCAACTGCGTATAGTTTGTGCCGTAGTAGCTGAAACTGAATGGCAATGCAACATCGGCTGTTCCGTCATCGCCCGTGCCGGTTGTCCATGTGGTGATCTGAGTGCCGATTCCGGATATATCAAACCAGCTGAACACCGGTCCGCCCGGCTCATCACTGTCTATCCATTCATAACCGAAAGTATCAGGCCCGCCGAATCCGTCAATCACTTCAGGCCCCGTGAATTTGTCAGCAGATCCTTTGGGCATTGAGATCATTTCAGCTATCTGCTCATTTGTGAATGTTACCGCATTGTCTGCCGGTGCAGAGATCGTGCCGAGTTCTCGCAGATTCCAGCTAAGAGCAGATACACCAACGTTTCCAAGAGTTATTGTCCTCAGCTCTGAGTTGTTTCCCAAAGGAAGATTCACTGTTATCGAATCCGGAGCGGATGTGATAACCGGAGGAGGAGCATAGTTGTTGCCTACGCAGATCGAATCAACGTAGAGGTTGTTTCCGAAACCACTGTAAGTTCTGAACTTGAGGCAATTGGTGCCCACAGGCAGAGAATAAGCCCTTCTACCCCACTGCGAGCTTGTAGGTGTAAATTCAGTAGTTAATGTGCCGGTTGTATTCAGCGGCCCTCCTGAAGCGCTTCCCCAAAGGTTCACAAGCGTTCCGAATGAAGTTCCCGCATTTGTTGAGGATTCAATTATCAGGGAGTCAACTCCGGTAGTGTAAGGAGCGTAAGCAACGTGGAAAATTACCGAATCATTTGCTGATGAATTCGAGAATATCAAAGTCTTCATTGACTGGCTCGTACCAGCGACGGCATTCCAGAAATCAAACTTTGCAGAGCCGGTCCCGATGCCATAACTGCTCACTGCATTTCTTGTCCAGTACTGTGTACCGGTGAACTCCAGCGACCAGAAGTTTGGCGGAAATGCCGCATCGGTAAATCCTTCACAGAGAAACTGGTCTATGATCCTGAACTTGTAAAGCGCTGTGGAATCTTTGTTGTGAGCCACTGAATTATCCTGAGCAAAGATCCTGTAAAATATACTGTCTCCTATGCTGACATCACCGTTTACAGAATTGAATGCTGCGGAGAAACTGCTGCCTCCGCCATTGATGAGCTTGAACTGCTTAACGGGAGACGGCGTATTCTTATACCACTTTACCCATACGGAATCAAGCCCGAGATTATCTGTGACCGAGGCTGAAACTGTTGAAGGCCAGGTTGGCTTGGGCTGATCAGTCAAAGGAGAATGCGTGATTGACGGGACCTGCGTATCCGTTGATGCCACAAATGTGTGCAAAGATGCCGGAGCTGCCGCAGGTGAAACAGCGACCCTGTTGAGACTGTCTGTTGCCTTAATGTAATATCTGTAAGTGGCCGGTGATCCGTTTGCAGGTATGCTTGCCGACCAGTTATTTCCGCTTGAGTTGGTCATCGAAACACTGTCGGTGATTGACGGATTGTTTCTTGACCAGTAGAGCTTTGTCTTTGAAGGATTAATGCCAGAACCAGCAGGTGTAATTACGGAATTTACTGCGTAAGAACCTGTAAGCTGTTCAGTATTCGAAAGCGGCGTGTGCGAGATTGATGGGCCGATATCGAAGTAAGCTGTCCATGCCTGATAAGAACCCGTTCTGTTCTCACACCAGTAAGGCCACACTTTACCGTTGCCTGATGTGATGCCGATATAATCTCCCTGATATCCGGTTGCAAGCCCGGAGATCGGAGTTGGCCTGAACTTCTGATCGGATATCAGAATTTCCGACCAGCTTGTTCCGCCGTCAATTGACCTTGCCACGAATACCTGAGCGGAGTCGTTTGTAGCAGTGTTTCTCGTATCATAGAAAACAACGTTCACACCCCCGTATTCGTCAACTCTCACCGCAGGCATGTACTGGTACTTTCCGTTTCCGGCCGCATCCTGATTCACTCTGGACGCTGACCAGGTGTTTCCGCCGTCTGTTGACTTGTGCAGAATCACGTCTGCTACATCTGTAGCAGGAGCTATTGTCTTCTCGGCAGTCACAACATAGATCCATCCGTTCCTTGTACCGCCCGATCTGTCAACATCAATTCTCGGGAAGCCGTTTGCACGGATGCTGTTAAAGAGAGCTGCTGCACGGATGCCGTTCATGTTGTTGGCATTGTTCTTGGATACAACCCAAGAGACTCCGCCATTGGTTGATTTTGCGAAACCAAGTGAATCTTCTGTGGAGTTCTGTCCGTTTGTTGTGCAGTTCGCCCACACTACGTAAACTTCACCGTTCGGCCCCACTCTCACGTCGCAACCCTGATGATGGTGTCCGGATGAAGTAGGCGGACTGACAGGTGTAACAGATGACCAGCTTGTCCCGCTGTTGGTTGTATATGACAGCACGATCCTGTTCGTGTAAGTGCCTGCGAACTCCGTGTAAACCGTGTATGACCTTCCGTAGTATGCGCTTGAGGGCGCGTCATCGGTTCCGGAAAGGTTCTTGTCAGCGCTTGTTGAAGCACCCGGAAATGTGACAGTAGGAATCCAGTTAATTCCGTTGTTTGTGGATGCGCTTGCACCCATCGAACCTGTAGTTGTAATGTATGACATCAGAAAGGTGCCGTTCTTGTCGATCATGGGGCCCGGGTCACCGTAAGAGAATCCTCCGTTGTTCAGTGTGTCACTTCCAAACCATGTAACACCGCCGTCTGTTGTCACATAAACGCCCGTGCTGAAAGTGGAGCCGCCCCGGTAAGTGTTGGCAGAAGCAAGCATGATCAGCTGATTAAGCGGATGCCTTGTGATAGGCGTTTCGCTTTGAGTGCCTGCGCTTGGATGAACTCTGAAATTTGGAGAAACTGCAAAAGTGCCGATTGGCGTAATCGTGTAGCGGGGATCGTTACTCACTGTGTAATTGTCCTGCTCAGGCAAAGGAGAGTAGATGCCCTGCGTGTAGAGCCTTGTCATGCTCGGGTCGGGATTCCATCTCGGAGAACTGTCGGGGGACTTCTGACCCATGAAGAAGAACACTGCAAAAAGCAGTACCGAAGAAAACGGTATGAATTTTCTCATGTAGGTGAGGGTTTGAATTGAAGGAACGAAATGTTGTTGAAGGCAAAATTATTCTAACCGAAGGAAAGAATCAACTAAGAGTAATTGACAGAGAGTCCAATCGCCATGAATAATTGAAGACGTGTGAAATGCTTCTGAACGCGAACAATGAGGAAACGAAATACTGTAAATGTTCTGATCCTGTGATCAGGAATGCGGAGTGACATAATTGCTTCTCTCATACAACAAGGTGTAACCATACCTCAGCATGTTTCTGTAAGAAGCATTATCCAAATGAGTTTCAGTTGTGATGTGACTGCAACCTGCGCTTCTCGCCGCATCTATCCTTGCTTTGAGCAATGCGCCCTGAGCACCCTTGCCTCTGTACTCAGGCAGAGTGGTGGCAAAACAATTCCACGCCATTTCCCCGTTGAAGAAGACGCACCCGGTTGAAACAGGCTTCATTCCGTCAAAGGCCATAAAAAACTTCCACCCATTCGATCCGACGACAGAAAAGACCAATGGCTTTGTTACTTCAGGAAAATCAAATGCTGAAGTTACAAGCCCGGCAAAAACTTCAGCCTCATCAATGCCGATCTCTCTTATTGCCAAAGATGTACTTCCACTTTCAATCCCGGATGTATCTCTTACAAATCGCGCCCATTTGTTTCTTATTTCATAACCTCTGCCGGCCAGCAACTCCGAAACATTTTCCGTTACAAGGTAAGGCGGAATCTGAAGAGCAAAGATCCCTTCTCTGCCGTCATAGAACTTCTCAATCTCGCTGATCAATGAATCTTCCGGGGGTGTACTGAATCCCATCACTCTGCTGATTGAAAATCCCGGAAAGGCATCAGTTCTGATCGCAGTTACTCCGCCGATCCTGAGCACACTTCCGCCAAGCAATTTCATCTCTCCTTCATCAGGTGCCGAATGCATTTGAAATAATGCCTCTGCCTCAGTTGCTTCCGCAAGTTGTCGAAGTCTTTCAGCGTTCATCGGGTATGTCGCATTGACTGTTTCACTCCATCCATATCTGATCTTTGTCCCTTATCAGTATCTGATATCTGCCGTCATAAGTATCAAGGATCCCTTTTGAATAAATGTAATATTCCTTAAGATAGTCCATATCAATCTGATCCATGACATTGCTGTCGGATTGCTTCACTACCAGGTCAAAGTTCATTTCCTTGCGAATCGGAATCCTGAATATGTAGGGAAATTTGTCTGTCATCACATTGCTGATCCCACCGAATACAACAATTTCCTTTCCGACGAACGCAGACAATTTTTCATAATCTTCAGTGCTGTTCAAATCAAAATACCCCTCCTTGCCCTTATGATTCTCAGCAAACTGTTCGAGCTGAACGGCCCGCACGTTCCACCAGTTCAGCCTCTCTTCGTAGTCGGGATATTTCTTCTTTTCAGGATTCCAGATCCCGAGTTTGTTTTCCATAGCATACTTCTGCGCTTCCGCAAACTCATTGTGAAACCTCTTGCTGTTGCCATACTTGTTGAAGTACGGGCTGTATCCGTTTCTGACACACTCGACGTTGTAGTTTATCTCTTGACCATTCTTTACGGCTATCACATAGACGAGATATCTGTCAAAGATGTCTTTATCTCTTCCGTCGCCTTCCCTTTCCAGTCGCACATAATCCACATCCTTCATGAACTCTTCCGCCCACTTCCAGGCCTCAAAGCCCATAGGTGAGTCTGTCTTTACGGGAAACCTGCTGCTGCCTCTTTGAAGTTTGTAGAACTCATCCCAGTTCTGAGCGATCTCCGATGTTTTCTGTTCAGCATCGGGCGTTTTGAAAGTTTCTTCGGTGTCGATTCCAAGAAGTCGCGCGGGCCTGTCAAGCTTATCAAACCTGAATGTGTCCGCATCGGTGATCTTGGTTATCTTGAAATCCCCGATCACCAATGTTGCATCCGTCTGCGCATGGCCTGTTCCCAGAGCAAAGAGGATCGAAATCAATGTTGCTATGTATTTCATGAACAATGAAAGAATGATTTACAAATGAAAAACTCTTATGCTTTGTCAAACATAAGAGTCTGTGGTCTGAAAAAAGAAATCTACCCGCTAGTTCAGTGTCGTGTGCCTTCGCTCACAAATGGAATGATTGCAAGGTGTCTGGCTCTCTTAACTGCCGTCGTCAGTTTTCTCTGCATTTTTGCCGTAGCGCCGGTTATTCTCGCCGGCAAGAGCTTTCCCTGTTCATTGAGAAATCTTGTGAGTAGCCTGGCATCAAAGAAATCAATATAATCCTGAACTCCCCTCTCCTTAAACGGGTCTCGTTTCTTGGGCTGGGTCTTTCTTGTTGTAATTTGCTGTGTAAGCTTGTAGTTGCTTTCCTTTTGATTCTTGGACGGTCTCTTCATTAAAAGGCTTTGATTTCAATTAAGTTGAACAAAAATAGGCATTGAGAGCCGTTATTTCAATTGCTTTCTGAATATATTCCGGCTTTTTCCTCTTGGGAAATTTATTTTCAAAGTATGACTTACGTCATACTTTTTGATGGTTCTGTATGCCTAATTTTACAGAAATCAACAGGGACAAAATGAAAACCCACAGAATGTTGACTGCAATTTTCATCATGCTGTCAATCACATTGTCTGCTAATGCACAGACAAATCAGAAGGGAGCCGATATGTGCTCTCAAAAGAAGATGTCAATCGGGGATGCTTCAATCTTCTTTGAAAAAGATTCTCCGAACACGCGAAAACACAACTTTGATGTTCTGAATTACAACATAAATCTCGACATCAGGCAATGCTTCCTTTCACCATACCCCAAGAGTTACACAGGGAGCGTGATAGTAACATTCAGGGTTGATTCTGCTATCAGCTCAATCACCCTGAACGCGGTGAATACTTCATTGTCTGTTCAGTCGGTTTCACTGGCGGGCACCTCTTTCACTCACAACAACAACCTTCTTAACATCACACTTGACAGAGTTTACAATCCTGGTGAAACGGCAAGCGTAAAAGTGAATTTCACTCATGCAAATGTAAGTGACAATGCGTTCTATGCAAGCAACGGCATGGTGTTTACCGACTGCGAGCCGGAAGGCGCAAGGAAGTGGTTCCCCTGTTATGACAAGCCAAGCGACAAGGCAACAACCGAACTGACTGTGAAAGTCCCTGCCAATGCAAAACTCGGATCAAACGGCAGGCTTGTTGATTCACTCCTGACCGGCGACTCACTCTATTATCACTGGAAGAGCAAAGATCCTGTTGCAACTTATCTGATTGTCATGTCAGGTAAAGTGAACTACGGCCTTGATATTGTTTACTGGCACAAGCTCTCGAATCCCGCAGACAGCGTTCCTATCAGGTTCTACTACAACAACGGAGAGAACATAGCAAACGCCAAACAGCGGATCATTCCCATGACAACTTACTTCTCGCAGAAATTCTGCGAACATCCTTTCGAAAAGAACGGCTTTGCAACACTCAACAACCAGTTCACATGGGGAGGAATGGAAAACCAGACACTCACAAGTCTTTGTCCAAACTGCTGGGGCGAAAACCTGATGTCCCACGAATTTGCACACCAGTGGTTCGGCGATATGATCACCTGCGGCACCTGGGCCGACATTTGGATGAATGAAGGATTTGCAACTTACTGCGAAGCTCTTTGGCTGGAGAGCACCGGCGGATATTCCGCGTATAAGAGCGACATTCTGAGCGATGCAAGCGGATATCTGGGCAGCAATCCCGGTTGGGCGATGTATAACCCTGACTGGATAATCAACACTCCGCCCACAAGCACATTCTTCAATTTCCTGAAGTCATATGCTCAGGATTCCGTCGGCGGTTTCAAGTACAATGCGGCCGTAACTGATGACCTCGCCGCCAAGGTCAGCCAGTCGGCAGGCCAGGACATGACATGGTTCATAAACCAATGGGTAAAGGAGCCGAACCATCCTGTATATCAGAATCATTATAACTTTTCGAATCTCGGAGGCAATCAATGGAGGGTAAATTTCACTGCCAGGCAGATTCAAACCAATTCCGTCTTTCACAAGATGCCTATAGTACTGAAAGTCACATTTACATCGGGACCCGATACGCTTATAAGATTAATGAATGATATGAATTACCAGCAGTTCAGTTTCGTATTTGACAGACAGCCAAGCACGCTGGCATTTGATCCCAACAATGACATCGTTCTCAAGCAGGCATCGCTGATACTTGCGATAGACGACGAGAGCGCCGGAACACTGAATTACGAACTTCATCAGAACTATCCGAATCCGTTCAATCCGGTAACAAAGATTGTTTACCAGATCCAGAAGGAGGCATTTGTAAGTCTGAAGATATATGACATGCAGGGCAAGGAGATTGCCGAGCTTGCGGGTGAGATACAAAAGGCAGGCAAGTATGAAGTAGATTACAATGCTGCCGGGCTTCCGACCGGGGTTTATATCTACAAGCTTGTTGCAGGCGGTTATGAGAGCACGAAGAAAATGACTTTGCTGAAGTAGGAAAAGTGAGTTGGGGCCGGAATATATATTCCGGCCCTCCTCCACAAGGAGCATTTTCTCAATAGAAATTCACTCTCCATCTGAATATCTTGCCGCTTACCAATTTCCTTTCTTGACAAAAGACAATTACCGGGGCAATACTTCTTTCATAGCCAAACATCTGTTCAATCTGCTCGGTATTCTCTGTGTCTGCCTTGCTGTTATCGGCATAGCGCTTCCGGTAATGCCAACAACCGTGTTCCTTCTTCTTGCCGCATACTTTTTTGCAAGGGGCTCCAGGAGGTTTCATGACTGGCTTACGAACAACAGGTTGTTCGGCAGTTATATCAGAAACTACAGAGAAGGCAACGGTATGACAGCCAAAGCAAAGTTGATCTCAATATCTTTCCTCTGGGCAGGCATTCTGTTTTCTCTCTATCTTACAAGCCTGCTCTGGCTGCAGGTTCTTCTGATCCTTATAGCAATTGCGGTTACCATTCACATACTCGCTATAAAGACACACAAAGAACCGTAAGCATTGAATTGCACTCCGGTCCGGTTTTTGCAGAAAACTGCTTCCGGACTGCCGAAACATTATTGTATTTCCTATAAGGGCCTTTAGAATTATCTTAGAGGCTTACTAATTCATATACTTTGAACTCAGCAGAAATAAGAAAATCGTTCCTGGATTTTTTCGCCGGGAAAGGACATACCATTGTACCGTCCTCTCCCGTTGTTCCGTATGATGACCCTACGCTTCTCTTCACAAACGCTGGTATGAACCAGTTTAAGGATGTCTTCCTCGGCAAGGGAGCGCGGGAATATTCCCGCGCGGCAGATACGCAGAAGTGCATTCGCGCTGGCGGCAAGCACAACGATCTGGAAGAAGTGGGCATGGACGGCTATCACCATACTTTCTTTGAAATGCTTGGCAATTGGTCGTTCGGCGATTATTACAAGAAGGAAGCTATCGAATGGGCATGGGACCTGCTGACCAATGTCTGGAAACTGCCAAAAGACAGGCTCTGGGCAACTGTTTTTGAAACTGATGATGAAGCGAGGGAAATATGGAGAAATAACACTGACATTAACCCGGAACATATACTGAGGTTTGGTGAGAAGGACAATTTCTGGGAGATGGGAGATACCGGCCCGTGCGGTCCATGTTCGGAAATTCACATTGACCTCACGGAAAACGGATGCAGTCCCGAAGATGTAAATTCGGGACATGAAGAAGTGATTGAAATTTGGAATCTCGTATTCATTCAATATAACAGGAAGAAAGACGGAGAGCTTGAAACACTCCCCAAAAAGCATGTGGATACAGGCATGGGATTCGAAAGGGTCGTTCGCGTTCTGCAAGGTAAAATGTCGAACTACGAGACCGACATATTTTACCCGCTTATTGAAAAGATAATTTCGATCACCGGCAAGAAATACGAAGGCGCCAGTGTTTCCTCAATGAATGCCATTGCAGATCATTCAAGGGCTCTGACATTCGCGATTGCTGACGGAGCAGTGCCGTCTAACGAAGGACGCGGCTATGTGTTGCGCAGGATCCTGCGAAGAGCTTCCAGACTGGCTCGAAAGCTGGATTATTCTGAGCCAGTGATCTTTGAACTCACAGATACTATAGCTGACTCATTTGGTGAGGTGTTTCCTGAGGTTGTTGAGAAGAAGGATTTTGTCAAGGAGATCATCAAGGCAGAGGAAGAAAACTTCCACAGGACTCTCGACAGGGGCATCTCACTTTTCACCGAGGTTTGTGAGTCTTTGAAGGATACAAAGATCTTTCCTGGCAGTGAGGCATTCAAGCTCTACGACACTTACGGTTTCCCGCTTGACCTTACCGAAGTCATGGCAAGGGAGAGAGGGCTGAAGGTTGACGTTCTTAGGTTTGATGAAGAAATGGAAAAGCAAAGGAGCAGGGCAAAGAGCGCACGAAAGGAACATACTGCAGAAGTAGACCTGTCTTTCGAAAAACTTTCGGGCACGGAACAGGTGAAGTACGATCCATACTCCGCAACTGAAAGCGGCGTGGTGACTGAAGTACTTGACTCTCACAAATCAGCAGGCGGTGAGCTGATAATTGCCGTTAAGTCAAATCCTTTCTACTCAGAATCCGGAGGTCAGGTCAGTGATACAGGAGAGATAACAACTCCCGAAGGCGGATCGCTGAAGGTCATTGCTTCCGCAAAAAGCTATGTTGTTGCCGAGGGACCGCTTCAGCTTAAGCCCGGAGCAAGTGTCACTGCCAAAGTTGACATGAACCGAAGGCACGCAATTGAAAGGAATCACTCTGCAACACACCTGGTGCATGAAGCTCTCAGAAGAGTTCTTGGAAACCATGTCAAACAGGTTGGTTCGCTTGTATCGGATGAATATCTGAGATTTGACTTTCCTCATTTCCATAAGCTTGAATCTTCACAGATAAATGATATAGAAGCGCTGGTAAACTCCAAGATAAAGGAGTCTATTCCGGTTCAAACTCTTGTTGATATTCCCATTGAAGAAGCGAACCGGATTCCAAACGTGAAACAGCTCTTTGGTGAGAAGTACGGTTCAAAGGTAAGAGTGGTAATAATAGACGAGAACTTCAGTGCGGAGTTCTGCGGAGGAACTCACGTTAACAAGTCCGCTGAGATTGGCATGTTCAAGATCACAAGGGAGGAAAGCATTGCTGCCGGTACCAGAAGGATCTTTGCCAGGACGGGAGCCGGAATACTGCACTATCTGAACGAGAAACTGTCAGAGTCGGAGAGATTGCTTGGAGAGATCCCGGAAAAATATTCTGCAAAGTTTGGCGCTCTCCTTCCCGAACTCAGGCAAAGAATAAATGCTTCCGATCCCTACGACCTGAAACTCATGATGTCACTTCTGAATAATCAGGAGCAAAGCGCAGGAGAGATCGCCGAAGCGCGTGAGAGATACTTTGAAGAAAAGAAGGCAGTCGAAAAACAGCTTGCCGCAGCTAAGGCGCGTGAGATCGGAGAAGAGATTGAAGGCCTGATTGCGGGATCGCCAAAGGCCGGCGCATATTGCGTTGTAACGGGCAAAGTGGAAGCAGGCAGCGCGGGTATCAAGGAGATAAGCGAAGAATTCAGAAAGCGCGTGAAGAACGGCGTTGGAATCCTGGCGGCCATGGGAGAAGAAAAGTTTAACCTGATCTGCACAGTTAGCGACGAGCTTGTAAAGGAGAAAGGTCTCAATGCAGGAAAGCTTGTTGCAGATGCGGCCAAACAGCTCGGTGGAAGCGGAGGTGGCAGGCCGAACCTCGCTACTGCAGGCGCCAAGGACAAAGACAGACTTGACTCGGTTCTCACGGATTTCAGCAAAACAATTTTACAAATTCTTTCCTGACGAATGAAAGTAATAATTCCCGTTGCCGGATTCGGCACGAGGCTCAGGCCGCATACGCTTACTAAGCCGAAGGTACTTCTGAATGTCGGCGGCAAACCTATGATCCATTATATCGTTGAACAGCTGATCAAAGACAGGCTGGCAACATCCATCATTCTTATCACGGGATTTCTCGGCGATATGATCAAAGACTATCTCGATACGGCATTTGATTTCCCTTTCACTTACATTGTGCAGGATGAGCCAAAAGGCCTTGGGCATGCAGTTTATTGCGCCAAAGAATGCTTCCCCAAAAATGACGAGGCCCTTATCATACTCGGCGACACGTTGTTTGATGTTGACCTGAAGAAACTCGTTGACAACACACACTCCGTCATTGGAGTGAAGAAGGTTGATGACCCGAGAAGATTCGGCGTAGTGGAAAAGGACAATGCTGGAATGATCACGAGGTTCGTAGAGAAACCGGCATCCGCAAAGGTCTCAGCATCAAACGAGGCAATTGTCGGATTATACTATCTGAAGAACTCCGGCTCACTTTTCTCATCGCTAGAGCATGTCATGGACAGCAACATAACTGTGAAGGGCGAATTTCAGCTGACTGACGCACTTGAACACATGATAAGCGGCAAGGAGAAAATGACCACTTACTATGTGGACGGTTGGCTTGACTGCGGCAAACCCGAGACTCTGCTTGAAACAAACAGGTACATTCTTTCAAATAAGAGGAAGTCTGATGAGCCTCATGAAGATTCAGTGATCATTCATCCCTTGCATATCGGGAATAACGTTACTATCCGCAGAAGTGTGATAGGTCCTCATGCAACAATAAATGACGGTTGCAGAATAACCGATTCTGTGATCGAAGACTCGATCATTGAAAAGAGCTCTCAAATTGAAAACTGTATTCTCACCGGCTCAATCATCGGCGAGTCTGTGATCGTCCGAAATTCAAAAGCTTCGCTCAATCTGGGCAACAATTCTGAAATACTCAATAATACGAAATCCAATGAATGACTCCTCCGGTTTCAGAGAATTATCCAAAGAGATCTATCTGAAGATTCTAGAATTCTTTCCCGACAAAGCCTCTTACCTTGGACTCCATGAGTATGACGGCCGCATACCTGACATTTCCGAAGAAAGCATAAATGAAATCCTTAGTGTGTATTCAGGATATCTGGACAGACTGAATAAGATTGAGAAAAGCATGCTAAGCACAGAAGAGAGTCTGGAGTATGATCTTTGCGAATGGCATCTGAACACTGAGATCTTTATGATAACCCAAATTGCCGCGCACAGATACAATCCAATGATCTATGCTTTCATGTTCGGGCAGATACACGGCTATATCAGCAGGAACTATGCTCCGTTTGAAGAACGGTTTCGATCAGTGATATCAGTGATTGACAGAGTTCCGGCAATCCTGCGTGAGGCTTCTCTTTTGCTTAATGAAAGACTCCCTTCCATCCTGTGTGAAAAGGCTGCTGCATTCTTCGAGGGATATATTGAATCATTCACTTCGGAATTGCCTAAGCTTATGAGTGAGATGAATGTAAGTGAAGAATTGTCAACAACTTTCCGTGAGAAGAGAGACATCGCAATTAAATCAATTCACGAGTTCATAGAGTTGATCGATTCGAGATCTGATCCTGAATGCAAGGATTATGTATTGGGAAAGGACAGGTTCATGAACATGCTTAAGGTCACGGATCATGTCGAGATCCCTTTTGAAGAACTGAAGAAACTTGGGAATGTTGAGCTAAGAAGACTCCACGACAGGATCAAACAGCTTGAGTCACTGCATAAGGTCGAGGGCGGCATTTATAAGATAGAGCATGAACACCCGTCGGCCGAATCTCTTGTAAGCGATACTGCATCCACTTTGCAGGAGCTTGTTGACTTCATCAGAGCCAAAGACATTGTTGACCTTCCCGAAAAGCTCAACTGCATTGTGGCAGAAATGCCCGAATACATGAAATTCGGTTTTGCTGCGATGGACACGGCAGGCCCGTACGAAAAATCAGACGAGTCATTCTATTACGTGAGCCTCCCGGAAAAAGACTGGCCTGAAGAGAAGATAGAGGAATGGATGACGCAGTTCAATTATCCCACACTTAAGCTCATTTCAATTCACGAGGCGTTTCCCGGCCATTACACTCATTTTCTCAATGCTTACAGGAATCCTTCGGACCTTTCAAAGATGTTGATCTCATATGCGTATGTTGAGGGTTGGGCTCACTATACCGAGGAAATGATGATCGAGCTTGGATACGGAGGTTCGGATTACAAGACTGAGATCGGGATGCTGCTGGAAGCTTTGATCAGATGCTGCAGATACATTGTAGCAATAGGAATTCACTGCGAAGGAATGTCAATTGACGAGGCAAAGAAGTTCTTTGTTGAGAATGCATTCATGGCAGAAGCAACTGCGGAGGAAGAAGCTAAGCGCGGTGCATTTGACCCCGGTTATCTGAGTTACACGCTGGGGAAGATACTTCTGAAAGATCTGAAACGGAGGTACTTTGAAAAATTCGGCGATCAAAGAACTCTGAAAGACTTTCATAACTCGGTTGTGAAACTTGGTGCGCCTTCATTCAGAATCGCAGAGAGGATCATACTCAATGAAAACTGAATCTCAGGCCTCTCCCCTTTCAAGTTTCCTTGAATAAAATTTTTCGATTGCAAGCGCTGCAAGCGCAAGAAGTATGAAGTAAGGCCACAACTGCCTGCCGTTCTTCGATGCGAGGTAAGACTTCTCGATGTCATTCCATTCTGAATATTCCGCAGAGCTGAATCCTTTGACTTTCAACTCATTCATAAGCATGCTTTTATCTATCCTGAGAAGATCGCTTTCCCCTGCACTATGGTTGAGCGCAAATGCAGAAGTACTGCCCGCTGAATCTGCTAAAGTGTATATCCCCGGCAACAATGAAAACTCGGAATATGGGAGTATGAAGTATGCCGAACCGGCATTGAGTTTGGAAAAGCCGAGTGTATCTGATTCGCCTTTCGGATTGGTTATTCTCACAGGCCTGCTTATTCCGGTGAGCTTCACAATGTTTTGCCGCCCAACTTCGTATCTGGTATGTAGCTCAAGGTTTGAAGAAAGATAGTTGACCGACCTTGTGATCAAAGGGACAAAGATACTGCTTACGCCGAGATCGCCTGCTTCAGAAGACAGCGGCATTGAGAAAACTATCAGCTTCCCTTTGCCTGCTGAAACTTCCAATAGAAATGGATCGGAATTAGGAAAACGGATTATCGGCTTCACTTTGTCAGACAGCAGTACTCTGAAATATTCCTTAGTCATCGGTGCGTCAATCTCTCCGCCACTGGTCAGGTTAAGTCCCTTGTTTCTGAAAACACCCTTCAGCAGAGGATGATCGAAATCAACATCAGAGAAGGACTGTTCAGCTTCATCCCCGAATGTGACCTTGTCTGCAAACCTCAGATTGCCGGCAAGCCCGAATAAATTGTCATTGAAGGATGCCGGTTCTGCTTCACTCGAAGGGAAGTATATAACTCCTCCCCCCCTCTTCAGGAATTTCACAACATTCCCTGATTCCTCAGAACTTATTGATTTCCTTCCGGCAATGATCAGCACGTCAGAATTGTCCAGACTGTTGTCTATGATCTCGCTCTTGGAAATCTCATAGAGATCTGAAGTTCTTCCTGTCTCAGGAGAGATCAGAGTCTGGGATGTTCTCAGTGCAATTTCAGGATAAGCCGATTCGACGGAGTTTCCGCCTGCAATATTCACCCTGATCTTTTCAGGAATTCGGAAAGCTATAAATTCACTGTTGTCCTGCTTCAGCTGGTCATCAGATTCACTCGTTCCTGTAATCTGCGCTTCGCCTGTATTCGATCCTGTAATGTCTGTCTTGAAAGATACTTCTGTTTCCTTGCTTTCATTTGTTCCCAGATCATTGAATGTTTCTCCCGAAAAACCTCCGTTAAGGAAAAATTTCACGCCGGTATTTGCCTGCCCGAACTTCGAGTAATTGTGAAGCATGAAATCAGCCTTTGACTCCATGCCGACAAGGACTGATCCGGAGTTCGAAAATCCGCTGTCAATTGAAATATTGCCGAGATCGTCCTTTCCTGAGTTGACTATATAAAGATTAACTTTTCTGAGGGGATCAGGCAAGAGCAGTCCTGCACTGCCCGAATAATTTACTGCCTGATTGTCTGTGACAATAAAAAGATCGCCGGTAGAGTTGGCCGAATTCTCAAACAACTTAGAGGCAGTCATTATGGCTTCATTGAAGCTGAAGGGCTGCAAAGATATTTCCGATCTTTCCAGTTTCTCAGCTGCCACTTTGCCGGAAACAGACAGCAGTTCAGCGGAAGAATTCCCTATTTCCGAATTCCTGACGAAGTATATCTCGCGGTTTCCCCCAAGTGATTTCAGAATTCCCCTTACTGCTTCCTTTGCATTTAAAAACACCCTGCCTCCGTCAGCGCTCATGCTGAATGAATTGTCCAGTATTATGACAGCACCGGATGCTCCCGAGTAAGAACCGCCTGAACCTTTGAGAACAGGGTCGGCAAAGCCCAATACCAGGAATGCTATGGCCAGAATTCGGAGTGCAAGAAGTATAAGCTGTCTTAGCTTGATCCTTCTCATTTTTGACTTCTGAAGCTCTTTGAGAAACCTGAGTGTGCTGAATTCGATCTTTCTCACCTTGCTGAGATTCAGAAGATGAATGAGTATCGGTATCGAGATTGCCGCGAGGCCAAAAAGTATGAGCGGATTGAGGAATGTCATCAAATAATCTATTTTTCAAGATAGTTTTTCGGTTCGTTTAACTAAATGCACAAGTGAAGAGTTCATAATT
>DAIQRO010000052.1:0-16386 GCA_036786155.1 Bacteroidota bacterium
CGCATTTGATCTGTACATATCTTCTCCATTTAATATTTCAGAATACCCGTCTCCGTTCACATCCCCGGCAGTTGAAACAGAAGATGAAAAGATGTTCCCGGCCGCTTCACCGTTAAAGACAACATCTGCAGCATTGTTCATTGATGATCCACCGAAGAATATGTATGCCTTGCCGGTGGATGCGTTGAACCCGTAAGCGCCGACAAGCGCATCAGCATATCCGTCGGCATTCACATCACCGGCGCCTGAAACGGCCCACCCGAAAAATGAAGAAGCCGATTCACCGGTCATTGTAACATCTGCAACATTGTTCATGGATGACCCGCCGAAGTATATGTATGCTCTTCCGGCAGAGGTCGAATATCCGTAAGCTCCCACTATCACATCCGAGTATCCGTCGCCGTTAACATCTCCTGTTGCAGAAACTGATCTCCCGAAATAGTTGCTGATTGCTGCTCCTGTAAAGATCACATCCGCGGTGTTGTTCATATTGGTTCCTCCGAAATAGATGTAAGCCCTGCCTGTGGTAGAAGAGTACACCGGTGCTCCGACCAGAACGTCATCATATCCGTCGCCGTTAACATCACCGGCTGACGATACTGCATTTCCAAAGAGAGAGCCGGTTGTTTCACCGCTCAGCACAATGTCTGCAACCGTGTTCATGTTCAATCCACCGAAGTATATGTAAGCTCTCCCCGTGCCGGAATTGAAACCTCTTGCACCTACGATCACATCGTCAAATCCGTCGCCGTTAACGTCGCCGGCATTGCTGACAGAGCTTCCCATTTGGGCCTGCACACCGTAAGAGAGAGCGTTGAATATTTTCCTCTGAAACGCATCGCCTTCTTCATCAGGAAAAGATGTGCTTCTGTTGAGCGCGGATGGAAGATCAGGAAGTTCAGGCCTGCCATTCATTATCTGCCGGCCGGGCTGGGCGAATGCGGCCATAAAAACCGGTACGAAGAAAGCCAGACAGAATAGAAAGAAGCGGGCAAATGATCTGTAAGAAATGTTCATGGTCTTTGCAGGTAAAAGTAATTGTAAAAATGTTGAAGCAATTTAAAGCGAATAGCTTGAAAGTTCAAATATGTTGTTAGTGGAAATACAGGAAAATCTTGCGGGATGCAACAAAGAGTGTTTGCAATGTTATGTGAAGTAAGGTCATACATATAGAAGACATTATCTTGCATGTGTTCTCTCTCTTTGACGCTTTGAATCCGACTTTGACCTCAAGGGCAAGTGCTCTTGCCACGAATGCACGAACTTGTAATCGTGGCAAATGCTTCTGGCAGTAGATCCGGAATGTAAACTCTGATGAAGAAAGAGCGTTTAGCCGTGAATGCATGAATGACATTCGCCATAGTATTGAATAAAGCGGGATGGAAGTCGGATCACACTCATTTGCTTTCTGCAGTATCTTCACAGAGCCTTAAGGTGAATACATCTCCACAGCCTCTGTGAATACCCTTTCAGAAAATTCACAGAGGTGCAGAGGAATACGGATTACGGCACGACCGCGCTCACAAAATTTGTTGCGTTGTTGTCAGCTATGGCAAAGTCGGTGCCGTCAACAAAATCATCGCCGGTAAGATCGGTCACCACATATCCGCCCACAAAGTTCTGAGCATCGTTGTCAATCATACTAAGGTCAGTGGCATCCACGGTGCCGTCCTGATTGCAGTCGCCGGAGTAGATCGCAAATGCCACAGGCGATGTGTCAACCTGTATCAGATTATTGCCGAAGGCGGCTATGTCAGACAAATACATAAGATATGATGAGCTGAACCTGTTGAATGAGATAACTTGCGAACCCCATGTTTCAATGCTGTTCCTGTGTTTCACCTGCAGATAGCATCTTGCATCATAGGGAATATTGGTGAAGCTGAATCTCCCCTGACCTATTTGACTCAGAAGCGCCCTTGCCGAATCATAGATGATCGCCGGATTGTCAAAGTTTCTGAGGATCAGAGTGGCAGTGTCTCCGGATTGCAGGTTCGTTGCAGGATTGTACCTTCCCTGATAATATGAAGTAAATGTAAAATTGTTTTCAACCTTGAGCATACCATTGACCCGAATTCCGCAAACATGTGCAATGCCACCACTGCCGAATACATTGTCTTTGATGATGACTCTCCAGAGGCCGAGAGGACTGTCGCCTCCGAATACTGACATAAGGTTGTTCTGTGGTTTGATCACACCTGAGATGGATGCATACTTCAGCGTGCCAATTGTGCTGTCAGCAATGTCACTGAAGATCGCCCTGACGCTGTTGTCATTTCCAAGCGGAGCAATTCCTGACATCAGCCTTGCAGAGTCGCCGTTCGGCGCAATAACTTCTATAATGAGGTCCGAAAGTCTGGAGTGATTCAAGCCGACCATTACTTCTATGGACGCTATCGGATTAGTGACATGGATCGGAATCGTCATTGTGGTTGTGGATGGTCCGCTTGTGGAAATTGTCTGATTAAGAGAGTTTGAAGATGGAAGATAAAATCCTTGCTGAACAGACACGTCATAACTTCTGAAAAGCGGCGTCACTTGAACTCCGCCATCAGTGGCTGGATTGCTGAAGAGCGCATTGTTCCTGAAGTAGAGATCAGGGCCGCCGTTTCCCTGATTGTCTTTGAGATAACCGTCGAGATTGTAGCAGACCTCTGTGTTTGACGTGAGATCAGTTTCCAGGTCAAGCGCCCTGTATGTGTTTACAAATACGGAGTCCTCACTCAGGAACAGTCTCTTCTGTATTCTAACTTCGTCAAGCATTCCGTTGAAGTCGTTTGTTGAGCCGGGTACGCCGCCGATGAACAAAGAGTCAGAGCCGCCGGAGATTGATCCGAACGCAGTGCCCGTGGTTGTGACGAGCAATCCGTTCAGAAAGAATCTCGCCGAATTGGTACTGCTGGTAACAGTCAGCCGGCTCCATTTTCCCAAAGGAAGCGAAAGTGCAGATACTGCTGTTACTCCGTTTATCGTAAGTCGTACAGTGTTGGCAAGCATTGAAAGAGAGTACTGGCTTCCCTTCGTAATAAGATTGCAGCTGTGCACAGTCATAGGGTAAACCCAAAGATCAAGTGTCATCGCATTTACAGGCTCAATGGTGGATGTGTCTTTGCCTGCCAGGTAGTCGTCGTTGCCGAAGAACCTTACAGCCTGATTCGTACTTACGGTTACACTCGGGTCGTATGTGAGAGACAAAGCCGAAACCCCTCTTAAGACCGGTACATGTCCGTTGCCGGAAAAATCAGATGATGAAAACGGAGATGGCGAGAACTGCTTTTGAAAAGGGATCGACAGCACGAGTCCGTTATAAGCGCCGCTTGATGTGGCAATGATGCCTCTGAAGAACAATCCCACTTCGGAGGCAGTAAGTGCCCGGTTCCATATCCGGACTTCGTCGATCTTGCCGTTGAACGGAGATGAGTTTCCCGAAATTCCTATGAACAGTGAATCCGTATTGGATGCGGGCGCACTTGATGAGTACGTTGATGTTGAATCAAGCACGCCGTTGATGTAGATAGAATGCACGCCTGTTGAGGAATTGTAGGTTGCAGATACATGCGTCCATGTATCAGGCTGAATGAACGTGGAAGTTTTTGTGATCATCCTGGTTGCACCATTTAACAGGAATGCTATCCTTCCGTTTGTAAGCCTCAGGGCGTATCTCAATGTAGTGCCAAGCGCGCCGCCTTTTGCTATTATGCCTTTGGCGTTTGGAGATGCGTCGTCCTGATATATCCATGCCTCAAGTGTAATGCTTCCCGTAATGTTGAGCGCGGTGGAGTTTGCGACAGAAATGTAACTTGTGCTGGTTCCTGCAAATGCGCAGGCCTGGTTCCAGTCCATATACGCATCAGCGTCATTCTGAAATCCGAGCAACAGAACTGCAATAAGAATCACTGCGGATCTGTGTGAACTTGTCTTTTCCCTTGTGAAAGGTTTGCGGATGGTCTGTTGGATCTTTGTAATTGTTCTCATGTCAGGGATGATTTGTTAGTAAATTTGATGCAAAGTTAGCCAAAGCATGCCTGCGCGGAAAACAAAGATTTCTGTATTCTTAATTGAGAGATTCGGAACGAACCAGATAAATCTTCAAGTATGAACAAAAATGCATGTTTTGAAGCAGGGAGTCCGAAGAAATGTTAAAACATCTTAAGTGCGGGAACAGCAATACCTAAAGACCAAGCCATATAAGGGGATGCTGACGTTATGAGCTTTTCCTTATCACCCATGGACATTTCTCATGCGTAACAGACGCAAGATTTTTCAACCACGAATGCATGGATCTCAATTGCAAAGTTTCATGCCCTGGAAACAACACAGCAAAGACTGTCCATTCGTGTATTCGTGGCAAATGCTTTTGGCTGTAAACGAAATGTATGAAAGCATTTGATGTGAGAGCTTTAAGCCACGAATGCATGGTTAGCATCCTGAATAATCACAGAGCAAAAGTGAATAGATATGTGTCATGAAATTCATTTTACAATCAGCAAGTGATCATTCATCAATAAACGTTCACGGCGGGGTTCCGAACTTATCCCGGAGACTCCGCCGCTATTCGTAATTTAAAGATCCGGATTAAGGCAATACCGCACTCACAAAGTTTGCGGCGTTGTTATCAGCTATGGCAAAGTCGGTGCCGTCAACAAAATCGTCGCCGGTAAGGTCCGTTGCCACATATCCGCCGACAAAATTCTGTGCGTCGTTGTCTATAAGGCTTACATCAGTCGCATCAACGGTCCTGTCCTGGTTCACATCGCCGCTGTAAACCGCAAATGCGACCGGGGAAGCATCCACCTGTATGATATTGCTCCCGAATGCAGATGAAGCGGTTGTTGTCATGTCGTAAACAGCATAATTCAGGAAGAATCCGCTGTATGACGCCGTCCATGTCTCGATACTGTTTCTGTGTAAGACCTTCAGCATCCAGACCGGATCATAGGGCATGTTTGCAAAACTGAGCTGGCAGTTTCCGCCTGCGGAAACGACCCGAACACAGGAGTCATAAACGATTGAAGGATTTTGCGCATTCATAATAACTGCCGTGACAGTGTCGGCGGTCTGCAGATTGTTTGCCGGTTTGTAATGTCCCTGCAGATAGAATTTCATGCTGAGGTTGTTCTCCGCCCGCATCATTCCGTTTATCCTTATCCCTGCCGTGTAGAAGATTCCGGTTTCACCCGTAATTCTGTCAACTGCGCGTACTCTCCAGTTGCCCTTTGGATTCTTTCCGGCAAATTTGCTTATCATACTCGTCTGTGGTTTCACATAACCCGAAAGGGAAGCATGCCGGCCGGTTCCTGTTGAGCTGTCCGCAAGATCGGAGAATATGAACCTTACATTCTGGTCATTTCCCTTCGGCATTATTGATGACATCAGTGTTGCAGAGTCGCCATCAGGCCCAATTATGTAAAGACTGATGTCTGAAAGCCTGTTATGATGAAGAAGAACCATCACTTCAATGCTTGCGACCGGATCGGTAAGATGGATCGGGATCAGCATTTCAGTACTGCCGGATGTTCCCGAAATCGGAATATTCTGGTGAAGGTCTGTGAAAGGAAAATAGAATCCTTCCTTGAGTGACCCGTCCGATGACTTCAGCAATGGAGTTGATCGGACACTTGCTTCAGTTGCCGGAGCGCTGAACTTTGTATTGTTTCGCAAGAAGAACTGCGGGCCGTCATCATGGCTGTTGTCGCTCAGGTATCCGTCGAAATTGTAACAGACCTCTGTTACCGGTAAGACGTTATCAACGACATCAAATGCTCTGTAAGTATTTACAAGCACGGAGTCTTTGCTTCTGTAAAACCTCTTCTGTATCCTCAGTTCATCAATCATTCCGTCAAAGTCAGTTCCGGCACCCGGCGTACCGCCAACAAAAAGAGAGTCACTGCCTGAAGGCATACTTCCGAGAGAAGCGGCGTGAATACTGTTGCGAACGCCGTTAGAATAATAAAATACAGTGTCGGCATCGAATGAAATTCCGACCTTTGTCCATCTATTATTCGGAAGAATTATGTTTGCCGCCAATACATCAACTCCGTTAACTGTTAAAGTAACCCTGTTGCCGATCAACCTGACGAGATACTGTCCCGGTTTGTTTATGATGTTACATGTCAGTGTAGCCCTCGGGTAAATCCAAAATTCTATGGTAAGGTTTTCAGTTGTCTCTATTTCCGCATCATCCGGCGCCGCTATATAGTCCTCATTTCCGTCAAAAGATAATGCCTGATTTGTAGTGATCGTTGAACTCGGTTTGTGCGAAAGGTCAAGCGCTGAAACATTGTTGAACTTACCATGATTGCCGTTGCCTGAAAGATCCTTCGAACTGAATGTTGATTCTGAATACTCCCTCTGAAACGGAAGTGACAATACAAGCCCGGAATACTCTCCGCTTGAAATGCAAAGCACACTCCTGAAATTCTGAGCAACTTCTGCTGATGACAGCGCCCTGTTCCAAACCCGCACTTCATCAAGCTTTCCGTTCAATGGTGTTGATGCTCCCGATATGCCAACATACAACGAATCGGAGTTGGCGGTAGGGGCAGCGCCGGCGACCACGGAAGATGTGTCAAGCACGCCGTCTATGTAAATTCTGAATTCATTGAGAGATTGGTCATAAGTAGCGGAGACATGTGTCCATGTATTGGCCGGAATCAATGAAGTTGATTTAGAGAAAAGCCGCGGAGAGCCGTTAGTTGCAAGCAACACTCTTCCCGATGAGAGTCGTATTCCATACTTCAGGGCAGTTCCGAGAGAGCCGCCTTTTGAGATAATGCCTTTGGAACCGGTTACAATTGCAGGATTGACCCACGCCTCAAGGGTGAAACTGCCGGTGATGTCAAGCGTGGGGCTGTTTGGTATGGATACATAGCTGGCAGAGCTGCCGGCGAAAGAACATGCCTGATTCCAGCTAATGTAAGCTTCAGAGCGGTTTGCCAAAAAAAGGATGCAGAGGATTGCCAGAAATCCACGTAAGATCGTTTTCATTTCAGGGATGATTAGTTATTGAAAATTCAGGTGCAAATTACCCGAAACCGGGCGGAGGGCAAAACAAATTTTTGCTCATTCTTAATCGGAAATTTCACGGAAGGTTACCATTTCAGACTCAGAACCGTCTTTTGGAACAATACCGGCTGTTTGCTGATCCTTATTTATGCAGGTTTAGCATTCCCTGACGCAATACCGGGGATGTCAAAAGCTGAGTTTTAGATTTAATTAGTCACCCCATATTAGTATTTTGTTCCCATTAACAATAAGAAAACGATCATTACATGTCAAATAATACCCCGATAACGGTTGCTTACGGCGATGGTATTGGCCCGGAAATAATGGAAGCCACTCTGAACATAATTACAGCCGCTGGAGCAAGGATCGACATAGAAACAATAGAGGTTGGCGAGCAGGTGTATCTTCGCGGAAATGTGCAGGGAATTGAGCCGAGTGCCTGGGATTCGCTCAGGAGGACCAAAGTGTTTCTCAAGGCTCCGATCACAACTCCGCAGGGCGGTGGCTACAAGAGCCTGAATGTTGCCACAAGAAAGACCCTCGGGCTGTATGCAAACGTCAGGCCTTGCGTTTCCTATCATCCCTTTGTAAAGACGAAGCATCCCATTATGGACGTGGTGATAGTGAGGGAGAATGAAGAAGATCTGTATGCCGGAATTGAGCACAGGCAAACTCAGGATGTTTATCAGTGCCTTAAGCTGATTACCAGGCCAGGATGCGAGAAGATAATCAGGTATGCCTTTGACTATGCCGTTGCAAACGGGAGAAAGAAGGTCACTGCTTTCATGAAGGACAATATCATGAAGATGACTGACGGACTATTTCACAAGATCTTCGACCAGATAGCAAAGGAATATCCGCAGATCGAGAATGAGGCATGGATCGTTGATATAGGCGCCGCGAAGCTGGCTGATACGCCAGAGGCCTTTGATGTGATAGTGATGCAGAACCTCTATGGCGACATACTTTCAGACGTTGCCGCGCAGATCGCGGGTTCGGTAGGTCTTGCAGGATCGTCAAACATCGGTGAGAACTTTGCGATGTTCGAAGCCATTCACGGTTCGGCTCCGAGAAGGGCGGGGCAGAATCTCGCAAATCCTTCAGGGCTTTTCCTCGGTTCCATAATGATGCTCAATCATATCGGACAAACAGACATTGCAACCGCAGCTCACAACGCGTGGCTCAGAACAATTGAGGACGGAATTCATACCTATGACATCTTCAGGGAGGGTACAAGCAAGCAGAAGGTGGGCACGAAGGAATTTGCACAGGCTGTGATTGAACGTCTCGGCCAGAAGCCCAAAGAACTTAAGGCGGTTGATTACAAAGTGGTGCCAAAAGTGGAAGCCCACAAAGAAGCTTCAAAAACCATAAGGCAGAACAAGGACCTTGTGGGAGTTGACGTATTCCTTGATTTCAGCACAGGCACTGCGGAAGACCTTGGCGAACTGCTTAAGAAAGTTCCCGGCAACGATGTTACGCTGAAGTTCATCAGCAACCGCGGCGTAAAAGTGTGGCCCGACGGGAATCCGGAGACTTACTGCACGGATCACTGGAGATGCAGGTTCATGGGTTCAAAGGACGATGTGGCAATAAACAACTCGCAGGTGATAGATCTGCTTTCAAGGATAAACGACGCAGGTTTCGACTTCATCAAGACGGAGAACCTCTACAACTTCGACGGCGAGGCGGGATATTCAAAGTCGCACTGAGAAATTCCCACACGTTTCAGGCCAATTGAAATTACAGTCAACGGGCATAAGCATAAGCCGCTTTTGCCCGTTGAGTCATAAAAGGCGGGCATCCGGGCCTGCTGTCATGTCACTTCTACATAGTCCAGATCTTTCCCGAAAGTCTCTTCGGTTCTGACAGCGGCAATGATGGCAATGGAGAGCGCAACAACTGCTACAACCAAAGCCCCGTTTACTATTCCGAGATACTCCCTGAAGAACTGAAATGAAAGCGTAAGCGGAACGGTAGTTCCCCTGATTATATTCGGCACGGCGGTTGTAACAGTTGCCCTGTAGTTTGTGCCGAACTGTTCCGATGCGTTTGTAACGAACACGGCCCAGTAGCCGTTGGCGAAGCCCAGCGCGCCGCACATGAAGTAAAAGAATGCGCTTCCGAACTGATTGAAGTAAAGATAGATCCCGATACAAACCACATTCATCATGAGAAATATCATCACCACTTTCTTTCTTGATCTCATTGCCTGGCTCATGTAGCCGCTCACAAAGTCTCCGATCACAATTCCGATATAAGCGTACATTATTGACTGAGCCGGATTGATTGGCGAGCTGATCCCCAAAGCTTCTGCAAACTTATCCGAAAAAGTGACAAGCACTCCGATGACAAACCATGTTGGCAGTCCGATGAGAATGCACTTGGAGAATTTGAAGAAGCGGTCCTTGTCTGTAAAAAGTTTTACGAAGTTGCCCTTCGGCACATCCATCTCCTTAATGTTTCTGTACATACCGGATTCATAAACGCTGATCCTAAGCACCAGAAGTACAAGTCCCATTGCTCCTCCGATGAAGTAGGAAACACGCCACTCGAATTCATTTGCTATAAGCGCGGCGGCAACAGCACCCATGAGTCCGACGGTTGCAACTATGGTTGTTCCCCATCCGCGTGTTTCTTTCGGCATTGTTTCGCTTACGAGAGTTATGCCTGCTCCGAGTTCGCCCGCAAGCCCTATGCCTGCAATGAATCTGAGCACCGCATAAGTATTAACATCCAGCACGAAGCCGTTCGCGATATTAGCGGCCGAGTAAAGGAAGATGGAACCGAACAGCACGGAAATTCTTCCTTTCCTATCGCCGAGTATTCCCCAGAGAATCCCGCCAATAAGCATGCCGGCCATCTGCCAGTTGAGAAGCATTACGCCAACATCAATCTGATGGTCTCCCGTGATCCCCAGAGAAAGCAGTGACGGCTTTCTGACGACGCTGAAGAGTATGAGGTCGTACACATCCACAAAGTAGCCTAGCGCGGCAACTATGATAATGCCGATAACGTTCTTTTTGTCCTTCTTAAGATCGCTCATCTCCTGTCAGGTAATGATTCCTGTGTGATATTTTTGAATTGATGGATTTATGTATTTCAATATGTGCACCCCCGAAACATTCGCGTAGTCCCCGGCAAATCACTCCGGAATATCAGCCGGCATTGACATTCTTCACAGCCTTCAGTGAAAAAAGAAGCGGGATGTTTTTCCCGCATTTGTAATATCCGTCTTCGCCTTTCTTCATTCCGGGAAAATGTTCCCACACGGTGAACGGATGTTCGTGAAAGAATAGGATCTTCAGTCCGGCATTGATAAGCGACATGAAAATATCAGACAAGCTGTGCGTCCATTCGTAAGTGGTGTTGTTCGTTGTCACGGCATCCTTTACGGCGTATGTTCCCGGCTCATCAAACTTGAGCGGCTTTTCCTGCCTGAAGTACGGATACCGTGCCTCAAATGATAGGTCCGCATCTGTATTGTCAAAAATCAGTGATGCAGGATGAATCTCGGCAATGTAAAAGAATCCGTCGTTTTTGAGATGGTTTGCAATTGTCCTTCCCCATTTCTCAATGTCGGGAAGCCATGTTACCACTCCGTAAGATGTGAACACAATGTCAAACTTCTCATTCAGGACATCATCAAGGTCAGCAATATCGCAGAGAATGAATCTAGACATAAATCCGAGTACGACTCGAAGTTCTTCGGCGGCCCTTATAGCTTCCTCCGAGAAGTCAACTCCTGTAACTTCCGCGCCAAGCATCTCCAGCGAAAGGGTATCCATGCCGAAGTGGCACTGCAAGTGAAGGATCTTCTTTCCCCTCACATCACCGAGTTCATTCCTCTCAAGCGCATGAAGCTTGTTCTTTCCTTTCCTGAACTCCTCAAGGCCGTAAAGTTCGCTTCCCTTGTGGATCGAAACGCGCTCGTTCCAGAATCTCTTGTTGGTGCTCAGGCAGTTCTTATCATCTTCGGTATTCAAGGCATCAAAAGATTTTTCATTTTAGTTCAGAATGCATAATTTGCATTTAATGGATAACAGTAATTGGTTATGGATCCTCACATTTGCCTATGCGGCTCATGCTTTTGAGGAGAGAATTCACAACTGGAACATTTGGGCAAAGAAGACTTTCAACATTGATGTCAGTTGGGAAATGTTCTACTGCGCAAACTTTGCAGTTGTGATACTTGGAATTTCATGCGCATCGGTCGGGTGGAAAAATCCGGCTTATGCACTTTCGCTTCCCGCATTGTCGCTCATCAACGCGTTGTTCTTCCACATACTGCCGGCGGTTGTTACAAGAGCGTATTCTCCCGGGATCATTACTTCAGTGTTCCTATTCCTCCCGCTTGGAACAGTCTGCTACATTTCTGCTTATCGTGATGATGTGCTGGATCTTTCTGTCGCACTTCTTTCGCTTGCATTTGGCCTTATCATCATGGCATTCCCGTTTGCACTGCTGAAGCTCAAAGAACGTCTCAGACTATAGCTGAAGATCAACAAACCTGAAACTCTTGCCGTCAAACAGGCCCTTGTCGCTTAACTTGAGCTGAGGGATCACAAGCAACGCCATGAATGACAATGTCATGAAAGGTGCATTGAGCGCTGAGCCGAGTGACTTTGCCTTTCTGTCAAGCTCCGTATATTTCTTTGCCGTAATGTAGCCGTCTTCGTTTGTCATTATGCCGGCCACCGGCAATGGGAGAACGGATACTTCATCTCCGTCAACACAGCATACTCCTCCCTTGCTTTCGGCAAGCGCATTCACAGCCCTGCAAAGATCCTCATCAGAAACACCGACAGCAATTACATTGTGTGAATCATGCGCAACGCATGATGCAATTGCTCCCCGCTTAAGACCGAAGTTCCTGATGAAGCCCACTGCCGGCTTTCCGTTTCCATACCTTTCCGTAACTGCGATCTTGAGGATGTCTTTGTCCGTATCTGATTCAAGCCGGCCGTTCATAATAATGGGACTCAGATGAAGCTCGCTTGTTATAAGCTGTCCGTCAAGAGCTTCTATGACGCGCACCTTTGAATCCCCTAACGCTTCGATCCGGAAATCTTCAGGGCTTTTGCTCTTCAGATTGAACTTATTGACCGCAGGTTCTGAAACACGCGGGATAGCTGACACGCCGTTCTCAGATACTTTCACTCCGTCTATAAAAGTCTGCTTCACCTTGAATGAACTCAGATCTTCAACAATTGCAAAATCAGCCGGATCGTTTTCCCTCAGCAGTCCAACTCTCAGTCCGTAATGCCCGACCGTATTCGCACTTGCACATCTCAGCACGTCAAAAGTATCATAGCCAAGTGCAACCGCTCTTGCTGCAATTTTGTCAAGGTGGCCTTCCACAAGGTCATTCGGATGCTTGTCGTCACTGCAAAACATGACCATATCAGGATGCATTGAGATCAACGGATGAAGCGCTTCGAAATTCTTTGCCGCTGAGCCTTCGCGAATCAGGATCTTCATTCCGTATGAGATCTTCTCAAGCGCTTCATCGAGAGTGAAGCACTCATGGTCAGTTGAAATGCCCGCGCTTACATATTTTTTTGCGTCGCCTCCGCGGAGCCCCGGTGCATGTCCGTCAACCGGCCTGCCGAGTTCTCTTGCTATGCTGATCTTTTTCATGACTTCCGGATCTTCAAACAGCACTCCCGGGTAATTCATCATCTCGCTGAGGTAAGAAAGCCCGTCCTTTTCAAACAGCTCACGGATTCCTTCAGCATCTATGATTGCTCCGGCAGTTTCGAATGAAGTTGCAGGCACGCAGGAAGATGCACCGAAACAAAATTTGAACGGCGTCTTCTTTCCGTTAGTGATCATGTACCTGATCCCTTCAATCCCAAGTACATTTGCAATCTCATGGGGATCGGAAACTGTTGCAACCGTTCCGTGGGTAACGGCTATGCGGGCAAACTCGGAAGGAATGAGCATTGAACTTTCGACATGAACGTGGGAATCAACGAATCCCGGAATAATATATTCATCATACTTTCCGGCCGTCTTAGTGATCCTCTTTATGATTCCGTTTACGATCTCAATCTCACCGGGAAAAATTTCTCTGTTATGAATGTCAACAATGTTTCCCTCTACGATCATTATCTTTCTATGCTCCTTGCATAATGAATGAAATCAGTTACCGGTGCGGTGCCATACTTCTCCTTGAGCAATATCGCGATCTGTCCCCTGTGATATGTGGAATGATTGAACAAGTGAGTCAGTATGTCAGCAGGAGTTGAAGTGAATTCTTCGCCTTTTGTGTTTGAATATTTTATTCCTGCAAAAAGCATGTTATTGTCAACTGTTGAGATGTAACTGTGAAGACTCTCATTCGTCTTATTAAGCCTGTCTTTCAGCATTAACAATTCATCCGGTGCCCATGGATGAATCTCAGAGATCTTTCCGTTGAGCCTGTCGGTCCAGATTTCGCATGCGTTGACTATGTGCGACATAAGGGTTACGGCTTTGACGGGTACATCATCATCAAATGGATCCATGATCTCATTGTTTGCCCAAAGATCATATTTAAGAAGATTGACAAAGTGTTCTTTCATAGTTCAGTCCTGTCAAATGTTCACTCTTCGCTCAGAAGATTATTTCAGTTGCTGAGAGTTCCTGCAAGCCTGTATGCATTCATGAGGTCAACCACTCCGCCAGTTTTCGAAAGATCGTTGAAATACATATCCTTCTTGTTCCTGACCTTGACCATGAGTTTGTCGTATTTTCTTACGGATGAAGCTATAACTTCCTTTAACTGCTGAGCATTCAGCGCAGGATTGTAGGATTTCAGCACGGCGGCTATTCCCGACACGACCGGAGCAGCCATGCTTGTGCCGCTCAGGTAATCGTACTTTCCGCCGGCCACAGTTGAGTTGATCTGCGATCCGGGAGCGAATACATCAACCACTTCCTTTGAATAATTGCTGAACGGCGCAAGCAGGTCGAATTGAGAATTCTGGTTCTTCGGGTCCTTGTCCTGATCCCATTGCTTCATCCACGAACTTGCACCTACCACAAGCATATTCGAAAAATACTCCTTTCCGCTTCCGTTGCTTATGAACTTCTGAGGATAGTTGATCTTCTTTGAAGCGTCTGCACCTTCATTTCCTGCGGAGACAACAAACAGTACCCCTTTGCTTTCAGCATACCTTATAGCTTCCACAACAATGTCAGGGTTCGGTGAAAAGTATTTGCCCGCCGACATATTAATGATTGATGCTCCGTTATCAACAGCATATCGAATGGCATTAGCCACATCTTTGTCGCGCTCATCGCCTTCATTCGGAACGGCCCTGAGAAGCATGAGTTTTGCAAAAGGTGCCTGCCCGGTTTTCTTCGAAGCAATGATTCCCGCAACGTGAGTGCCGTGAGATTCTTTCTTCTCAACAATATCAGGATTTCCGTACCCCCTTTCGTACAGGTCATCGGGATTATCACCAACCATCATGTATGTGGAAGTGGTATCAAACAAATGCTCTCTCTTGATCTCATATTTTTCAAGAAGCTGTTCAACATCCGATGTTTTTGAGCCATAAAGAAGATAAACTCCAAGAATAACTGAAGCCGCATCTGCGTACTTTCCCTTTAGCGTCATTGATATTCCCTGCAGTTTCTCGGGGTCGGTTGTAATGTTCTTTTGCATCAGAGTCTTCTCGGCATCTTCAAGATCCTTAAGCGTCCACCTCAGCCCGTCGTATGTTGACATTACTTCATCGTATTTCTCATCATACGCTTCCTTAACCTCTTTGTAATAAGCATCCGAGGGAGGTGTCTTAAGATCCTTAAGTCTTTTGTATTCGCGGGCTACTTCATAGGAAATATATTTTGCGTTCCCCAGAAAATTCCAGCCGTTAATGTCGTCAACATATCCGTTATTGTCATCGTCAACTCCAGGAGAGCCATTTGCTTCAGACTCGTTTGTCCAGATATTTCCGGCAAGATCCGGATGGTCAATATCAAATCCGGAATCGATCACACCAACAATTACGTCTGTTCTCTCAGGAATGAAATCAAGCGTCTGAAGGTATCTGTAGAAAGTCCTTGTTCTTACTCCCTCATAGCCGTCCTCATCGGGATCAAGCAATGCCCAGTCAGGAAGTCCGTCTGTATAATACCTGTGCTGGTTTTGTCCCGGAAGATCACCGGAAGGCAGTGCCTGATGAACGGCAACAAAATGTATAATGAAAAAAGCCAGAAGCGCAAACCGTCCGGCATATGAAGTTCTCATCTGAATTGTCTTAGCTGTTAATTTTGAGAGGTGAATTTAGACAAAGCCCCAAACAATATTAAGTCCCAAAATAATTTCGCAACCGACCCGGGTATTGCCCTCTTGCATGATCATCCGTTGCCAACAGAAAAGCTTTCAGAAGCTCGAAAGTAAATGTTACCTGCTACCAGGGTTTAGTCTTTCTCCTCAATACTATGAATCCGTTATGATCATGCCTTTCATATCCATTTACCGGATCCAAAATTCTGTTCTTATTAATGAACTTCAGTTCCAGTCCGGGAAACAGAGCAATGCATGAAGGCGGTTGCATCAATACCGTATCATACATATGCCCGCTGAAGTACTTTACAGTGTAATTCTCCGTCAACTTGTAAAATGCTGTGTCATCGTAGGGAGGAGTTATGGTATCCAGTTTCATAAAATCAAATCTCATTTCCGGCTTTACCTCGGCATTTTCAAGATATGTATAGAGAGAACGTCCGTAACCCCAGTGGTGAACCGGGTCCATGATAACCAGAACGGTTGATGATGAGTCGGCACAGTTCTCAATATTGTTTATCATTGCAGTCATGGATCTCCTTTCGGAGTTGTGGAGCATTACATCCGGATAGGCATAGGCAATCGTCTGATATGCAAGCAATGCGATGCAAACAGCAGTGGCGAAGAGCTTTGCCGTGACAGGAACCTCATAGGTCCGGGTGATAAGATTGAGGAAGAATGTGAGGATGAATGAATATCCGAGCATCAGCGGAACGAAGTACCTTGCCCAAATTGTCGATTCATGATAGAGTATGATCTGCGGGATGATGATGAGCAGGGAGAAGATAGCGGCGCGGGACGGGCGAAGCCCGTCTTCCACGCGGCTTCGCCGCGTCCTGCTTCTGTAAAAGAGGCACATCGCTCCCATCAGCAGTACAGCAAAAAATATCTCGAACGATACCGCAGTCGCCGCCAACGCGGCAATTACAGGAATGGTGAAGTAATCTCCGGCAACACCGGCATAGCCGGTCCCGGCGGTGCCGGTGTGCATCACTATAAACACAATGCAAAGCGCCGAAAAGGCAAGCGGCGAAGCCGCGGTTGCGGCGTTCCTCCGGAAAGATTCCGGGATGCCGGTGCCTTTATGCGCGGAGTATATCCAC
>DAIQRO010000282.1:0-3498 GCA_036786155.1 Bacteroidota bacterium
AGCGGTGTGTATTATTATGAACTCAGGGCGGGAAGTTCTTCGGAGACCAAGAGGATGTTGCTGGTGAAGTAATGATGAGCAGTGCGAGATAGTCAAAAAAGAAATTATGTAACTCAATATTTCTCCAGCTAATTAGCTTCCAAAATTTTCCCGGACTAACGAAGAGGCTGGCCACCGCAATATGTTATTCAAATGAGTACAGCGGCTGCCTGAGAATATGTGTCCTGCAACTCTACGGAGTCGCAGATATAGCCAAAGACTCTGCAGAGAGCGGACAATTTCAGCCAAGCGATTCAAGCTGAACTTATCGAAACGCTATTGATAAACAGCCATAGAAATTGTAGCTTGTGCTAAACAACATTTCTTATATTTGAGATTCTACTCTTTCCAATAAACCGGAGCCGATATTTAACAATACCAAGCTCTGTATTAGTCAAACAACATAGAAATATCAAAATTAATCAGGAGAAAAAACTATGGCAAAACCATTAGGAGAATGGGAAATTCTCAAAGATCAATACAATAATCCGATTGACTCACTTGTTACGGCAGTTCATGCTGTACTGATTCCTCTGACAGGGAGCCCGACTGAACATCCCAAAGGAAAGGTATTGTACTGGCACGGGAGATACATCACAAATTATGACAACGGAGGGAAAATTGTAACTTGCCTGTTCGACCCTGAGACCTCTGAAATCGTTCAATACACTGTGCCCGTGTGGCCGGGAATTACAGAACCGTTTGATCCATCCAAGATTTTCTGCAGCGGTCACATTACACTTGAAGACGGAAGAGTATTGACTTCCGGAGGGGAGAGAAACATTCCTCCGGTTGCTTCAAGAGGGTTGAAGTATTCATTTTTGTTTGACCAATCACAAATCTCACTTCAGTCTCCACCCTGGCGCAATACTTTTAACCAAAGTCCTCCATTTAGTCCGACACAAATGGATCGAGGACGATGGTACCCACAACTCACAAGGTTGCATAACGGAAGAATAGTTTCAATGTCGGGCTATAGGTATGAGAGTCAGGAAGTGGAGCTCAGGCCCGAACTATTCGATCCGGTTACTGAAACCTGGCAACTATTTAACGAAACTGCTGATATGGCTGTGCCATTATATAATGGTGCACACCTGATACCTTTCGGAAGCTGGAAAGGAGAGATCTTTTATGACTTGGTTTCTTTTGGACCAGTCCTGCCAAATTGGAATCGTCCCTTCAGATTCAAGCCGGATCTTTTGATCCCTGAGTGGAATTCTGTTGGAGCAGAAAGAGATATGAGGCTTAAGGGAAATTCAGTCATATTGCCAATTAGACCTTCAGATACTACAATCCGGATAATCAACCTCGGAGGAGGTGAGAACAGCAGCAGCAGAAAATCCGCCGAAATGATTGAAATAGGTACAAGTTCATATCCTTTATGGATACAGATTCCAGCTATGAGTTATGAAAGGCATGATGCACCAAACGCGTTGCTTCTGCCTGATGGCGGACTCATTGTTATTGGCGGTGGAGATGAAAGCGAAACCGTTCTCAGTCCCGAAATCCTGGATTACTCAGACCCTGATCCTCTTAACTGGAACTGGAAGTCTCTGCCTGATATGGCAGTTTCCAGAAAATACCATTCCACAGCGTTGCTCCTGCCTGACGGAAGTGTATGGGTTGGCGGAAGCAGAATTTATGATAATCCTCAGAGGTGGGAATTCGAGAATGACATGGAGAGACGAATAGAAATCTACAAGCCAGGTTACTTCTTTGACGGAATAAGACCATTGATAACGGAAGCTCCGCTTACAATCGGATATTCCACATCAAACACTTTTGCACTTAAATATTCTTTGGAGGAAGAGCCTGATGTTCAGATTGAGTCTGTAGTTCTGATAAGCCTTCCTTCCGTAACTCACGGCTTCGATTGTAATCAGCGATTTGTTTATCTTGACTTTTCGTCACCTTCAAAAGGAACATTACAAGTTATCCCGCCTGCCGATGAATATATTTCAACGCCCGGATATTATATGTTGTTTATTGTAAAGCCAAAAACATTGAGTGTATCAGGAGCAACAAATTTACCCTCAATTGCTAAAATTGTAAAGCTTCAACTTTGAAGATCGCATTCATTGCAGTAGCACTGTCCCTAGCATTGAATAACACACTTGCGCAAGTGAAAATCAGCTGGGCATTCAATTACAGATACGGTGAGTTATCACCTAATGTCGGGCTGTGCGTTTTTTCAGACGGGGTAGGCAATGTTTACAACACTGGTTTTTCGGCAGGAGCTCCAGGAAGAAACGATATGATTCTTGCAAAATTCTCTATAAATGGTAACTTGCAATGGATTAGAAGATTTTCGGACACTCTTACACCTTATCCAAACAATTCAAACAGTGCGTCAGGACTTTTACCGGATTCAGAAAACAATTTAATTGTATCTGGTACCCGTTTATGGAAGTTTAACCAAAATGGAGAACTTCTATGGAGCATGTTCCCAGGACCTTATAAAGGATTTGCGAGAGCATTTCTGGATGACAGCGGGATGATAATAAGCTCAACTGAAAGTAACAATAATTCATTCCTGATAAGAAAAAATTCGGAAATGGGAGATTCTGTTTGGAGCAGAATTTTTAGGCCTACAGGGACAACTGCTGCAAGATGGAGAGATGCAACAGTTGATCATGAAGCTAACATAATCACAACAGGTTACATGAACAAGATCGGTTTCGGCGCTGTTTATGACTGCATGACTGTAAAGTATTCAAACGACGGTGAATTGCTTTGGTATGATAGAATAGATGAAGGCAATGAAACCTTTGGTTATGCCGTTGCCGCAGATAATAACGGCAACATTTACGTGGCAGGTGAAAAGGATCTGAATATTCTGACGGTCAAGTACGCGCTGAACGGAGACACTCTATGGCAGAGGGAATTCAACGGAGGATCCGGTGATATTGGCTTTGACATCCAGGTTGACTCTCTTGGAAATTCTTATGTATCAGGCGTTAGCGGCGGATTGGGAATTGTGCTGATCAAGTATGATCCCTCAGGAAATCTGCTATGGCTGCGCAACCATACAGATGTGCCCTTTTCCGTATTCTCTTCGATTGTAAGGATCGACAGTCAGGGAAATCCTTATCTTGCATTCTCAATCAATTCTTCAGGCGGGAGATACGAATATGCAGTAGCCAAGTACGATTCTGAAGGAGACCTTCTCTGGCTAGGCCGTTATAACTACAATAATCAGTATTGCGAAATACATGATTTCACTGTTGACAGGAATTTTGATGTTTATGTTACGGGTCGTTGCGGCAGTTATCTTTCCACAGTGAAACTGGTTCAGTATATGACTTCCTCGACGGAATCTGAAAAGTCAATGATAAGTGGACACGACCTCATTGGCAATTTTCCCAACCCCTTTAACCCATCCACAACCATCAGGTTCTATGTAGGAACTTCAGGCAATGTTTCGCTGAAAGTGTTTGATGTGCTCGGAAGAGAAGTTGA
>DAIQRO010000283.1:0-2079 GCA_036786155.1 Bacteroidota bacterium
ATTTGCAAACAGTATCGTTGTCTGTGGCTTGATCGTAACATCATGGCCGTTGTTGAAAACTTCGCCTTTGCACTCAAACTCAAACCCGCCGCAGTCTTCATCGGCAACGAGTGTTCCGCCCTCTTGCATTACCGGTGCAAGTTTGTAGAGTTTGCCTTCGCCGGGTAGGAACCAGCCGAGGTCAATCCATGAAATTATTCTTTTGTTTATTGTTGAAACAACTGAGTCATTGCTCAGATCATAGATATTCCAGTTGTTAAAACCGGCAAATGAGGATGAATTTGAATCGAGTTTGATCTGAACATACCTTCTACCCCCGTTACTGTTGTCGGTGACAGTATCAAAAAACGGTGCACACCTTCTGTTGATAATCATGAAGTATTGTGTATTGGGATCAGAGTTGTTGAACTTTGCGACCTGCAAATATCTATCGTCAATGCACTCGGCTAATGTACCGGTAGGATTGTTGCTGTTATCACAAGGCGATGATCCGGCTCCGGGTTTATAGGTTATTATATCATTGAAATATGTATTTGCCAGCAGTACGTCTCTTTCAGTTCTGTGAACATAGCTGTTAGTCGAGTCATTTTCAAATGAGAGCAGTGATCGAGAAATGGCTTCTATCTTCCTGTTCAGATTGCAAACATATTTCCATTTTTCCTGACCATATGCATTGATGTATCTCGGACCGGAATACGTTCCCAGAACCGGGTTCGATTCTCCCAGTCCTCTTGAAAAATGGTCGAAGTACTGTCCGGTGTCTGTGCTTGTCATTACAAAATACAACTGTCCTTTGGCACCATACGAAATGCCGAGGTAGCTCAACAATGAAATTTCTTCATTTAAAGGCTCTCTCAAGTGATGTCCCGAAGCAAACCAGCTGTGAGTCTGAATAAGATTTATGAACGGTATGTCTGCAAGTTTTGAAACCTCATTTGCAGTCTTGTTATAAAGTGTGACATCAAACCATGTATTTCTGTCTTCATCAAGATGCTCCTGCAGCCAGTCCTCATACTGTGACACGCTGACAGAATGCCCTGTCAGGTCCGGCTCATGGTAAGCCGAATTGGTAAGTGTGTTGGGAATATAGGATGACAGGCCGCCGCCTTCAAGACCGTGTGAAAGGAACGGATAGGCTCCCATGAATATCTCTTTCAAGCCAATCCTGTCAACAAGAGTCCGTTTTATTCTGTCGGCTGACATTCTGACAGTATCGAATCCCGGAACATGTATCTTAAAAGTGGAGTAATTCAGATCGCACATCAGCGACATGCTTCCGGAAGGATTGTTGATCTTCCACAAAGAGTCTATCTTACGGTTTACATAAGCCATACAGGGAATCTGATTGAACTCAAACTCTTCGATGTAAAATCTGTAAACCGCCCCGGGAAAATGGCTTGCTATGTCTTTGGCTTCCCATTTTATCCAAGTGGTATCATATACCCCTCTGAACAGATCATGCGCCACATTAATATCCACTCTCACATAGTCAATCCACATATCACACAAACCGTACCAGTAAACTCTGAAGTCAACCCGGCAGTCCTGATCCCATAAGTACTTGCAGTTGGGGTTGAGGAGTTCTCCAATTCCGGAATTCAGCAACAATATAGTATCGTTTGGCATATAATTAAACTCTTCCATATAATACCCGTCATATTCATTAGAACTGTTCAAAAAGTGTCTGATGCGCAGATTCACTGACTTGATAACTGTATCATTGAAATTTTTCATAGTGATCTTGCAAACCGGAGTTTCGCTGCTAAGGTTTTTTGCGTGATTTGTATCAATTCTTATCCTTGGCTTGATATGCCACTTGTACTGTGTGTCGTTAGCATCTCCGCCCCAGCTCTCTATGCAGTTTATCTGTTCACGGTTGGCTTTCAGTCCTTTCACAACATAGCCCGGCTGGTCTGTTCCGGTTCTGCACTGAACCACCATTACTCCGTTTCCGAACTCAGTATTGTCCACTGTATCCTTGCCTGTCCTGTTGGAGTCCTGAGTCTGACTGTCGCGGTTCGTGAATGTATAGAGCCAGTAGTCCGGGTCTGCCATACTCTGCTTCTCGCACTGATAGTC
>DAIQRO010000283.1:2089-3486 GCA_036786155.1 Bacteroidota bacterium
AGTCGCTACGCTGACCGAAACAGAGTCTTTGTATTTTGCCGCGGTTCATTAGCGTGTACATTCCCGAATCACTGTTTACCTCTATCACATGCTTTATTCTGTCTCCATATACACTCAGAGGCGCATTCAAAGAATCAAATCTGCTCCAGTTGTTATGAACTGTTATCCATCCGGCATATCCGTCGGGATATCTGTGCCACAGATTTGTTCCGATTGAGTCAGTAAGTCTTGAAAAGCTCCAATCAGCTCCGCTTTCAAGAGCACCTATGATGAACACGCTGTCAGGATGCGAAAGTAGTGATGCTCTCGTTTGATGGTTGTTTTCATTTAGCATTCTGAATGCAAGTACAGACATGCTCAGTATGAATAATGCAATTGTTGTAGATTTCATCTTTTAGTTTCTTAAAATGGTTACTATAAATTATTTGACAAGTACCATAGTAATTGTTTCCCTGAATGAACCTGCTTGCATTACGCAGAAGTATATCCCGCTTGAAAGAGAGCTCCCGTCAAATAGAGTTTCGTAAGACCCGGACTGAAGTTCGTCGTCAGCCAGTAACGACACTAATTTTCCGGAAGTATTATAAACTGACATACTAACTCGTTCCTTTGTCATTACTTCAAATCTTATGTTTGTTTTCGGATTAAACGGGTTGGGAAAGTTCTGGAGCAACATATTGTTCTCAGGAATTTGCGATGTAAGTTCTTTGATGCCGGTATAGATTGTTGTATCACCCCCGCTGCGCGTAAATATTCCACCTGTGATTTTTTTGTAAGCCCAGCCTTTGTATTTGTCGATAAAACTAACAAAGTCATAATTGCTAAATCTGATCAGGGATGTATCCGGAAGTTGATACCCCCAGGAATTTCCAAAGTTTGTTGTTTTAAAAATCAAACCCCTGAGATTTGGAATAAAATAGAATGCTCGCGGACCGACTGCATAAATCGTTCCATTCTTTGCTGGATCAGAGATCCGACTGATTCCGTTATTAGAGATTGTATCACCCGTTGGGGGGACAGTCTGTTGAACCCAACTTGTTCCCGCATCACTTGTAAATCTGATCGCCCCTATGCTTACCTTCCATCCCTTAAGACTGTCGGCAAAATGAATATCTGTAAAGCCGAGTTCAGGTTGCAGATTGTTCCATGTATTCCCACCATCTGTGGTTCTCAATAGATTCGACATCGATGCAAAACCCAATCCGGGATTTACAAAATGGATTCTATCTGGATTCGTAAATCCCCCTCCATAATATTTACGAGTCCAGCTTGCACCGCCGTCTGTGGTAAGGAATATGCCGCCATCAAGATCCCCTCTGTTTGTTAGCCAAATTGTATCTTCACTAATTATATCCATATCATTCTCTGAAATGCCAAACATGGGCATATTCACAAAC
>DAIQRO010000284.1:0-1475 GCA_036786155.1 Bacteroidota bacterium
GCATGTTGTTGACAAGCTTGAGTCTGAAGGCTTCAAAGTATATGTGCCTACACTGACGATGGAGGAATTCAATTCAGTATTTGACAGATCTTCGGATGAAGCCGGAGCAGTAAGAGTCAGGAAGATATTCGCATTTGATTGTGATGCACTTGATCAGGATTCGGTGAAGGAGTTTACGGAAAAAGTACTGGCAATAGAGAATGGCAATGTCGGGTATCTTGTGAATACTATCGGAGGAATTGATGCGCCTGCCAAGACGGATGTATTGGGCAGAATCGCTTTGGAGCGCATGATGAACCTGAATTTTTACACCGCTTTCAGTTTCACATCCTGTCTGCTCAAGGCAATGAAGTCAAATAAGTTCGGCAGAATTGTTTCGATCGGTGCACTGGCCGGACTTCAGGCTTCACCTTCAAGACTTGCCTATTCAGTGTCAAAGCAGGCAATAATAAATCTGATGGATACGGTAAGCGAAGAGTTCAAAGAATTCGGAATGAGATGCAACACGATCGTTCCCGGGATCATAGATACGCCGGCAAACCGTGAATGGGGAACACCGGAGGATGTGAGGAACTGGGTAAGTCCAAAGGAAATTGCCGAAGTTGTAAGTTCAGTATTCAGCGATGGTTTCAGAAGTGTCAGAAGCAGCGTAATCAAAGTGGTTTCTTCTTTATAAATTAAAATCAAATGGAAGCGAAGCAGAACTTGAAAATTGTGGTAACAGGCGGTGCGGGATTTCTTGGATATCATATCGCACAGAAGATCGACCGTATAACCGAGTTTGCCAATACGGTGTTTTTTGATATTGCTCCTTTTGAGGAAGGTGACTATGACAAGCGAATAAAATGCATTTACGGAGATGTAAGAGACAGGAAACAGATGGATGAGATGATGAAGGGAGTTGATGTTGTCATTCACTGTGCAGCGGCATTGCCTCTTTGGAAAAAGCAGGACATTTACGAAACGAACATTGACGGAACAAGAATAGTGCTTGAGAGCTCTGTTAAGAACAATGTTAACAGGGTCATTCACATTTCTTCAACCGCAGTTTACGGTGTGCCTGATGTTCATCCGCTTTATGAAGATCATCCGAGGCACGGAGTTGGCCCTTACGGCGAGAGCAAAGTGAAGGCAGAAGAGGTTTGTGAAGAATTCAGAAATAAGGGCCTTCCGGTCTGTATTCTGAGGCCCAAAAGCTTCATCGGCATCGCAAGGCTTGGTGTGTTTCAGATCCTTTACGACTGGGTCGAATCGGGTGTAAAGATTCCGATCATTGGAAACGGCAAAAACAGGTATCAGCTGTTCGAAGTTGAGGATCTCGTAGATGCAATTTTGCTGGCATCAACATTGCCACTCGAAAAGATCAATGACACTTTTAATGTGGGCGCAAAGGAATTCAGGACTGTAAATGAGGATGTGGGTGCAATGTGCGAATATGCGGGAACAGGATCGAAGGTAATGCCTACTCCTGCAGG
>DAIQRO010000284.1:1660-2835 GCA_036786155.1 Bacteroidota bacterium
GCAGGCCTCGTAAAGCCTGTCCTCAGATTCTTTGAAGTTCTTAATCTCTCGCCTTTGTACAAGTGGATTTACGGAACAGCGGATACGGATTCATTCGTCTCGATAGACAAGGCCATGAATCAGTTGGGATGGGTTCCGAAATATTCAAATTCGGAAGCCCTGATCCGGTCTTATCAGTGGTACCTTGACAACAAGCACAAGATCCAGCAGGGGACTGGTGTAACTCACAGAATCGCATGGAAACAGGGAATACTTTCATTATTTAAAAAGATACTATAATACTAATATGAGAAAGTTCATTCTTGATATTGATCCGGCAACGGGCGAGTTGATTGAGAAGATTAAGTGCTCATCTCCAGGAGAAGTGGCATCAGGAGTTAAGCTTGCAAGGAAAGCATCAAAGACTTGGCAGTTTGTTCCTTTTAAGAAGCGTGCATCGCTCTTTAAGAACATCGCAAAGGACCTCCATAAGGAAAAGGAGAAGATCGGTGAGCTCATTACAAAAGAGATGGGAAAGCTATACAGGTCGGCTGTCGGAGAAGTGGAAGGAACAGCCCATGCGATCGAAGAGAATATCTCGCTTTGTGAAAAGGGCATGAAAGTTGAGACGTATAAGGAAGAAAAGCTGGTAACTGAACTTCACAGAGTGCCATTGGGAGTTGTAGCAGTAATCACGCCCTGGAATTTTCCGGTTGGAATGCCCGAATCATTGTTAACTCCCGCGATACTTATGGGCAATACAGTAGTCTTCAAGCCATCAGAAAACACTCCTCTTACAGGCAAGGCTATTTATGAGATATTCAACAGACATCTGCCAAAAGGCGTGATCAATCTCGTACAGGGTGCAGAAGAAGTTGGCGAGGCTCTCATAAAGTCAGACATCGATATGGTTGCATTCGTCGGCTCACAGGCAGTGGGTAAGAAGATTATGGAGGCTTGTTCACAGAATCTTACCAGACTTGTACTTGAACTTGGTGGCAAGGATCCGATGATCGTTCTTAAGGATGCAGATCTAAAAAAAGCTGTACCGTATGCAGTTCACGGCTCTTTGAGAAACTCCGGTCAAGTGTGCGTATCAGTGGAGAGGATATATGTGGAGGACAAGATATCATCCAAGTTCGAAAAGCTTGTGTTAGAAGAGGTTAAGAAGTACAAGGTTGGATCGGGATTTGAGG
>DAIQRO010000284.1:2845-3483 GCA_036786155.1 Bacteroidota bacterium
GTAAGCATGGGGCCAATGGTTAACGAAACACAGCGCAAGCATGTAATCGATCAGATTGAAGATGCCAGGAAGAAGGGTGCAAAAGTACTGTTCGGAGGAAAAAAGATTGAAGGCGAAGGATTCTTTATGGAGCCAACTCTAGTGACCAATCTCAGTGAAAGACATGACTTAATGGTGTCCGAAACATTCGGTCCTGTAATTTGCATTCAAAAAGTTAAGAATGCTGAAGAAGCCGTTGAAAAGGCCAACAAATCAACCTTTGGGCTGGGCGCGACAATCTGGACGGGAAATCTGAAGAGGGGAAGGCAGCTTGCAGAGCGCATTGAATCAGGGATGATCGGTGTGAATCAGGGAATCGGCGGGGTTTCAGGAACACCTTGGGTAGGCATTAAACAAAGCGGTTTCGGATACATAGGCTCTGTTGAGGGTGTAAGACAATTCACGGTTCCTAAGAAAATCTCTTACAGGGAATCCTGATATTTGGTTCGGTAAGTGTCAGAGCACTCAAGCAACTCAGGTAACTTGTTCTGAAGTTTGCTTGCAGCAACTTCCCGCTGTTGATAGTTTTTTGGACAACTTTCTGTTAAGCAAATGTCCTGTGGCAATCAGAAGAGCTCCAAATGGAGACAGCAAGAACT
>DAIQRO010000053.1:0-1890 GCA_036786155.1 Bacteroidota bacterium
ACAAGTTTCTGAAAGACAAGATCAAACAATATTAAAGATCCATCCCTTACCGGGATCAAACTCAAAGACACTCATGCAGAGCGAAACGCCATTGATGAAGCAATACAGGAACATAAAGGAGAAGTATCCGGAGACTGTGTTGCTTTTCAGGATGGGAGACTTCTTTGAGACCTTCGAAGATGATGCGCTTATCACTTCCAAAGTGCTCGGCATAACCCTCACTAAGCGCGCGAACGGCGCGGCTTCAGACGTACCTCTGGCAGGCTTTCCGCATCATGCTATTGACACATATCTTCCTAAACTGGTTCGCGCCGGATTCCGTGTTGCAATTTGCGAACAGCTCGAAGATCCCAAAATGGCAAAAGGCATTGTAAAACGCGATGTCATTGAAGTGGTGACGCCCGGCGCAAATTTCTCCGAGAAGATACTCGACCACAAGACAAACAACTTTCTCGCTTCCGTGTTCATCAGGGAAAACATATGCGGCTTCTCTTTTTGCGACGTCTCAACGGGTGAATTTGCGGCATCCGAGCTTCATGTGACTGCCCTTCCTTCACTGCTGGATATGATAAATCCATCGGAGGTGCTAATATCAAAACGCGACAAGGACAAGACTTACAAAGTCATGAAATTTGATCCTGAAGCGGCATTCAGCGAGTCATCTAGAAAGTTCATAATTACAAAGGTAGATGAATGGATTTTCAATGCGGATTATGCGAAAGAGATCCTGACAGGACATTTCGGCACGCATTCGCTCAAAGGTTTCGGAATTGATCACATGAACGAAGGCATAATAGCCGCGGGATGTGTGCTGAATTATCTCAACGAAACTCAGAAGAACAACCTTCCTCATATAAGGAAGATCTACAATTACGAATACACCGATTACATAATTCTCGATCCGTCAACAAAGAGAAACCTGGAAATTACTTCTTCAATCTCTGAAGGAGCACGGGAAGGCACGCTCATTTCCGTGCTTGACAACACTCAGACTGCAATGGGCGGCAGACTGATGAAGAAGTGGATCTCTAGGCCTTTGAGAAAACTAAATGAAATTCAGAGCAGGCATGAAGCGGTAAAGGAACTTCTTGAGTGCAGGAACGAGCGAAAGAATTTATGTGAGGAACTTCGTTCAGTTGCGGATCTTGAGCGTCTGATGTCCAAGATCTCCACCGGCAGGGCCGTTCCGAGGGATTATGTTCAGCTCAAAGTTTCCCTTGTCAGAATCATTGAGATAAAGAAACGGCTTGTACCTTTTGTATCCGCCCTTCTTTCGCAGATCCGCGATAATCTAAGCGAGCCGGGAGATCTCATCATAAGAATAGAGAAATGCATCAACGAGAACTTCATCAGCGGAATTGACAAATACGGTGTAATCAACAAGGGATATGATGTGGCTCTTGACGAGATCAAGGACATACTTATAAACGGCAGGACATGGATGGAGAACTTTCAAAGCCGGGAGAGAAAGAGAACTGGAATCAGTTCGCTAAAGGTTGACTTCAACAAAGTGTTCGGATACTATGTGGAGATAACCAAGGCAAACCTTGACAAAACACCGCAGGATTATGTGAGAAAGCAGACTCTGGTCAATGCAGAGAGATTCATCACCGAAGAACTCAAGCAATATGAAGAGAAGATCCTTAATGCCGAGGATAAGATCGGCGCCATTGAATCGAAGATACTGCTCGAGCTGAGGGAATTCTCGCTTTCATTTACGGAGGAGATCCAGAAGAATGCAACAGCAGTTGCAGTATTGGATTCTCTGCTCAGTTATGCGAATGTCTCGGAAGCTTATAACTACGTAATGCCCGAGATTAACGAGTCTGACGAGATTGAAGTGATAGAAGGAAGACATCCTGTTATTGAAAGGCTGCTTCCGGCAGGGGA
>DAIQRO010000053.1:2005-4467 GCA_036786155.1 Bacteroidota bacterium
CATGAGCGGAAAGTCAAGCTACCTGAGGCAGACCGGACTGATAATACTGCTTGCGCAGATCGGATGTTTTGTTCCTGCAAGGAGCGCAAAGCTGGGAATAGTTGACAAGATATTCACCCGTGTCGGCGCATCTGACAACATTTCCAAAGGTGAAAGTACTTTTCTTGTGGAAATGCATGAGGCGGCTAACATACTCAACAATGCGACTTCGAAGAGTTTGATATTGCTTGATGAAATCGGAAGAGGCACAAGCACTTATGACGGCATTTCAATTGCATGGGCAATGACGGAATATCTGCATGAGAATCCGCGGGTCCGTGCAAAGACCCTCTTTGCCACGCACTACCACGAGCTGAACGCCCTTGCCGACAAGTATCCGAGGATAAAGAATCTCAGAGTGGAGGTAAGGGAGTACAACGACAAGGTCATCTTTCTGAGAAAGATCACGGAAGGAACGGCTGACCACAGTTACGGAATACAGGTTGCACAAATGGCCGGACTTCCGGAAGCTGTTACAAAGCGCGCGAAGGAGATACTCCGCGCGCTCGAAGACAGAGAATACAGAAGGAAGCTGAAAGATGAGTTTCAGATCAACCTTTTTGAAGCCGCCCTTGAAGAGAGCGGTGAAGCCGCTCCTGACGAGAGGCTGACGGAACTGCTTGACCGGATCCGGTCAATAGACCTTGATACAACCACGCCCATTGAGGCGATCAACTTAATCAAGAAACTTCAGGACGATTTCGGGGCCTGATCACTTTTGTTTTTTCTTTCCCTGCTTTTTCATGATCCTCTCTCCTGTAACAGCATCAAGCTTAAACTGGGCCGCTCCGCCTTTTGTGAACATCCAGAAGTGATATTGCCTGCCGGCTTTGGCATCCACTAGTTTCCATTTCAGCACCCTGCTTCCTGCAACCGATTCCGCAGACTTCCTCGCCTCGGAGAAGCTGATCAGGCCATTGCCGGGAATCACTTCATAATCAAACGGCCCTTCCTCGGCACTGATCTCCAGCACGGACTTTCTGTCGGGATCAATATGCATCCTGATCTCTCCGCCAGGATCTGTGATCATAACAACGAGCCAGTAAACCCTTTCCCGGGCATACTTTTTTTCCGCCTTAACAATATTTCCGTCTGCAGCAGAAAGTGAAGACTCTATCACCGACAGGATCTCTGAATCTGCAGAACTGAGGTCTTTAAGAATGGTATCGCGAACGGATGAACTTAGTGCGGAGAGGGTGAAAAGGAAAACGAATGCCAAACTCAACAATGTACTGACCATAATTACGTCTTAAGTTATTCATACAAACCGCACAAATTAAACAACTGAAAGCGAAACATTACAGACATTTTTTTCGGCATCACATCAAACAAGGGAATAAAGATGCAATGTTCATATTGATGGCCAATGGTGATCAAACAAGAGAGTCTTTCGTTCTCCTGAACGGAAGTCTCTATTTCTTTCTTGGAATTGAAAGTGTAGCCCACTGGTCTCCGGCACGGTGTCTTGCTATGTAAGCGATCTGTCCGATGTGATAACCGATGTGAGTGAGCTGTCTGTTGATTGCTTCAATCACGGTATGGGGTTCATTCCTGATCGTCACCGTCTTGCCGAGATCTCCGTCGTTCAGAGATTCCAGTGTTTCAAAAAGCCGCTTCCAGCCTGTCTCCCAACGCATGAGGATATCGTCATCCCTCTTACGCCATTCCTTTTCCCCGTCGGTTGTGAGGAAGTCGGTCCATCGGGAATGCATGTTGCCGCTGATGTGCCTTATGATTATCGCTATACTGTTTGATTCATCATCCGGCTGCCAGAAGTAATCCTCATCTCTTATTTGCTTAATGGCCTTTTCTCCGAGGTCCTTCAGCTTCCTGAACTCCTTAATTGCGCTGTTTAAAAAATTCTCTCCGTTCATTATAAGTTAGTTGAATGTGTTGGATTGCCGGCATCTCAGAAAGCTCCGTCAGCCTTCCTTTCCGGGATATCATCCCTGAGAAGAAAACCCGGAAGAAGCTGTTCATAACTGCCGATGAGTTGTTCGGGAATGTAATCTCCCTTCGGGCCGCCCGTAACTTTTATGCGGGTGACCTTCTGATCCCCGTCAAAATATATAAACAGTTTCATTCCCTCAATTCTGTTCATTCCGCTGGCGCTTTGATCTTCATACATGAAATAGATGCTTCTGGCTTCGCCCTCAACCTCAGCTGCAGTGATCTTCTCATCCTCAAAATTCAATGTAATGATCCTTCCGCTTATCTGATCATATCTTTGTGAATAGCGGATATCGGTGTTTTTTGAAATTGCAAATGAAAGCTTGGAATTTCTGACTTCAGGGATCCTCTTTGCAATTATCTTTTTCAGCTTCTTATCAGGGAACTCCGCATAAATGGAATCTGCTGTAAGCTGAAGTTCATCCTGCCATACGACAGGTTCTCTTAAAAGCACAACGATTCCCGAATTTCTG
>DAIQRO010000053.1:4477-7427 GCA_036786155.1 Bacteroidota bacterium
GAAGTAAACCGCTTCTCCGGACTTTGAAAGAAACCGTCCCCTTATCATTTCAACGTTACCTGAAGCCACATACTTCTCAAGACTGTCGCGGAAAGCGATCATTGTATCGCAAACGATGAAAGTAGTGTCCTTGCCGTTCTCTTCAACCTGTATAAGGAAGGCATCTCCGACGAGGGTAGTGATCTTTTTGCTTCCGTAGTTCTCAAGCCACTTTCCGAATAGCCGCGAGTTGTTTCCAGGGCTGTTGATCTCCACTTTGCCGTAAGCTATGGATCTTCTCTCATTTGAATAGCTGACAGCAGTATCGGATGTGATGATCGTGGAGTCACTGTCTATCCTTACATTGCCCCTCGCAAACGTCCTGCCTTCACGGCTGTAAAAATCAATTTCGTCCGCCCTGACAATCGCCGAATCCGTAACAACAACGACATCGCCCTTTGCATACGACTCTTCAGTGTTGCGAAAATATACAAGCTCCTCTGAAGTGATCCTGTAATCGGGATTGATGATAATGACATCTCCTTTGAAAAAGGCTTTCGCATCACTGAATGTATATACGCCATTGTCCGAACGAAGCGTTGCGTTCGGATCTTTGAGTGTCACATTTCCGCTGCACACGGCTCTTCGCTCATCTCCGTAGTAAACTGCCTTGTTTGTAAGAAGAGTAAGCGTGTCCTGATAGATCCTGACGTTGCCGGAGAGTTCAACCATGTTGGATGAAATGAACTGCGTGGCATTACTGCAATAGACCTTCACATTGCCCTGCACAAATTCGACATCGCCCTTTGCCTCCCTTACGCTTTGCCCGTCAACGATCTTGCCGGTAAGTTCCTTTGCATTCTTAAGCTCGATCTTCTCCTGAGCAGTCGCTCTGCATGAGCAGGCGATGGCAACAAAGACAAAAAATAAAATTCGGAATTTGACTGAGGAAGATTTCATCGGCTCAGTTTGTGAACGTTCCGCTGACTTTGAATATCCTGTAATTCGAGAGACTCTGATCTGATTCGAATCCGTAGCCCTGAATCTCTTCCTCCGGAGTCCTGATCCTGACGAATTCATTTGTGCTTACCATCCGGGAAGCATTGTTCCAGAACAGTTTGTCTGTGAAGAGTTTTACGCTGTCTTTGCTTACCACAGAAACGCTGTCGTAGATCTCAATATCTTTCGTTTTGTCATTCACCTTTCCGCGTCCTCCCTTTAGTGTCGAAACAATTACCCCGTTGCTGTAAAATTCCACAACAGCACCGCTGTCAACAAGCGTGAAGCCGCCTTCCGAATAGACTGATATCTTGCCTGCTTTAAGGACGGCTTTTGTGATTGAAGAGTCGGAGAATATAACGTTTGAATTCCAGCTCTCGTGAGAAGGCAGTTGTGAGCCGGATATGTCTGTGCTTGTGGGCTTGAATTTTTCTCCGCATGATGAGATGACCAAACTTACAGAAAGTGCAGCGGCGAGAACTGCCATGCTCCTGAACATTCAGAGTCCCTCTTCCAGAAGCCTGTGCATATGGATCATGCCGGCCGGCCGGCCTTTGCTGTCGCCTACGATCAGCTGAGTGATCTTGTTTTCTTCCATGAACTTGAGCGCGGAGAATGCTGACATTTCCGGAGATATCACCCGCGGATCCGGAGACATAATGTCTTTTGCTTTCCTGTCGGCAAGTTTGTCGAGTCCCCTGCCAAGCAATCTCCTGATGTCCCCGTCAGTGATGATGCCGGCAATCCTGCCTTTGCTTTCAACAATGGTGCTTCCGAGCCGTTTGGAGGAGATCTCATAAATTACCTGCTCAAGACCGGCATTGATCTTTACAACCGGAAGTTCATCACCCTTTGCCATCAGGTCATCCACTTTAAGGAGCAGTCTCTTGCCAAGATTTCCGCCCGGATGCACGAGGGCAAAATCATCGGTTGAGAAGCCGCGCAATTCAAGCAGTGATATTGCAAGTGCATCACCGAGAACAACCGCAGCCGTAGTGGATGATGTAGGGGCGAGGTTATGCGGACATGCCTCCTCCCTCACCGAAGCGTCAAGCACAATGTCGGAGGTCTTTGCGAGTTCTGAATTCATATTTCCGACAATTGATATGATGGCAACGTCCAGAAGCTTCAGCGTGGGAATGATCTGCCTGATCTCGGAGGAATCACCGCTCTTGGAAATTATGAGGGCCACATCTCCCTTTCTGAAAACCCCGAGATCGCCGTGAACGCTGTCGGCAGAATGCAGGAAGACTGCAAGAGTTCCCGTAGAGTTGAATGTCGCTACGATCTTCTGCGCGATTATGCCCGACTTTCCTATGCCTGTGACCACAACATTTCCTTTGCATTTCCTGATCAGCTCAACAGCCTGCCTGAACTGTGAAAGAAAATCCGGCTGAGTGAACCGCTTTTCAAGATCAGCCACGGCTTTCTTCTCAACCGAAATGACTCTCCTGCCTACAGCGCCTGCATCTTTCTTTGATCTTACGGAAGACATCGGGATGTGAATAACATTTTTTGATTGCATCATAATAATTATAATGCCTTTCTTTTTAAACAACATTATGCAAATCCTCCAACCGCACTTAAATCATCACCAGCATCTTGGAAATAGTTAAGGGTTCTGAACTTCAGCTGAGGATAGAAGACCTCAGTTCGGAAGGCAAAGGAGTTTCGAGGACCGGAGAAGGGTTTGTAATATTTTCTTCGGGCACTCTTCCGGGCGACCTGGCAACAGTGAAGATCCGTAAGAAGAAATCTTCCTATGCTGAAGCCGAGCTGGTTGAACTCATCGAAAGCTCACCTTTCCGTGTTCAGGCAAAATGCAGTCATTTCGGTGTATGCGGCGGATGCAGGATCCAGGACCTTGAATATTCCCGTCAGCTTGAGCATAAGACAGGTGTTGTACGAAATGCAATTCAGAGAATCGGCGGATTTGAGAATGTGAATGTACCTGAGGCCCTGGCAAGCCCGG
>DAIQRO010000053.1:7437-15946 GCA_036786155.1 Bacteroidota bacterium
AGATGAATGTTATCTGCAGTCTGAGATATCAAACCGGATACTCGGGTTCACGCGACAATTTTTTCTTGAGCGCAGTATTGATAGCTATACTACAAAGACGCACACCGGACTCCTGAGGTTTTTGATCATACGCCAGTCGAAGAGGACCGGAGAGCTCATGGTGAATCTCGTAACAAGCGAACACCGTACACAGCTGATGAATGAATACACGACCGAACTTGTCAGAAAGTTCCCCGGGATAAACACAGTTGTAAACGGAATCACAAACAGAAAGTCACAGACAGCATTTGCGGACGAGATTCATGTCCTCTCCGGTTCCGGGAAGATCACTGAGACCCTATCAACAGCGGAAGGCAGACAGCTCTCGTTTGAGATCTCACCCAATTCGTTCTTTCAGACAAACGTGCTTCAGTGCGAGAATCTTTTCAGGACTGCTGTTGACTTTGCGGAGCTTACTTCAGATGACAGAGTCCTTGATCTTTATTGCGGAACGGGTACGATCTCTTTCTTTCTTGCGGAGAGATCAAAGGAAGTCACCGGAGTTGAACTTGTTGAAGACTCAATAAAGGATGCGATCAAGAATGCCGGCAGGAACGGCGTATCAAACTGCACATTCATAGCTTCAGACATCAAGGACTATCTGGAAGAGTCGGCGCATGCGGGAAAGTTCACTGTCGCAGTGCTTGACCCTCCGCGCTCAGGCCTTCACCCACGGATTTGCGAACTCCTTTCGGAGTCTGAATTTCGGAGGATAGTCTATGTCAGCTGCAATCCGCACACGCAGGCAAGGGACCTTCAGCTGATCTGTTCAAAGGGCAAATATGCCATTGAGAAGGTCAGGCCCGTCGATATGTTTCCTCATACACTGCACGTTGAGAATGTAGTCAGCCTGATACATGTGTAGCTTTTTTAACACAAAAAAATGTGAACGCGATAAGTAAACTTTGAGTTACGAAGATTGTCACACACTCAGTTACCGTCCTTCAGATGATCAAAAGAAGAAAAGAGATTGAATGACTTTCATAATGATCCACTATTTGTTAAGTTTTAACAAATCAAACATACTGCATATCCCACTCTCTACGCTTTACTGAACTAAACCTCGGAAGAGACCATGCAAAACAATCTGACCGATTCGCTTAGCGGATCAAAGAACAACATCCTATGGGTTGACGATGAAATAGAATCGCTCAAGTCGAGCATCATGTTCCTCAAGCAGAAAGGCTACAATGTGCAGGAAGCGACAAACGGTGAGGACGGAGTCAGCCTGATCCGCCAGAATGATTTCGACCTTGTATTCCTTGATGAAATGATGACGGGAATGGGAGGTCTGGAAACGCTTCTGGAGATCAAGGACCTTAAGCCGAGCCTGCCGGTGGTAATGGTTACGAAGAACGAAACAGAAAGCCTGATGGAGGATGCGATAGGCAAGAAGATCTCTGACTACCTCATAAAGCCGGTTAATCCGAATCAGCTTCTTCTGGTGATCAAGAAAATGCTTGAATCCAAGCGCATCAAAGGAAGCCAGGTCTCGAAGGATTACATACAGGAGTTCAACAACATCTCCTATTCAATCATGGAAGGCCCGTCGTGGCAGGAGTGGACAGACATTCATGTGAAGATGACCGGATGGGAGCTGGAGCTTGACGAGCATCCCGAGCTTGGACTGAAGCAAACGATCCTCGATCAGAAGAAGGAGTGCAATACGGAATTCTCTAAATATGTAGAGAAGAATTATCTTAACTGGGTGAATGGTTCGGATAACAAGCCTGTCCTTTCAAACGAGGTTATGGACAAGTTTGTAATACCGGAACTGGATACAGACAAGTCAGTCTTTTTTTTCCTGATTGACTGCATGAGAATGGATCAGTGGATGGTGATGGAGAAATACCTGTATGAGTATTTCAACATGAAAAAGGATTATCACTTCTCCATACTTCCTACAGCTACACCTTACAGCAGGAACGCAATCTTCTCCGGGCTTTTTCCTTCCGATATCGAAAAGCATTATCCTGAACTTTGGAAAAAGAATGATGATGACGAGAACAGCAAGAACAACTATGAAAAGGAGTTCCTTGAAAAATTGCTTGAGAGAAGGAGGATCAAGCTTCGCAACGAAGTGAAGTACACAAAGATCATGGACTCCAACTTCGGAAGAGGAATTGAGAACAAGATACTTTCCTACTGCGGAAATCACCTCAATGCCATCGTCATAAACTTTGTTGACATGATCGCGCACTCAAGGAGCGACAACGCAATTCTGAAGGAGATCGCACCCGATGAATCCGCATACAGGTCGCTGACAGAGTCGTGGTTTGAGCACTCGTCATTCTTCGGGATGCTTAGGCAGCTGTCAACCACGGAAGCATAAGATGCCTTCACGGAGTGAAAGTTCTTGGCGATAAGGAGACTTCGACCAATCTCCGGTACAAATGCGGAAGAAATGTAAAGGCAGATGCAAGGAATGCAATATACGTGAGAAACCCGCTTGATTACAAGCTTCCGAAGAGAAACGGAATGGTCAACTACATCATTGCGAAGGAAGATTTCTATTTCGTCTATCCGACTGATTATCACAAATACCTGAATCAGTACAACGATACGTTTCAGCACGGAGGGATCTCCGTTGACGAAATGATACTTCCGGTTGTCACACTGGATTCAAAGCTTTGACAACTGCCGGAGAAATACACTCGCGGTCACCCGAAGAGACACTGCGTGCGGGCAAAGAGTTTGCCGGCACGCTTTGCCCGGGGGACAGGGTGATCATCTCCGGCCCGCTCGGATCAGGAAAAACACATTTTATAAAAGGTATATGCTCCCGCTTTGAAATCCATGACCAGGTCAACAGCCCGTCGTTCATCATTGTGAACGAATACGAAGGCAGTATGGAAGGGAAGATCGTTAAGATCAACCACTTTGACCTGTACAGGTTCATATCGCCTTCGTAACTTGACGAGATCGGCCTCGAGAGTTATTTCACCGGAGATTCCATTACCATTGCAGAATGGGGTGAGATCGCCGGTGAGAGATTTCCGGAGACAGTCAATGTGAAGATGAGCTATGGCGAGCATGAAAGCGAAAGGATAATTTCAATTGAAAGAAAAAAGAATCCTCCTCATTGACACATCTTCTTCATGTTCCGAATTCGGATATGCTGAAGACGGCAGGATCATCCGCGAATTCAGGGACTGCGACAGGAATTCAGCAGATTCACTTGCCTATCATATAGACAAGTTCCTTACAGAGAACGATATTCACCCGTTCAGTTTATTTGCCGTAAGCCTGTCAAACGGCCCGGGTTCGTTCACAGGACTGAGGATAGGGCTTTCATTTGCAAAAGGATTTTGCTTTGCTTCCGGTTCAAGACTTGTGCTTGTGAACTCGCTTGACATACTTGCGGGCTGTGCGTCGGAACAGGAAGGGGAATTCATTGCGGCCATAAACTCCAATTCATCTTCGGGTGAGTATTATTATTCAAGATATGTCAGGACCGGCAACAGAATTGAAAGACTTGAGCCGCACAGTACAGGTCTCATAAGCGAGCTTGAGTCTTCAGGGATACCTGTTGTGACGGAACACACGCTCGGACTTGATCAAAATCTTAAATCAGCGAAACTTGTTTCGCAGCTTCGGCTCACGGAAGATCGGATCAGTTCAGGCGATTACTCTGACCTTTCCTCTGCTGAACCTTATTACTTGAAGGAGTTCTTCGTCAGAAAGTAATTTCATTTCGGCTCTATCTTGAGTATTTTGAACCACAATAACAATTATGGCCTGGTTCAAAAGATCCAAAGAGAATATATCCAAAGACACTCAAAAAGCTGACATTGCAGACGGTTCGTGGATAAAGTGCAATGAATGCGGTGAAATGATGCACAAGAGGCAGTGGGAATCCAATTTCTATTTGTGCATAAAGTGCGGCAATCACTTCAGGATTGGAAGTGAAGAGTATTTTGAGATCCTGCTTGATGAAGGGACCTTCCGCGAAATGGATAAAAAGATCAGGTCAGTTGATCCTCTGGAGTTTGAGGACACCAAGCCGTACAGGAAGAGGATCGAAGACACGATCAAGAGCACGGAGCTTTATGATGCAGTAAGAACAGGTACAGGAAAGATGAACGGTATTTCCGTAGTGATCGCCTGCATGGACTTCGGATTCATAGGCGGCAGTATGGGAAGCGTTGTCGGGGAGAAGATAAGCAGGGCGATAGACAAAGCGATCAAGTCAGGAGATCCGCTGATAATCATCTCTTCCAGCGGCGGCGCAAGAATGATGGAGGGCGCGATTTCACTGATGCAGCTTGCCAAGACCAGCACAAAGCTTGCAAAGCTTGCCGAAGAGAAAATACCTTACATTTCAATACTTACAAATCCGACAACCGGAGGCTCCACAGCATCATTCTCAATGCTTGGAGACTTCAACATAGCAGAACCGAATGCGCTCATAGCGTTTGCTGGCCCGAGGGTAGTGAAGCAGGCAACGGGCAAAGACCTTCCTCCCGGCTTTCAAAGGTCTGAATTCTTGCTTGAGCACGGATTCATAGATTTCATTGCATCCCGCAAAGAATTGAAATCGAAGGTCACCACTCTTCTCAAACTAATCTCCGCTAAATGAAGGTTGTAAAGGAAGTTTCTGTAATGCAGGAAATTTCCGACTATCACAGAAGCACAGGCAGGAAGATCGCTTTTGTTCCTACCATGGGCTATCTGCATGAAGGCCATGCTTCACTGATGTTCAGTGCAAAAGAAACAGGCGGAATTGTTGTCGCAAGCATCTTCGTGAATCCGACACAATTTGGGAAAGGAGAGGATTTTGACAAATACCCGCGCGACTTCCGGAGGGATGCGCACATCTGCGAGAAGGCAGGAGTGGACTATATTTTTCACCCTGAAGCTTCGGAGATGTACAGCAACAAGCCGCTGACCTCCGTCACGGTATCCGAAATTTCAGATAAGCTCGAAGGCAAGTTCAGGCCCGGGCATTTTACCGGTGTTGCGACTGTCGTTGCCAAGCTGATCAACATCGTGAAGCCGCATACAATGCACATGGGAAGCAAGGATGCACAGCAAAATGCAGTGCTGAAGAAAATGATCTCTGATCTTAACTTTGACACCAGGCTTGTGATCTGCCCGACGGTGCGTGAAGAGAACGGCCTTGCGATGAGTTCGAGAAACACTTACCTCACGGCAGAGCAAAGAGAAAATGCAGGATCGCTTTTCCGCATTCTCAAAGAAGGCATGCGGCTGATCACGGAAGAAAAAGCTTCCGACCCGGAAACCGTGAAAGCAAGAGCCGCTGAACTTCTGAAGGAACTTTCGCCCGACATGGAGCTTCAGTATTACGAGATCACGGACAATGACCTGCTTGAGCCGATTGCCGATCCCGGCAGTTTCAGGGGTGAAGTGCTCATCTCGCTTGCCGCAAAGTGCGGTTCCACCCGCCTGATAGACAACATCATATTTGAAAATAATCCGAAAGGTTAAAGCCGCTTGAACCTTATCACACTGATCATGGCCGCAGGCCAGGGAAAGCGAATGCAGAATCCCGAAAGATCCAAAGTTATGCATGAGATCGGAGGCAAACCTCTGATCGAGTATGTGATAGGCCTTGCAATTGATTCCGGATCATCGCTGATCGTTCCTATTGTCGGACACCAGAAGCAATCCGTTATAGATTTCATTTCAGACAGGTTCGCGGAACATTCAGACAAGATCAAGTTTGCCCATCAGGATGTTCAGCTCGGCACCGGGCATGCGGTCATGATGACGGAAGATATTGTGAAAGACAGGACAGGTAATGTGCTTATACTATCAGGTGATGTTCCACTTCTCAGTCTAAGGACTGTGGACGGCTTCCGGAAATTTCACGAAGAAGGCGGTTATGATGCCAGCCTCATCTCGGCAGTGCTTGATGATCCGTCCGGATACGGAAGAGTGCTCAGGGATTCGGAAGGAAATTTTTATGACATAAGAGAGCATAAGGACTGCACCGATGAAGAAAGGAAATGCAGGGAGATAAACTCGGGCATTTACATCATAGACAACTCACTGCTGTTCGAAGGGCTGAAAACACTGAGCACAGACAATGCTCAGGGAGAATATTACCTTACTGACGTTTTCCGTCATTTCAAAAATTCAGGAAAGAAGATCGGAGCTTATGTCGCAGACAATGTAGCGGAGATAAGCGGAATAAACACCATTGAACAGCTTCAGGCACTGGAGAAGGAATACTTCTCCTGACAAATCTTCCAACAAAAATCCAAAGAAATTGTCAGAATTAATTGTATCGGTTTCCGGTATCAGAGGCATTCCGGGAGACAGTCTTACGCCACAGGCGCTTGTTCGGTATGCATCCGCTTTTGCGGAATTTACCAAAAGGAATTCACGAAGGAAAAGAGTGAGAATAGTTGTAGGAAGGGATGGCAGACTTGGCGGAGACGTGATAGAAAATTTTGTATCATCTTGTCTTCAGATGGCAGGTGCTGAAGTAACAAGAATAGGAACTGCGCCCACTCCCACAGTGCAGGTGGCATGTGAGCTGTCGGGAGCAGACGGCGCAATCGCCATCACTGCATCGCATAATCCGCAGGAGTGGAACGGACTGAAGTTCCTGCAGTCTGACGGCACATTTCTTGACGGCAGGCAGGTAGAAGAGCTCATCCGAATTGCCGGAAAGGGTGATTTCTCTTATGCGAATGTGAATTCGATTCCACCGTTAAGGACAGATGACGGATTCACAGCCCGGCACATCAGCAAGACGCTGAGTCTTAAGCTGATTGATAAGCAAAAGATCAGAAACAGAAAATTCAAAGTTGTTGTTGACGCTGTCAATTCATCGGGTTCTGTTATTGTTCCACAGCTTCTAAGGGAACTCGGATGTGAAGTTAAAGAACTGTATTGCGACCAAAGCGGAATATTTCCTCACACTCCCGAGCCTTTACCGCATAATCTTAAGGGGCTTTCAAAGGCCGTCAGGTCCCACAGGGCAGATCTTGGTATTGCCGTTGACCCTGATGCAGACAGGCTCGTTCTCATCACTGATGCCGGAAAGCCGTTTGGAGAAGAGAACACAATTACCGCTTCTGTAAGGTTTGTGCTGAGGAAATACAAAGGCGGAAATGCGACCGTGAATCTCTCCACCACACGTGCAGTGGATGATGCAGCTGCAGAGTCAGGCGGCAGAGTTTTCAGAAGTGCAGTGGGTGAGATCAACGTGGTAAAGGAAATGATGAAGAACGGATCGGTGATCGGGGGTGAAGGAAGCGGAGGGGTAATTCTTCCGGAGTCGCATTACGGAAGAGATTCACTTGCAGGAATTGTGCTGGTCCTTTCTGAACTTGCTGCATCAGGGCTCACTGCAGAAGAATACAAAAAGAATTTGCCCCGGTACCATATCACAAAAGGCAAAATTGAAAACGTGCGGAATGCAGACAAATTACTCAGAGCGCTCAAACTGAAGTATGGATCCGGGATGGAAAAAGTTAGAATGACAACAATTGACGGACTGAAACTTGATTTCAAGGATCACTGGATTCATCTGAGAAGATCAAATACCGAGCCGATAATCAGGGTCATAACGGAAGCAGTTACAAGGAAAGAAGCGGAACAGATACAAAACAAATTCACTGAGGATTTGAAGAAGTTGGCCGTATGATCCCGAAGATATTTTCTTAATGAAGTTACTGATTAAACCGGCTTACTTCTGAGCGCACCGGTCTTTGCGGCAAGCATTACAAACAGCGCTATGATGGCCAGGTCAATGCCAAGTTTTGCAGGCAGTGCAAGCTCCGACCTGTTCACTCCGAAGTACCCCGCAAGAAACATCACAAAGCAGGCAACCACGGCAAAAGCAATCCCTTTGAGGTCAATTCTGATCCTGTAGATCTTTTGAGAATATGAAATTATCATTGCAGACATTGCAGCGTAAGTGAACAGAGTTGCTGCGGCGGCGCCCGTCATACCCATTGGAGGGATAAGAATGAAATTCAGCAGAATGTTAATTCCAAATCCGATCCCCGAGATCACAAAGAGAGAGCGGGTATTGTCTGTGAAAAATGGTGCGGCATTGAAGACCGCATAGAGTCCTGAGAAGAAATATGAAAGTATCACAACCGGAACAATTCCGATACCGGATAAATATCTTTCATTAAGAAAGCTCATGCCGAAAATGCTTTCAGGAGCGAGCAAGTCTGTCAGCAATCCGAATGCAAGCATCATCGCGGAACCAATGGTAAAATACTTGCTGACAACTTCCGGCATGACTGTCTTTGCTTCGTTCTCATTGTCAAGACTCAGGAAGAAAGGCGTCCATGCAAACCTGAATGCGGAGATAACAAGCCCCATAACGCTTGCCAGACGGTAGTTTGCAGAGTAAATGCCTACAACAGATTCGTCATAAAAATGCTGAAGGAAGAACCTGTCTGACACATCTATTACAAGTATGAATATCCCGATGAAAATGAACTTGAAACCATAAGACAGCAACTCAGTTGTCTTCTGTATGTCA
>DAIQRO010000053.1:15995-16221 GCA_036786155.1 Bacteroidota bacterium
CCCTGTTTCATCACCACTATAAGCAAAATGTTCATGCCTACATTTACCGCAAATGACAGCAGATTAAGAAGGCTGTATGTACGTGCCTTAAGTTGTGCTCTGAAATACAGCATCGGTATCCTGTAAACCGTATCGGCAATCATCAAGGCGCTCATCACTCTTATGAGAAACACTCCCCTGCTGTGATCTTCCAATCCAAGCATATTTGAGACAGGCGAAGCAAGCA
>DAIQRO010000285.1:0-3472 GCA_036786155.1 Bacteroidota bacterium
CCTTGCCATGCCGGATGCACGTTCAATGTCATTTGAAGCACCGGTTGTGTACTCATTGAATATCAGCTTCTCTGCAGCCCTGCCGCCCATTGCATAGGCTATCATAGCCTCGAGATGTTCCTTCGAATAAGTGTGCTTTTCATCCATCGGAAGATAAGTGGTAACGCCAAGCGCCCTTCCGCGTGGGATGATTGTAACCTTGTGAACAGGGTCGGCCTCCGGAATCATCTTCGCAACAATAACGTGACCGCTTTCGTGATAAGCAGTTGTCTTCTTTTCCCTGTCGGAAATTATGAGGCTCTTCCTCGCAGTGCCCATCATAACTTTATCTTTGGCCTCTTCAAAGTCCCTCATTGTCACGACATCTGAATTCTTTCTTGCCGCAAGCAAAGCCGCCTCATTGACAAGATTAGCAAGGTCTGCACCGGAAAATCCCGGCGTGCCTTTTGCAAGCACTTCAACGGAAACATCCTTCGACATCGGAGTTTTTCTAGTATGGACTTTCAATATTCCTTCTCTGCCTTTAACGTCAGGCCTGTCAACCACTACCTGCCTGTCAAACCTGCCCGGCCTGAGCAATGCCGGATCAAGAATATCTGGACGGTTTGTAGCTGCGATGATTATCACTCCGTTGTTCTGTTCAAAGCCATCCATTTCTATGAGCAGTTGATTCAGGGTCTGCTCCCTTTCATCATGACCGCCGCCAAGGCCTGCGCCTCTGTGCCTTCCCACTGCATCTATTTCATCTATGAAGATAATGCACGGCGCATTTTTCTTTCCCTGCTCGAACAGGTCCCTGACTCTGGATGCTCCAACGCCGACAAACATTTCAACAAAGTCAGCTCCGCTGATGGAGAAGAACGGAACTCCGGCTTCGCCAGCCACGGCTCTCGCGAGAAGTGTCTTCCCTGTTCCCGGAGGACCGAGAAGAAGCACGCCTCTGGGTATCTTGCCACCGAGCTTCTGAAACTTGCCGGGTGATTTGAGAAACTCAATGATTTCCGACAACTCTTCCTTGGCTTCATCCGCACCGGCCACATCCTGGAACGTGACCTTCGTGGCACTTTCACTCAGCAGTTTGGCCTTAGACTTTCCGAATGAGAAAATATTCTTCGAGCCGCCGGCGCCTGCCTGCATCCTGCGCATTATTATGATCCAGAAGACAATTATAAGAAGCCACGGAAGAGCTCCGAGGAACGGTGCAAGCCATCCGCCGTCATCTCTTTCAACGCTGTACTGTATGCCTGCTTCATTCCATGTCTTCAGTACGTTATCGTCAAGGTTTGTGTAAGGGAGGAGAACGGAAAACCTGTCAATTGTAAGCGTTCGGTTTCCTACCGTGACCGGCTCCGGTGATTTAAGCTTTCCAAGAAACTCGTAAGTGTTGTCCGCTTTCTTGATGACAGCGCTTTCAATCTTCTTGTCGCTTACAAACTTCAGGAACTGATCGTATTTCAATTCTGAGAACTTCCCGTCATTTCCCTTAGTGTAGATCATGATAAGAAAGAATCCAATGAGGATTGCGCTCCAACCAAGAACAATCTTGAATACCCTGTTCCAGTTGAAGTCGTCGCCGTTCTTATTCGGGTTCTTACCGGTGTTGTTCATTTACTAAGCTGGGATGTTTAAAATTCATTCCTGTAACACATAAACGGCTTTTAAATTCCTGTATTTCTGGGCAAAATCCAGGCCATAGCCGATCACAAATTCGTTTTCAATTTCAAATCCAATATAGTCAATTTCGAAATCAATTTTGCATATATCTTTCTTGTACAGAAGCGTCACAAACCGCAAGGAGGCGGGCTTTTCCTTCAGTATGAGCTTTCTCAGATAGCTTACCGAGAGCCCGGTGTCAACAATGTCTTCGATAAGGATAATATCTCTTCCCTTTATCTGACAGTTGAGCTCTTTCAGCAACTTCACCTCGCCTGATGAGATCTTTTCATCACCGTAACTGGAAAGCTTTATGAAATCAATTTCACAGCTGACTTTCACTTCTCTTACAAGGTCAGCAATGAGTATGAATGAGCCGTTCAGCACACCAATGAAGATAGGCTGTTTTCCTTTGTAATCCCTGTCGATCTTACGGGCAATTGCCTTTATCCTCTTTGCGATTTTCTCAGCCGAGATCAGCTCTTTCATATTCCTTTGTTCACCAAAAACAAAAAACCCATTGAAACACGACAATGGGTTTGAGATCCGCAAAAATTCAACTCTCAGCTGTTTTCTTCAGCAAGCAGTCGCTTTGTCTTTCTGATGGCTCTCTCTTTGTCCATTTTCTTCTCTACGGAAGGCTTCGTATAAAACATCCGCCTTCTGAATTCCTTTAGCAATCCGGATTTTTCATACTTTTTCTTGAACCTCTTGAGCGCCTTGTCTATCGACTCGCCGTCCTGAATTACAACTTTAAGCAAATTGATTACCTCTTTCGTTTAAATTTTGACTACAAATATACACCTTAAGCCTCAATTATACAATCAATTTATTGCCCTCTGAACTCAGCCGGACACTCCGTTTGCATGGGTCGACTTCCCTTTGTGACTGATCTTTTGAAATTATTCCGGCTTTATGCAACCTTATTAATATTCTCAGCCTCAGAAGGAAAACGGGACGGAAATGCTTTCCGATATCAGTCCTTCAATCCCTCTTCAGCCTTATTCGCATGTCTGCAATTTCCCCGGAAGTTGAAATCCTTACATAATAAATGCCGTCAGGATTTGCGCTGATATCCACAGGGTATGTGCCCTCCCGAATATAACCGAGATCTTCCTCATAAGCCGGATTCATGTTCTCATCCAATAGAGTGAGTGAAACTGTATCAGGATATCTCCACCTCAAACTTTCCGCTGCTTCTTGGAGGAAATACATTCAGCAGAGGCGTTTTGTCAGCTATGTAGGAAGTCTTTCCGTTGCCTTCAATCCTGAAATTGTGTATAATGATATTGCCGAAATCCGATACAAAGGACTTCATGAGCCTTCCGTTCATATCAAGCATTCTCACATATCCAGAGCCGCCTTCGGGATTGAACCAAAACTCCAGGCCGTCTCCTGCCGTATCAAGCACTTCGAGTGAATAACATCCAGGCTGAAGGGAAAATGTGTCGGAGTATAGTTTGCCGGCATTGAGTGCGGCCGGTGTGAGACTGAAGACAATATTTCCGAAAGAGTCCTTTATCCTGTAATATGAAGAAGCTGAGTCTCTGTTAGTCTTGAAAGCGATCATAAATTTATCATAGGCAGGCACAGGACGGGGTACAACTTCTTTCGAATTATCACTCTCATATTCATCAGGCAATCCGTTTGGTGAAGAAAGCGACACATAGAACTTCTCGCCGTCTTCAACAATAAATTCTCCGGGAAGTGTGATCATAGCCGATTCATTCGATCCAAGCGTTCCTGTCCATTTGTAATGAAGCCCACTGCTGATCGTTCCGTAATTGATCTCAAGACTTTTCAACAAGTTACTTCCATT
>DAIQRO010000286.1:0-3470 GCA_036786155.1 Bacteroidota bacterium
ATGGTGTTTTCGTAAATTCTCTTGACAGTGCTTGATGCTGAGTTGGAACGGATGCCCGTCATGATTGAGGAGGTTGAGGTTCCGAATCCGCCTACAGACTGATTGTAGATCAGATTATTATGGACATTTTCCAGGACCGGACTGCCACTGCTAACATAGCCATTCATCGAACTGCTCGATGACCCTGAAGAGCTTGGTATTGAGTTATTGTAGATCTGATTCGAATCACACTCAAGCGATGCATTCGAAACAGAAATTCCGTTAAGCGTGCCGCTTATGCCTGTCTTCTGGTTGCCGTACAGCAAATTGGCCCTGATGAGGAGATTGTTAAATGTGCCGCTTCCTGCTGTGTACAACAACTGTGTTGTGCCTGTTCCGGCATGTGAGTTGTTCCGGATAATGTTGTTGTGTATGTACGCGGCATTAACAGTTCCTACAGGATCATGCGAGATTCCGTAGAAAGCATTTGTGGTTTGCCCTGAGTTGCAGTTCTCTACTGTGTTGTGATGAATGCGAACAGTATCGCCGTTTGCAAGAGCCCGGATGCCGTAATGCGCCTGGGATGAGGAGCTTGCTATGATTGTAACTGTGTTGTATGCTATTTCATAGTTACCGGCGCTTGGCAATGAACCAAACAAAGTTGCGATGATGCCAACTGTGGCGGCAGAACCGCTTGTATTTGTCCCGCCGTTAACTACATTGTTTACAATCTTCACATTGGTTTGCCCTTCGCATCTTATTCCTTCGGCTGAAACTGTGCTGCCGCCCCAGTCAGTGATTGTATTTGCAGACTCGCCCGCCACACCGATCCGGTTGTCAAGATCCCTGGTTGTTGATGCGGAGATTGCAACTATACCTTTGTAAACATTCGTCACAGTATTTCCATAGATCATGTTATAACTGTTCTGACCATCTGCATCTTCAGGCACTACCACTGTGCCGTTTGTATCCCTGTTTGCAATATAGATACCGATCGAAGCAGTGTTAATTTTTTGAAGCGTTACGGTGCAGTTTTTGATTGTTGCATGCTGAGTGCCATTCCTGGTGGTCTCCCTCATAAGCGCATAGCCCCATTCCATCATTGCATTGCCGGTGTTACTTGACGGGTCAACTAGATCAATTGCATCAAATGTGATATAGTCAGTGCCAGATATCTTGATGATCCCGTCAGCGGTAGCGGAAGAACCAGGAGCTGCCGTAATGAGAGGATTCACCCCTGCTCCGCTCTTGCGGAATACAACAGTGTTGGAGGATGTCGGCACGTTTGCAAGAATGTTGATAACCAGGTTTGAAACTGTTTCCGTGTGTCCTGCTGCGACATTGAAAATGACGCCTCCAGTACCAACGCCCTGTGAATTGAGATCAGCTACAGCAAGCGCAACGGTGCTGTAATCTCCGGGAATGGATTTGGTCCCGCTCAATTGCGCAAAACAATTTATGGACAGTAAGAGTCCGGACACTGTAAGAAGGATTTTGAAATAGTACTTCATTTCATATGTGTTTGAGATTAGTGAATAGACCGGGTGAATTGGGTTAGAGAAAGTTATCCGAAAGCTGAGACTAAATCAATTTAGAACTGGGAGACGGGGCGAAGCCCCGTGGGCTTGGAGTGCGGGGCGAAGCCCCTATTGCTTATGCTGCAAGAAGATTGCCCCTTCGGGGCGAAGCCCCGCTAATCCCGCTGCGAATCACAAATCATGATACTTCCTTCCTGTTGTATCCTTTGCTGACTACTTTTCCTGTTCTTCCTTCTTTATTTCATCTACTTCACCTTTTCCTTCGGGCTGTACGGATTTAACGGAAGCATCTGTAACCCATCCACCCGCCAATGAACTGTATATGCTTATGATACTCTTCAGAAGATCTCCCTTTACGCTTGCATAAAAGATCTGCGCATCAAAGAGCGATCGTTCGGCATCAAGAACCTCAAGATAGGAATTAACCCCTTCGTCAAAATTCATCCTGGCAAGATCAGTGTACACAGCGAGAGCTTCTACTCTGTTGCCTACATACTCCAACTGCTCTCTCACTCCTCTGTATGCTGCAAGTGAATTGTCAACATCCCTGAACGCACTGCGCACTGTGTTGGTGTAATTTATGAGAGCCTGCTTCCTGACTGCCTCTGCCACTTCAACCCGGCTGGTCGTTCTTCCTGCATTGAATAGCGGCGCAAGCAAATTGGCGCCGACATTCCAAAGCTGAGAGGCCGGATCAAGTATTGTAGTTAGATCCGAACTTGACAGGCCCATTGTTCCATTCATAGAAATTCGCGGATAATACTCGGCCTTAACTGCACCGATGTTTGCATTTGCTGATATGAGAACCTGCTCAGCTCCTCTTATGTCAGGCCTTCTTTCAAGCAGAGTGGATGGCAGTCCGGTAGGAATCAAGGGAGCATTAAGGCTGTCAAGCGACTTGTCGCGGTTAAGCATACCGGGATTCCTGCCGACCAGAACTCTGATGTTGTTTTCTGCCTGTATTATGAGCTGTTCATAATAAGGCACCTGTGACTTGACATTCCAGTAGTCTGACTCCAGCTGATTAACCTCGATAAGCGAAATCTCTCCTTTCTCATATCTCAGTGCAAAGAGTCTTCTGGCGTTTTCACGGCTTGATACCGTTTGCTTTGAGATCTCCAGTTGCTGCCTTAACGTGAGAAGTTCTATATAGGAACTCGCTATTCTCGACGCGATCAGAAGCACCATTCCCTGTCTGGATTCTTCTGAAGCGAGTACGTCAGCTCTTGCGGATTCGTTCAGCCTTTGGATCCTTCCCCATAGGTCAAGCTCCCAGTCTGCTGAAACGTCAATTCTGAAAACGGCCCTTCTCGAAGATTTGTCTTGCTGCGGGTTCTCTGTTGACGGCAGTTTTCCGTAGCTTGACCTCACTCCGGCATTGATCTCAGGATAAAATGCCGAACGTGAGACCCCGTAATAAGCAAGGTACTCTTCAACTCTTGCCGCCGCAATCCTGATGTCGGCATTTTCTCTGAGGCCGGTTTCTATAAGGCCGGTGAGCACTGTATCTCCGAACATTCTCCACCATTCTGAATCGGCTGCCTTCCTGTCGTTGCTGTCGAGATAAATGGAACTATCTATTGTCCTCCAGTCCTTAGGTGCATCGGTTTGCGGCCTTTCATAATCAGGGCCAACCGCAGAACAGCCCCAGACCATAAGCAGCGACAATATGATCAGATATTTCTTCAAGTCAGTGTTCATTGTTGGCACTGTCATCTGTACCCGGTAGTTTGTATGCCGGATTCTCGTCTTTGCTTCTGGCAACATACTTTTCAACGAATACAAACAGCGGCGGAATCAGGATGACTCCAAGTATGGTTGCAACAAGCAGTCCGGAAAACACTGACATGCCCATTATCCTTCTTGCTTCAGCGCCTGCACCGCTTGCAGTTACAAGTGGAATAACTCCGAGGATGAATGCAAAAGAGGTCATGAGTATTGGGCGCAGCCTTA
>DAIQRO010000054.1:0-757 GCA_036786155.1 Bacteroidota bacterium
AAAGAATATCCATTGAAGCAGTTTCCGGGATCTACGACGCCCAGCTTCTGGATGACGGGAAAGTGAAAGTGAAGTTTCCGCCTCCGCGCAGGCTCAAAACCAATTTCAAGCTGAAAGTTCATTTTGAAGGATGGTGGGAGATGCTCAACTGCTCATACGCCGATGTCGGTTCTCCGCACATTGTAGTGTTCATTGACGAGATCGGGAAACCGAAGATCGCTTCAATTGAAGAAGTGAATGTGATCGAATGGGGCCGGAACATCCGGATGCACAAGGACCTGATGCCTGAAGGCGCAAATGTAAATTTTGTGCAGGTTGATGATCCGGGCAGGGGAAAGCTTTCAATAAGGAGTTATGAAAGGGGCGTTGAGGGTGAGACACTTGCTTGCGGAACAGGAGCAATGTCTGCGGCCATTGTTTTTTATGCGCTGAGAGAAGATGTTAATCCTGTAACACTTAAAACAAGATCAGGCGAAGAACTCATTGTAGAACTGGGGATTGAAGAGAACCGTTTAACTGCGGTTCAAATGACAGGCAATGCAACCCGCATAAAATAAAAGCGCCCCGGGTTGCGGGGCGCCTGCTTACAAATTCAGCTTCTTTGAATTAAAATATGATGAAAGAAGCAATTACGTTTGTTGAGAATCTTGACTCGGTATTGTGCAGGTAGTCATAGCAACCATGATAGGAAAAATGAATGTATTAAAAAGGTAAAATTCAAATACAGTTTAAGTACATTTATTTTGAAGTTAATTAT
>DAIQRO010000054.1:767-10398 GCA_036786155.1 Bacteroidota bacterium
CATAAGCTCCCTGTATCGAAAGAGTGATGTAATTCTCAAGATAGAATACAAATCCGGTTGAGATCCTGTGATTTGCAGTTGAATAATCATCAGAAACTGTTTCCAGGACATTGTTCACAAACACCTGGCTGAATGCCCTCTGGAGCGTTAGGTTGTAAGCCAAATTGAACTGTATCCTGTTTGTGAGATTGTACCAGTATGCTGCAACACCTTCAGCTTCCCATACCTTTGCAAATGTTGAATCAAAGAATGTTCTGCCGTTGAGCGTGAAGAGCAACTGATGATTGAGTCCGATAGGATATCCGTATCTTCCCCTTACTTCAAGCGCCGGGTTCGGTGAGCCGATCTTCTCGTTTCTTGTCAAAACCTGATAGCTGACACCAAGCCTTACATCACCGCCATAGTATCTTGGATTAGTGAAGTTGTAGTTAACGGAGCCTGTGAACCTGCTGAAGAGAACACTTTGTATTCTGTAATAGCCCAGTGAATTCATGAGATTTGCATCTGCAACTCCTGAGTTAGCTATTTCAGCCTGAATGTCCTTAATGAGCATGGCTTCATAGATCTGCTTGTACTTGTCCCTATATTCATCTTCCTTGTCAATCAAAGCCGCGATCTTGAGCATCGTTTCTTTCGGCAGGAACTTCGATGTTACCCTTGATTTCTTAAGTTCCTCATCAATTCTGATCGCCTTTGCTAGAGGTGTTGCATCTACTTGTCTTCCGTAACCAAGGCCTGCAAATAGATTGATAACCGGCCTGTTTTCAACGCCAAATTCCTTCTGCCTGGTGTATGAGGATGTGAATGCACCGTTGGCAAAGAAGCCCTTGTCTTTGCTGAAGTACTTGCTTCCGTCAGCATTGAAAGTGTATGCATACCTTGTAGTATCATCCCTTTTTCCGAAGATCGCGCCTGTCAGGCCGATATTCCATGCCCAGGCCGGGGACGAGTAGAACTGAGTGTATAAAGCGTCAACCCTGAAATCGCTCGTAACATTTTTCGGGGTAGTTGAATCTTTAGGATCTGTTTCAGACCAATTGTAAAATCCATTGAGAATTGCCTGTCTTGCTGAGCTTACCGGTATATCGTAGTCTGTTATCTTCACATTTTGAGCATACACAGCGGAAGTTATGAACAGACTTAAAAGAATGTACTTGAAAAGTTTCATTGCTTATCCTTTCGGCTGTTTTATAAATATCCGCAATATATACAATTTTACAAAAATACTTAATGAATTAATTGAAGCTTAAAAAAAAAATTTGCCCCTCAAAAACAGCACGTAATTGCACTTTTTTTCACCGGAAGATGGACAATTTCTGCATTGCTCTTCTTAAATAGTGGACGCATTCTAAAAAAGTGAACAGCATTGCAAAAGTTTGGAAGCAAATTTACGGTTTGTACTTTCAGCTTGACCAGAAATTAGTGCATTTTGATTTTGCTGTCGAATTCAGAACTTAATATTGTTTGAAAAAGATGAACTGTTTTGAAAATTAACCGAAAAGAATTTTGGAAAAAAAAGAACTCATAGTTATTGGTGCGGGACCGGGCGGATATGCTTCTGCATTTCTTGCCGCCGATCTTGGAATGAACGTGACATTGATTGATAAGCAAAATAATCCCGGAGGCGTCTGCCTTTACAGAGGCTGTATTCCATCCAAAGCGCTTCTGCATGCGGCTGAGCTTATCAACTCTGCAGACGAAGCAAAGAACATCGGCATTGAATTCGGCAAGCCTTCAATTGACCGCACCAGACTCCGCGAATGGAAGAATGAAGTTGTAGGCAAACTCACTTCAGGGCTCGGGCAGCTTGCTAAGCAAAGGAAGATCAATTATGTAAAAGGGACTGCAAAGTTTGTATCAGATCAGATCATTGAAGTTGCGCATGCAGACGGAAAGTCAGAGCAGTTCTCTTTTTCAAACCTCATAATCGCAACGGGCTCTTCAATTGCTCGGCTTCCCGGTTTAGATGCAGACCCGTTGCTTATTCTTGATTCGACATCCGCCCTTGAACTCAAAGAGATCCCTTCATCCATGCTTATCATCGGCGGCGGTTACATAGGGCTTGAGCTTGGAACGGTTTACTCTGCACTTGGCACAAAGATAACAGTTGCGGAAATGCTTCCCGGAATTCTGAGCGGCGCAGACAAGGACCTCGTTGCCGTGCTTCAGAAGAATCTTTCAAAGGGGTTTGAAGCGATCATGACAAATACAAAGGTGAAGAGCATTGAAAGCGTAAATGGAAAAGCAAAGGTTAGCTTTGAGAGAAATTCAGGCGAGATCTCCGATGGCATGTTTGACAAAGTGCTGATCTCAATCGGCAGAAGGCCGGATGCAGGCTCACTTGATCCTGGTAAGGCGGGTCTCAAGATGGATCCGAAAGGATTCATCGTAACCGACGATTCGTGCAGAACCAATGTAAAGAATATTTATGCAATCGGGGATATTGCGGGCGAACCGATGCTTGCCCATAAGGCATCACATGAAGGCAGACTGGCAGTTGAAGTGATCCATGGTTCAAAGGCAGTCTTTGATCCGAAGGCGATACCTGCAGTTGTGTTCACCGATCCGGAGATCGCCTGGGCCGGGATAACAGAATCGGAAGCTAAGGAGAAAAATATTCCGCATGAAGTTGCAAAGTTCCCGTGGGCAGCTTCCGGAAGGGCGCTCACATTGGGAAGGACAAACGGCCTGACCAAGCTGATAATTGATCCAAAGACAAGCAGGATCCTTGGAATCGGAATTGCAGGGCCACATGCCGGCGACCTGATCTCGGAAGGAGTGCTTGCAATTGAAATGGGTGCCAATGCTTCAGACATAAGACTCACAATTCATCCCCATCCGACTTTGTCTGAGACCATTATGGAGGCCGCCGATGTGTTCTTCGGACAAAGCACCCACATTTACAGGCCAAAGAAGTAACATGATCTCACGATGACAACCGCACCCAGGGACTTTTCCTCCGAAGCGGAATTTACAACTTCCAGAAGCGGAGGAAAGGGCGGACAGAATGTGAACAAGGTGGAAACAAGAGTACAGATCCACTTTGACCTTAACGGAAGTCTGCTTCTTATAGAAGAAGAGAAACAGCTTCTGAGGATCAGACTGAAGAGCAGGATCTCCGGGGAAGGGATCATTATTATTTCATCAGATGAAGAGAGGTCTCAGTATCTTAACAAGCTGAAGGCGATTGAAAAACTGAATGACCTTTTAAACAAGTCGCTGAGGCGGATGAAACCGAGGAAGAAGACCAGGCCAACATCGGGGTCTGTAGCAGAGCGTCTGCAGAAGAAGAAACTGCATTCAGGAAAAAAGAATCTGAGGAGAAAGAACTACGGCGATGACTAGAGAAATATCCTCAGCGGATTTTCAAGCGCATCGCAAACCCATCTGAGGAATCTCGCCGCATCTGCACCGTCAATGATCCTGTGGTCGTAGGTCAGTGAAAGCGGAAGCAAAAGCTTTGGAATGAAACTGCCTCCGTTATAGACAGGCTCCCATGAAGATCTTGAAACACCAATTATTGCAACCTGAGGAGAATAGACAATCGGCGTGAAAGCGGTTCCGCCGATTCCGCCAAGGTTTGAGATAGTGAAATTCCCTCCGTCCATTTCTTCCGGCATTATCTTCTTGCTTCTGCATTTCTCGGCAAGCACACTTATCTCCACCGAAAGTTCAGTTATGCTTTTCTTGTCGGCATTCTTTACAACGGGCACCAGCAGTCCCCTGTCTGTATCCACTGCTATTCCGATGTTGCAGTATTCTTTGAAGATTATCTCACGCCTTGCAAGGTCAATGCTGGTGTTGAACTGCGGAAATTCCCTCAGCGCAAGTGCGACTACCGCTGTAAGTATCGAGGTGACAGTCAGTCTGCCTCCCTCCTTCTCAACCTCCGAGCCGTATTTTTTGCGGAACTCCTCAAGGGCTGTAATGTCTGCCTTATCAAACTGAGTAACCATGGGAACCGTTGTCCAGGCATAAGACATTGACTCGGCCGTAATCATCCTTACTTTATTCATCGGTTCAATCCTCACCTCACCCCACTTTCTGAAATCAGGCAGAGGCTTCTGAACAATACCCGCAGAGGGCGTTGCCGAAACTCCTGACATCACTTCCTTCACATGCCTTTTTACATCCTCTTCCGTGATCCTTCCTGATGTGCCAGTGCCTTTGACTCTTGTGATGTCCGCTCCGAGTTCGCGTGCAAGCCTTCTCACCGACGGTGACGCCGGAGCATTGCTTCCGGGAAGTTCCTTATGTTCGCCTATTATTGGTGCATCAATGTTGACAGGCTTTGTTTCTTCAGGTGTCTTTTCCTGTACTGTCTTTGGCGCGGTGTTGTCCGGAATTACAGCTTCAACCGGCGGAGTCTTTTGTGCGGACTCCGTTTTAATATCAGGGGATGATTCCGTCTCAAGCTTAACAATGACCTGACCTATCTTAATCTTCTCGCCCTGCTGTACGCAAACTTCAGTGATCACACCCGAATCCGTTGAAGGCACTTCAAATGACGCCTTATCAGTTTCGAGTTCGATAAGCGGCTGATCGGCTTTGACTGCATCACCCGCCTTTACCAGTACTTTCACTACATCTCCGGAGTCCACATTATCGGAAACTTCCGGCAGAACTATTTCTTTCAGCATAAATTTGTTTGCTTAGATCTTTACCGGATTTGGTTTTTCCGGATCAATGTTCAATGCTTTCACGGCTTTCTTCACCACTTCCTCATTCACGCATCCTTCTTTCATAAGTCCGCTCAGCGCTGCTACCGTAATGTACCTGTGATCAACTTCAAAGAAATCTCTCAACTGCTGCCTGCCGTCGCTTCTTCCGAAACCGTCTGTGCCAAGTATCTCAAACCTGCCGGGCACCCATTTGCTGATCATTGCCGGAAGCGCCTTTATGTAATCTGTTGCTGCAACAAAGACACCCTTTTCACCGTTGAGAGCTTTTGTTATATAAGGGATCTCCTTAGCATCCGGATTGAGTATGTTCCGTCTTTCTGTCTCAAGTGCATCCGAATACAACTCCTTGTAACTTGTAACGCTCCACACGTCAGCCGTGACTCCGAACTTCTCTTCAAGAAGTTTCGCCGCCTTTATGCATTCATTCAGTATTGAACCGCTTCCGAACAGATGCACTTTTGGGCCGTCCGGTTTTCGGACCGATGACTTGAATCTGTATATTCCCCTGATTATACCTTCTTCCGCTCCCTGCGGCATTTCCGGCATGTGGTAGTTTTCATTCATCGCTGTGATGTAATAGAAAATATCTTCCTGATCTTCATACATCCTTTTCAGCCCGTCCCTGATTATCACAGCCATTTCATAAGCATAAGCGGGATCATAAGCTTTTAGATTCGGTACGGGAAGCGCAAGCACATGGCTGTTTCCGTCCTGATGCTGAAGCCCTTCTCCGCTGAGAGTTGTCCTTCCTGCTGTCGCGCCGATAAGGAACCCGCGCGCCCTGCTGTCAGCCGCCGCCCAGATAAGATCTCCGATCCTCTGGAATCCGAACATTGAATAGAATATGAAGAACGGGATCATGTTCACTCCGTGCACTGCGTACGATGTGCCTGCGGCAATGAATGATGACATTGACCCGGCCTCGGTTATCCCCTCTTCAAGGATCGCACCAGTCTTCTCCTCTTTATAGTACAGCAGACTTCCTTTGTCAACCGGTTCATATATCTGCCCTACATGTGAATAGATGCCAACCTGCCTGAAGAGGGACTCCATTCCAAAGGTCCTTGCCTCGTCAGGAACGATCGGAACAATGAACTTTCCTATGTTCGGGTCTTTCAGAAGTTTGGTAAGCATCTGAACAAACGCCATCGTTGACGAAACTTCCCTTCCTCCCGAGCCTTTCAGAAACTCTTCAAACAGTTCCGGTGAAGGCATTGTGAGGGGGAGCGATGACTTGCCGCTCCTTGACGGAAGAAATCCTCCAAGCTCATTCCTTCTCTGTATAATGTATTTGACCTCTTCGCTTTCTTCGGAAGGCCTGTAGAACGGCGCTTCAGAGACATTCTCATCAGAGATCGGAATACCGAACCTGCTTCTGAACTCCCTGAGCTCCTGCTCATTGAGCTTCTTCTGCTGGTGTGAAATGTTTTTGCCTTCACCTGATTCTCCGAGTCCGTAACCTTTGATCGTCTTTGCGAGTATGACTGTCGGCGAACCCTTGTGATTTACTGCCGCCTGATATGCCGCATAAACCTTGTCGGGATCATGTCCGCCCCGCTTTAGCCTGGCAAGTTGTTCGTCAGACAGGTTCTTCACCAGTTCCCTTATCCTTGGGTCCTTTCCGAAGAAATCTTCACGGATGAACTTGCCGTCTGAGACAGAGTATTTCTGATACTGTCCGTCAACCACTTCATTCATCCTTTCAACAAGCAAACCGTAATCGTCCTTTTCAAGAAGCGGATCCCAGTCACCGCCCCAGATAACCTTGATTACATTCCATCCTGCGCCTCTGAAGATCGCCTCAAGTTCCTGAATGATCTTTCCGTTTCCGCGGACTGGCCCGTCGAGTCTTTGCAGGTTTGCGTTGATGACAAATATCAGATTATCGAGCTTCTCCCGCGATGCTAGCGTTATGGCGCCGAGTGATTCAGGCTCATCGGTCTCGCCGTCACCCAAAAATGCCCAGACCTTCTGCTGTGAAGTGTCCTTTATCCCCCTGTCTTCCAGATATCTGCAAAACCTTGCCTGATAAATTGCCATGATGGGAGATAGTCCCATAGAGACTGTGGGAAACTGCCAGAATCTCGGCATCAGCCACGGGTGAGGATAAGATGAAAGCCCGCGCTTTGAGGAAAGTTCTCTTCTGAAATTGGCAAGGTCTTCTTCCTGTATTCTCCCTTCAAGCATAGCCCGTGCGTAGATTCCCGGTGCAGCATGTCCCTGAAAGTAAACAAGGTCACCGCCGCTCGGATGCTCCGGCCCACGGAAAAAGTGATTGAAGCCGACTTCGTAAAGAGTGGCCGCCGAAGCGTAAGTGGAAATGTGCCCTCCGATCCCGTCAAGTTCCCTGTTTGCCCTGACCACCATTGCCATTGCATTCCAGCGTATTATGCTCTTGATCCTTCTCTCGATCTCCCTGCTTCCCGGATAGACCGGTTGCTCAAAGGGCTGAATGGTATTAATATAAGGAGTGTTTGCCGAAAAGTGAACATCAACACCGTTCTTCATCGCTCTCGCCTGAAGTATCCTCAACAGCTCGTTTACCCTTTCCGGGCCCTGCGAGCTGAGGACAAAATCCAGCGATTCCATCCATTCGCGGTTCTCCTTGTCTTTAAGCTGTTTAGAGTCTGTCTGTGACATTTTAAATAAAATTAAGTTGCGAAAATACTTAATTGACGCTTAATGAAAAGTCCAATAAAAATCTCTGAATGCTTGTGCAGTCGCAATCCCTGCAATCTTTCCAAATTCCAAAACTGCTTTGCGGCCTCGTTTTGAGTGAAATTTCTCTGCTTCAATAAGTATATTATATCACAATTAAATTCCAATCGTTATGGCTACCGCTACAGCTGACTTAAAAGAAAAGAACCTCATTGTTTCCTCAATGGCAGAGACCCTGATCGGCTCGGAGATCATTTTTCTTGCATGGCAGATAAATGAGAAGATCGCCAAAGGCCAGAAGATTTCCAACCTTACCATCGGCGACTTCAATCCGAAGATATTTCCGATTCCGCATGGGCTAAGGGATGAGATCAAGAGAGCATACGATGAGAACGAGACGAACTATCCTCCTGCCGAAGGTTCGATGGACCTCAGGAAGGAAATTTCAAAATACATGTCAAAGAGGCTTGGCCTCAATTACGGAACCGACGAGATACTGGTTACAAGCGGTGCAAGGCCTGTTATCTTCGCCGCTTACAATACGGTTGTTGATGTTGATGAGACAGTGATCTTCCCCGTACCTTCATGGAACAACAATCATTACACGCACCTGACGCGTTCCAGGGCCATAACGGTTGAAACCCGGCCCGAGAACAATTTTATGCCTACTGCAGATGAGCTCCGGCCGTTCATAAGGGAAGCCAATCTGATCTCCCTTTGCTCACCGCTCAATCCGACAGGTACGGCATTTTCCGAGCAGGAACTCAGGAACATCTGCGAGCTTGTGCTTGAGGAAAATGACCGGCGCGGTTCTGAGGCAAAGCCGGTTTACATACTGTATGATCAGGTTTACTGGCAACTGACTCACGGCGACACAAAGCATTACAATCCGGTAAGCATAGATGCGGGCATGAAGGATTACACAATATTCGTTGACGGCATCAGCAAGGTGTTTGCTTCAACAGGTGTGAGAGTGGGATGGGGATTCGGACCGAAGAAGCTTATAGACAAGATGAAATCCATCACTTCGCACATGGGTGCATGGGCGCCGAAGGCAGAGCAGGTTGCTGTTTCCAGATTTCTTGCAAATGAGAAAGCGGTTGACGAATACCTGTCGAAGTTCAAGGTTGAGATAGCGGACAGGCTTCACGGTTTCTATGACAAGTTCATTCAGCTCAAGAATGAAGGCTACAATGTGGATGCGATCGCTCCGCAGGCTTCGATATTCATGACCGTAAAGGTTGATCTGATCGGAAAGAAGAAGCCGGACGGCAGTGTTATCTCATGCACTCAGGACATCACTGATTTTCTGATCGAGGATGCAAAGGTGGCGCTTGTGCCGTTCGCTTCATTCGGCTCATCGCCTGATTCCACATGGTACAGAGTATCTGTAGGCACCTGCACGTTGGAGCAGATCAATTCGATAATGAATGATTTCAGAGAAGCGCTGTCCAAACTGAGCTGACAATACACATAACCCAAGAATTGCCGGAACGAGAGGCTTCTTTCCAAGGGAGTTTCTCGTTTTTTTAATCAAATCCAAAAATGAGCAAAGAACAGACCGGCCTCCTGAAATGGATGCTTGAAGACATCCGTGAAGAGACACTGAAAGGGATCTGCACGCTTACGGAAGAACAGCTTTTCATTCCGCCGTATGCCGGTGAGTTTCCGATCGGCTCATATGTTCTTCACCTGAGCGAAGTTGACATACACTGGCTGGAAGTAATCTCCGGCGAAAAACTTCCGGACGAGCTTAGAGTCAGATGCTACTTTGACAGTTGGTTCGATCCTTCGGGTGAATCTGCGCCTCCTCAATCGCCGACTTCACTTGAGTATTACGCCTCCGAGAAAATTGTTCCTCGATCATATAAGCGGACTGAATGACGACGACCTTGAAAAGACTGTGATAATGAAGAGCAAACGCGGGGACATTAATCTCACGAAGAAGTGGATAATCTACCATATAATAGAGCATGAAGCGCACCACAGAGGGCAGATGTTTATGCTGATGCGGCAGGCGGGCTGGAAGAACGCTCATCAGATGAATGACCGCAAAGCAGTCTGGTGGATAAATGACTGACGGCAACTTCTGAATCTGATCCAGGCATTTGAAAAAGACCTTCAGGGACAACAGTTTCATTTACACGAGTGCATTGCTTTTTGTCGCACTGCTTGCACTGCTTGTCTTCACATTTCCTCTCGGTTTTAGCAGTTACAGGAACACTGATTCACTTGCGCCCTTCTGGTACTTTGTCACGGAGTCGGGCGGAGTTGCCGGTTCAATTGCCATA
>DAIQRO010000054.1:10408-15702 GCA_036786155.1 Bacteroidota bacterium
ATAGTTTCCGCCTTTTCTGCTTTTCTTTACTTCCACTTTCGCACATCCGGAAAGCGCATGCGCTATCTTGCGGAATTCATCGGCCTCCTGATCATCATTGAACTTGCGACACTTGCTTTGTCACAACTGTACACAAAGGAAATTGTACGTGAGCCAAGGCCTTCGCAACTGTACTTTGTGGAGAAGGGGGTGATAGAGAACGGCGGAAGGGAGTTCTTTGCAATGCCAATGAAGGAAAAGGAAAATTATCTGAGGCAAAGGACAGAGTTGAGCATTTCAGATTTTTCGGATGTATATCCCCCTATACTTTCAAGCTGGTCAGGAGATACGACATTTTCATTTCCTTCGGGACATTCACAGTCATCCTTCTTTCTCGGCACTGCAATGTCCTATGTTATCTACAATGTTGTTCCGCGGAGGAGAAGGTATCTCACGCTTATACCGCTTGCGTGGGCACTGCTTGTCAGCCTGTCGCGCGTTGTGATAGGAGTTCATTTTCCTGTGGATGTAACTGCAGGGGCAATTGCCGGTGCGGCGTTTGCATTTGTTCTGATCTCCTCCAAAGTGTCTGCACGGGCAATCCGAAGGACTGCCTGATTTCCTCAGATCAGTTTCTTCGCTTTAAGTATCATATCTATGATCTCCCTTACTGCTCCGTCTCCGCCGTCTTTTTTGCAGACGTAATGCACATGCTTCTTCACTTCCTCTATGCCGCTTTTGGGACAGGATGAAAACCCAACAAGTTTCAGAAGCGGAATGTCGAATTCATCATCACCTATATATGCAAAGTTCTCGTCCTTCAGCCTGTATTTCTTTTTGAGCGCCTGATAAGGCACGGTCTTGTCTTCGATATCTTCAAACAGGTGATCGATCTTTAGGCGGCTCACCCTGAGCTTGTTCACCTTTGAACTCTTGCCGCTGATCACTGCAAACTTTAGCCCCAGTTCCCTTCCCCGTGTGATACCGTATCCGTCGTGCGTGTGAAAGATCTTCAGGTCAGTGCCGTTGCTGAGATAAACTATATGCCCCGTCGAGAGGCATCCGTCAAGGTCCATAAGCACAAAGCTGACCTTTGAAAGGTCGGGAAGCTTTTTCTTCATATTTGAATTTGAGTTTTGTAAGAGTCAGGTTCTGAATGCCGATTTGCATATATCGCTGAGAGAGCACTTTCCGCAGTCCGGATTGCGGGCCTTGCACACCTGCCTTCCGTGCTCTCCGATCCTCATTGAAAATCTGAACTGCTTATCCGGCGGGATTATTTTCTTCAGTTCGGATTCGATCTTATCGGGATCCGATTCCTTTATGAGTCCGATCCTTGATGCAACCCTCTTGAGATGCGTATCAACGATTATCACATCTTCCTTGCCGAAGCAATTGCCGAGAACAACGCTTGCTGACTTTCTGCCGACACCCGCAAGTTTTGTCAGCTCTTCCATCGTATCCGGAACCTTTCCGCCGTAATCCTTTACCAGCGTATCGCAAATTGAAATGACCGCCTTTGATTTGTTGTTGAAGAAGTTCACCGATTTGATCTCTTCCCGGAATTTGTCAACTCCGTCGCTGAGGATGTCACCGGGCTTCTTGTACTTTGATGCATAGAGCGGAACCATAACCATATTCACTCTCACGTCCGTACACTGTGCGGCCAGCACGGTTGAGATAAGAAGTTCAAATTCGTTCCTGAAGTCGAGATGACATTTTGCGTCAGGGTAATTTCCGGCAAGCCGCTCTACAACCTCTTCGGCAGCTCTTTTCAATTCTGATCTCTTCATTTTAGCGGGGCAAGATATTCAAAATGCACAGTATTAGAAACTTACATTACAGGTTATTTAGAAAATTCCGGTGGAACAACAATTTTCATCAGGCCTTAATGACTTTTTGATCTAATGAGTGAAGGCTTACCGCACTCAGTACACTTCATACTTGCCCTATTTTCTACACAATTTGCGATTGATTACCGGTATATTGAAAGTAATTCATTTCTAAAACATCCTATTGAGTCGGAGGTATTATGCTGCAGAGATTCCGTATGCTTGGCGGGAAGGTTGAAGTTTCGCCGGATGCCGGCAGTAATGTCTGGATTTATGTTAATCCGGGTATTGAAGAGAAGAAACAACTGGAAGTCAAATTTGACATTGACTCGCACACAGTTGATTCGGCTATTGACCCTGATGAGATCTCAAGGATTGAGTTTGATGGAGACAACATATTCATAATATGGAAGCGACCGAAGAATTATGCAGGAAATGACAATTTTTTGTTTGGCGTTTCAGCAATCGGATTGTTCCTCCTGAAAGATAAACTTGTAATTGTGCTTCCTGAGGACGTACCGATTTTTAATGAACGTCAATCGACACAATATGCATCGCTTATTGACATAGTTATCCGCTTTCTGTACAACTCTATCAGACACTATCTCGAGCACATAAAAGTAATGAGGATAATTTCAAGGGAGATCCAGGTTAAGTTGAATACTTCCATGGAAAATGAATACCTGATACAGATGTTCAATTTGAGCGAGAGTCTAATCTATTACATTAATGCAATCAGTTCAAACCAGACAGTTCTGATCAAACTGAAGAATTATTTTGAGAAGCATCTTAAAGGCAATGAAGAGAGATTTGAACAAATGGAGGATATTATCATCGAAAACAACCAATGCCTTAAGCAGGCTGAGATCTACTCATCTGTGCTTTCAGGACTAATGGATGCGCGCGGCAACATCGTTAACAACAACATGAATGTCCTGATAAAGAAACTCACAATCATCAACATAATATTTCTTCCTCTTAACCTTCTCGCAAGCATTGGCGGGATGAGCGAGTACAGCATGATGACCGGCGGTATTGACTGGAAGTTATCCTATGGCCTTTTTCTTGCGGCAATGCTGGTTCTCGGATGGTTTACTTTCAGTATACTCAACCACCTTAATGAGATGGGTAGGAAGTCAAGCCAGATAAGGCAGTCACTGTTTGCGAAGCTTAAAAGGTGGCGGCAAACCGGCAACGGTTCAGGCATCTGACCGGTTAGTCTAATACTCCTAACCATAAATCAAGAGTTTCCTTTAACTTAACTGAATGCACAGAGTGTACGCAATCTGCATTATTTTCTTGATGCGGAAAGTTTATTTTGCATTAATTCAAACGACTCCAACAACTTAAACATATCCTACGAATGTTCACTCAATACAAATCCGCACTTGGCAAGGAACTGGAATCCATAAAGGAACAGGGGCTTTACAAAACCGAGAGGATAATTGAAACTCCGCAGGGTGCTGAGATAACCGTAAACGGCAAAACGGTCTTGAACTTCTGCGCCAACAATTACCTTGGATTGTCTTCTCATCCGGAAATAATAGCCGCAGCTCACAAAGCGCTTGATGAATACGGCTTTGGTATGTCATCGGTGAGATTCATTTGCGGAACGCAAACCATTCACAAGACTCTGGAAAAGAAGATCAGCGAGTTTCTGGGCACAGAAGATACGATCCTCTACGCGGCATGCTTTGATGCCAACGGAGGTGTGTTTGAGCCGCTTCTCAGCGAAACGGACGCCATCATATCGGACGAGCTTAACCATGCAAGCATCATTGACGGTGTGCGGCTCTGCAAGGCAATGCGTTACAGATACAATAACAATGACATGCAGGACCTTGAAGAGAAGCTGAAAGAAGCACGCAGCAAGGGAGCAAGGCAGATCCTGATCTGCACAGACGGGGCGTTCTCAATGGACGGCGTTATTGCAAATCTCAAAGGCATCTGCGACCTCGCCGACATATATGAGGCAATGGTTATGACAGACGAGTGCCACTGCACGGGCTTTCTAGGCAAAACGGGCAGAGGTTCAATAGAGATGAACGATGTGATCGGAAGAGTTGACATCATTACCGGCACGCTCGGAAAGGCTCTCGGCGGGGCTATGGGAGGATTCACTAGCGGCAGACAGGAGATAATTGATATGCTGAGACAACGCAGCAGGCCTTATCTTTTCTCAAACTCGCTCGCTCCGGCAATTGTCGGCGCCTCCATAAAAGTGTTTGACCTGCTGAGCAGTACCACCGAACTCCGCGACCGTCTTGAGGAGAACACAACATACTTCAGGCAAAAGATGACCGAGGCGGGATTCGACATAAAGCCCGGCGTTCATCCGATAGTGCCGATCATGCTTTACGATGCGAAACTCTCGCAGGATATGGCAGCGAAACTGCTTGAAGAAGGGATCTATGTTATCGGATTCTTCTATCCCGTGGTTGCAAAAGGCCTTGCAAGGATCAGAGTTCAGCTATCTGCAGGGCATACCCGCGAGCATCTTGACAAATGCATTGCGGCTTTTGTGAAGGTCGGCAAGGAACTCAACGTACTCAAATAACCTAACGAAAACCAAAGCGCAGGCTATAACAGGATGCTGATTGACAGATATGTGCTGAAGACATTTGCGGGGCCGTTCGTCTTCGCTCTGTCGATCGTGATCTTCATCTTCCTGTTTCAGTTTCTGATCAAATCGCTTGACCAGTTTGTGGGAAAGGGATTGAGCACATGGATCATAATCCAGCTCATAGCCCTCAACCTTGCATGGATGCTTACGCAGGCGGTTCCCATGGCGAAGCTTGTGGCTTCTCTCATGTCGTTTGGCTCGCTCTCCTCAACAAATGAGATAACGGTCATCAAGTCGGGCGGAATAAGCCTTTACCGCCTTATGCTTCCTCTAGTGATCGTTTCCTTCATCATGTTCTACCTTATGATACGGTTCAACAACGATGTGCTTCCGGAAGCTAACCACAAAGCGCGGGTCCTTCTTTACGACATTTCCAGGACGAAGCCGACATTCATGCTTGAAGCGGGCAAATTCTCGAGCGACATACAGGGAGCGCAGATACTTGTTCAGAAGACTTTTCCAAACAGCAACGAGATCGAGGGAGTTTACATCACGGACAATTCAAGCCCGGACTTCAGAAACACTCTGACTGCCAGGAAAGGAAACATCAGCTTCTCAAGCGACTTCAAGAACATAATCATGGAGCTCGAGGACGGGGAGATACATCAGCTCAGCACTTCTGATCCGTCGAAGAACTACAGAAGGATAAAATTTGACAGGCACCGGCTCATGTTCAAAGCGGACGGATTCGGATTCACTAAATCCAGTGAAAGCGCTTTCTCCCGGGGCGACAGGGAACTCTCGGCGGATGCGATGAAGAAGATAGTTGACAGCCTTGAGGTCTTGAGAGATTCAATTCCGTTCAAATTCAGCGACAATGTGATGAGGGATATTAAGCGGCTTTCCTCACTCAACTACAG
>DAIQRO010000287.1:0-3408 GCA_036786155.1 Bacteroidota bacterium
CATCCTTCAAAATGAACCTTCAGCTTGAAATTGGTCTTGAGCTTGCGCGGAGGCGGGAACTTCACTTTCACTTTGCCGTCATCAAGAAGCTGTGCCTCGTAGATATCAGAAACTGCTTCAATTGTCAGCTTGTCAGTTTCGGCAAATCCGTTGTCAGCGGCAAACCTTGCGGTGCAACGAAGTCCGTTACCGCATAGAGCATCGCCTGTTCCGTCTCTGTTGAAGTAGTTCATCCTTAGATCGGCAACGTCTGACTTCTCCAGAAATATTACACCGTCCATTCCTTGACCTTCGCTCGAGATGAGTTCAAGAACTTGCTCCTTTCTGTCAGCAATGCGGTCATCGAGATTGTTCACCATGATGAATGTATTTCCGGCGCCTGAATATTTTTGCAGCATCAGTTGAATACTCCTCTCGGATTTGATTGCTTGGTTACTTTTATATCCCTGAGTTCCGGCGCCTTGATCCTGATCTCAAGAGAGAATCCCCTGTAAACTCCCGACGGATACCAATTGAAGTTCATTTCCCATGAGTTCAGGTCTCTGTATGCGGTCACATACGGAGCGGCAATTGAGCCGTTAATCAGGTCATAGCTCGTGGACACTCCGAATCTCCATTTACGCGTAAGGTCAAATGAAATATTGCCGGAGATGTTGGATGATTTTATCGGGACAAGCGGATTGAATCTTGAAACAGAATAATTGTATGCGATGCCTCCGCTCAGCGGTATGTTCACTCCGTATTCCTCTTCAGGGTTTCTTGTTGTTACGTCTTTATAGTCACCGATTGTTCTGAGAGTGTCTGTCCGGTCAGAGAATGTGTTTGAGGTTGATGCCCTTCCGAATGCAAAGGTGCTGGATAGACTGAGAGAGAAATTCGTAAGGTCAGCAAGCCCCTCTCCTTCATTCACAAGAAACCGGTTGATGCGCGTTCCCGCAGCCTGGTCAAATTTGTAGAGATTGAATCCCGCCCCGCCGGAGATGTTGAGAAGGCTTCCGATGTTTGTCCTGTATGATAACAATACTTCAGAGAAGTTAAGCGAATCAGCTGCAAAGTTGTAGCTGAATCCCGCATCAAAGTTAAGAAGCTGGAATTTGTTCTCTGTTGAATCGTTAACGCGGGTCTTCATTTCAAATACGTTTCCGAGAGAGAACGTGAGACTTTGAAGCTCCCCGGAGGGAGCGCCTCCGAACACTTCCTTTTCGAAGATGGAGTATTTGTTATCTCTTCCTGCGGTGTCGGTATAGCTTTTGTAATAGCCCCACACGGGAGAAGAAAAGTCGGGACGGTATGAATATGTAACTGCAGGAGTGAGCGTGTGCCTGATGCCCGTTATTCCGAGTATCCTCGGTGTGAATATCCCGACAAGCCTTGTGGAAAAGCTTACACCCATGTCGAAATACCTCAGCGCTTTTACTGCCTTTGCATCGTTTGTAACAACTGTTCCTGTCTCTGCCGATCTTGTAATGTACTTGTTGTACCATATCTCATTGTAATTGAAGAACGGTGACAGCGTGACGAATTCAAAACGGGGAGAGACACCGAAGTTAAGGAAGTTCCTTACGCCCGCACGGATGTCCGTATATACATTTCCTTCAGCAGAAGTTGACCTGATCCTTCTGTTAAGAAGACTACCGGAATAAGACACAAAAAAGCTCTCGTAAAACTTTCTGCCTCTTGAATCCGCCGACGATGATTCAAAAGGAAAGATCTGTGTCATTATCAGATTGACAAGAGGCAGTCTTTCAAAGATGTCGTTTGTCTGAAGGTTTTGATCCCTGTAGTAATTCACATTTGCGGAGAACGGAGTTCCTTCCCAATACTTCGAAAGCGTGAAATTTGAGAGTACGTTTTGCCGTAGGAGTTCGGAAAGTGAATTGGTCGAGTTGTTAATGAGTTCTTTTCCGCTGAGAAACGAGAGATTGGCGTCTATCTTTGTGGTTGGATTTACATCCTGAAAGTGGCGTATGTTTAGCCCCCACTGATCGCTTTGAGTCGCATTCAGATCAGTAGATTCGCCGAGGCGTATTCTCGAGTATGCACCTCCAATCTCGCCGTTGAAACTGTATTTCAGCGCATATCGGAATCTGCCGTACAGATCCAGCCGGCCTCTTGTAAAGTAGCTTCCCGTAACTCCAAGATCAGTATAGTCATTGATGGCCCAGAAATATCCGAGTCTTGAGATGTATGTTCCGTATGTTGCGTCATCGCCGAATGTCGGCGTGATGATTCCCGATGACCTTCCTGTCCTGTTCGGAAAGACTCCGAACGGAATCCAGAAAACGGGCACTCCTTCTATATAAAGGAACACGGACTGTGCGATGACCTTGTCATTCGGGATCACTTTCATTTTAGGCGAGAGGAAATAGTACTCGGGATCTTCACGGTCTTCGGAAGTTGTATAAATTCCGTTACGGATAAAAAGCACCTCCGGATCAACCTTTTTTATCTTATCACCGAAGTAGTAGCCGACCTCCGCTTCGCTGAAGCCCATTGAAACACTTCCCTGCTGAGTGTTGAAGTCGTAACGGAGGAGAGAGCCTTCGTACTTTTGCTCGCCCTGAAACATGAGCGGCTGTTGTATCAGCCTTTCCGTCCCCGCGGTATCCGGCATTCCGTATGCCTCAAGCACTTCAGTTTTCTGATCTACGGCAATTATTCCGGCCTCAAGCTTCAGGTCTTTGTACTTGAGCACCGCGGAATTGTAGAGAAAGACCTTTTCACCGATAAGATCATAAATGAGCGAATCTTTCGCCTCATATATGATAACATCCTCAACTCCCTCCCTGGATGAATACAAAGTGTCAGGCTGAACCCTGCCGGTGGTAACAATCGCCGAATCCGTGAAAGCGCTTTTCGAGGTATCTCTTATGATCTGAGAATGTGCCGTTGCGGCGGCAAGAAGCGCTGTTAATGATAGCAAGAGTCTGATCACGAAAATATTTTACGCAAATCAGAACACTAATGAAATGAAGTTATCAGCTATGCAGCAACCTTTGACAATCATATCCGTCCAAATACGATTTGCTTACGATTGTCAGTTCTAGCATTGATTTCGTTCATAAAATCTTACCCGCTTTCTATTGAACCCTTTGACAGGCTCAGGGCAGGCTAAAGAAAGCTCCAAAGAAAAATCGCCCGCCCGTCTGCCTATTCTTACAAATTTCGAATTAGTCTGAATGCCGGGCAGGCTACATCCTAATTGCCCGCCCGGCAAATTACTTTCAAGTTAACTGTGTGAATGGCGGACGGGCCTAAAATTGCTCGCTTTGGCTACGTGAATTTCAACTCCTCATCCCCAAAATTGCAAAGCCTTGCAATTTTGGGGATTCGTCAAACAGGAAATTCACGCTAACGCAATGCATGCAATTTCTTAACGCAATTAGGATGAGGCCTGTCCGCCGATTT
>DAIQRO010000288.1:0-3403 GCA_036786155.1 Bacteroidota bacterium
TTTGGTTCTTTTGATACTTATAGTTGCGGGAGAATCTTTCGCTCAATCCGGCTGGGTTCGTTTGAACATGCCTTTGAAGAATTACATTCATGTAACATTTCTAAATCCAAGTACTGGATTTATTGTCACACAGGATAATGTAATTTACAAGACCTCCAATAGTGGAAGTACCTGGAGTGTTTTCCTAAGCAATCCAGGTCTTACTTTACCGTCGAAAAGAGCAGATATTCTGAATGAGCAGAACATTCTGTTGATGGGCGGTTCTATGTATTTCACAAGTGATGGAGGAGCAAATTGGATTTCCAGTTATATCCCAACCGGTTGCAGTGGTTCGGGTTTTACAATTCTGCAATGTATTGATATTGTGAGTCCCTCAACTGCGTTTGTAGGTGGTACAGATGTTTGCGTCAATGAGTCTGTTGATGGAATTGTTTACAAAACCACAAACGCCGGATTAAATTGGTTTCAATCGTTCAGAGGAGATTTTGAGCATTATGATTTAAAGGCAAAAGACTCTTTGAACATTGCAAAGTCAAGCGGTGCATTTATGAGATCATCAGACGGAGGAGTCTCGTGGAACTATGTTTCAAATATGCATGCCTTCGGTGGAATTATGAGCGATCCGTTTGGGGATACTATAATGGTCTCGGATACGAGAGGTCTAGTTATCAGGTCCACGAACAGAGGCAATGAGTTCATTGAACTTCAAACCGGCAATACAAAACCCTTGCGTAATCTGTTTTTCGTTGACAGAAAGCGGGGGCATTTTATCGGAGATTCAGGAGTGATCATATTCACTTCAAATGCCGGTGAAACATTTTCGGTTCAGCAATCAAATACGATGCAGAAACTCAACAGTGTTTACTTCATCAATAAGGATACAGGCTTTGCAGTGGGAGACAGCGGAGTTGTTCTCAGAACCTATACCGGCGGCATAATTACCGGTGTTGAGAGCAATAACGGAGTTACAAATCCTACAGAGTTTGCGCTTCTGCAAAACTTCCCCAACCCCTTCAATCCATCAACAACCATCAGGTTCGATGTAAGAACTTCCGGCAATGTTTCGCTGAAGGTGTTTGATGTGCTGGGGAGAGAAGTTGCCATGCTTGTGGATGAATACCTTCGTGCGGGAAGTTATGAGCGGGTGTTTGTTGAGGAAGATCTTTCGAGCGGCATTTACTTCTATGTAATGAGATCCGTCAGTTATCAGAAGACTTTGCGGATGGCAGTGGTGAAGTAGAATTCCAATCCCGCAGCGTTCCCGAAAGATCGCGGAGACACCGCGGAGACGGAAATTGAATAGAATCATGCAAAGAGATTTCGGACATTTGTACAAGCATCAGGAAACAAGACTCTCACAAATATGAAAAAGGTAGTCTCCATCTTCATACTTATTCAAGCAATATCTCTTCCTGTGTATTCCCAGTGGATTGCTCAGAACTCCGGCACAAATCAAAACCTCTACGACATAGAATTCCTGAACGACCAAACCGGATGGGCTGTGGGTGATGCAGGAGTTGTAATTAAAACCACCGACGGCGGTGATACATGGGTCAATATTCCAAATCCCTCTGTACAATATGGCGGACTTATGTGGAGTATACAGCCGGTTGACTCAGAAGTAGTTTATGCTGTGGCAGGATACGACTTCATCATGAAAACTCCAGACGGAGGCATTAACTGGATTGTGCTTAGCGGAAGACCGGGTTCGATAACGGCTTTCAAAAGTCTTTATTTTCTGAACCGTGACACCGGATGGTTTCTCGGCTCATACAAAGTGTTTCGCACTTATGACGGCGGCATAACACTCGATTCCTTTTATGCACCATGGTTTGAAAACGGGGACATTTACTTCAAAGACATAAATACCGGTGTATTCTGCGGAACTGGCAGGGCATTCAAGTCAATAGACGGAGGAGAGAATTGGTTTGACACCAATGTGCCTATTCTTGCATACCATGTATTTATGAAGCTCGGTCATTTTGGCGACAACCTTTGGTTAGCAGGAAGCGGATCACCTGTTTTCAAGAGCACAGACTTCGGCGATACCTGGGCAAATATTACTCCGGGAAGGCAAATAGGCAGTTACGGACTTCATTTTGTAAATGATTCAACGGGATTTATCGGAAGAAGCAGGCAGAATCTAATTAAAACAACTGACGGCGGATTCAACTGGCAGGTACAGCAAACCGATACAACTCACAATAATCTTATAACATCTCTCTCATTTATGAATGACTCCATAGGGTGGTATTGTGGAACAAGCGGTAAGATATACAAGACCACAACAGGCGGACAATGGCTGACGGCCATTGAACTGAATTCATCACAAATGCCTGAAGGATTTGAATTACGGCAGAATTATCCCAATCCCTTTAACAGCTCTACAAAGATCGCATTCACAATTAAGAATCGAGGTCATTACAAGCTTGAAGTATATAGCATACTAGGGAAATCATTGGATGTAATATTTGACAGGACAATTCAGCCGGGCAGTTATTCGGTAAGCTATGATGCCTCGCATCTCAGTTCAGGAGTCTATTACTACAGGCTTGTGGCAGATGGATTTTACAAAGTAAAGAAATTTGCCGTTATCAAATAAATCGTTTGATCAACAATGAGTTCAATACTTCTATCAATGAACATTTGCAGTGCTTTTGACCAAGAACACTCATCAAACTTAAAGCATATCACAAAATAAAAATGTTTATAGAGGAGAAGGGAGATGAAAATATATAAGTACATTTTACTATGTATCCTGTGTTTCTTAATTGCAGAGGTGTGCAGATCGTCAGAACCTCCGGTAAATCAATTTGAATGCGGGCATATTCACCAGTCAGGTATTCTGCAGCCTTCTACACCTTTTGAGGGTTGGGATAAGCCTAACAGAACTGATACTATTGGAGGTATAGCTTTGCCGGGAAATGCTCATTTCCCTGTCCTTATTGTCTTTGTGCAGTTTCCGAATGACTCAACTGATCCGCGTGGAACATGGCCGATGAACTCTGCCCCCGTTTATCTTGACAATCTGATTTCACGAGAAAAAAAATCAACGGGAAACTGGTGGGAGCTGTATAATCCTGATACCGAAATGTTCTCTTCACATTGGATCGAAGTCAGCAGAGGAAGATTCCATGTAATCAGTCCTGTTCCAGACACACTAGAATCCGAAGCTTTTTCTGTAGTCCTGCCCAAGACAGCGCAACAATATTTTGTGGATGTGTCTTATGATAAGAGGAGAGCAGACTCAGCTATACACGCAGATATTTGGTCAGGCATTAGGTTACAGGGGCTGAACGACTGGAGACCGTTTGACAGGTGGAAGAAAGTCGGAACGCAGTTCCAATTTTCAGACATTGGTCAAAGCGATGGTATAGTTGACATGATTTACAAAGTAATGAAG
>DAIQRO010000289.1:0-773 GCA_036786155.1 Bacteroidota bacterium
TCGCCTCTCGGCAAGAGGTTGGTTCATATCGTATGCATCGGTAAATCGGCTGTCTATGAAAAGTCTTGCATCGTACACGTAGTCATTTGTTTTAACTTCAAGTATTTCGTGACCGTCTCTTTGTTCAGCGGCGATCACTTCAAAGACAGTACCCGGGAACGCTATGAACTCCATCTCTCTTATGAGGCCTTTGCTGTCGAGTTTAACCGTTACGCCGTCTTCACCTCCAAACACGCTTTCAAAGTCTGCGGTGTTCAGTACAGGTGTGAAATCACGTGAGATAACGTAACGCCCGTCATCTGCAAATACCGAAGCGGCAAGTGCAAACAAGATCATTGCCGGCAGAAGTACCGTTGCCGCTCTTCTATTATTATTCATGAAGTTCATAAATTGATTGTTAAACTTTTTTTCGAAAGCTAAATTGAACAAAATAACCGACTCCTTCAATGAATATTCAGGACTTTCTTCTGGCATTTATTCCGATGTTTGTAGCATTTGATGCAATCGGTGTGATACAGATGTATCTTGGCCTGTCCGAAGGCATTGAAGAATCAAAGAAGGCAAGACTCGTCAGGAATGCATCTGTCACTGCAATAGCGATCTGCATAGTCTTTCTTTTTGTCGGAGATGCTTTGCTTGACTTCATGGGAATCACACAGGATGATTTTCGTATAGCGGGCGGAATAATCCTTCTCATAATTTCAATAAGCGATCTTCTCTTTTACTCATCAAGAGTGAGGGACGTGGAGCCCGAAGATGTCGGAATTGTTCCT
>DAIQRO010000289.1:783-1248 GCA_036786155.1 Bacteroidota bacterium
GCTTCGCTATTTCTCGCGGCTATTGCAGTTATGATGATCCGCGTTGGACTGATGAACATACTCGACTGATCCGAAAACCAAATCCATGATTCGATGAAAACTCTCCTGAAGGCGCTTGCCGGCGCCTTGATCTTTGCATTCCGGCTCTCCGCATCCCCCGTAATAAATGAAGTTATGTATACGCCTGCTGACCCGGGCAACGAGTGGTTTGAACTTCTCAATACAGGCGAGACAGTTGACCTGTCCGGATGGAAATGGAAAGATGCCACTTCCACACTAAGGGTAATTTCTGTGCAGAACTTGCAATTGCAGAGAGACTCATTCATTATCATCTGCCAGGACTCGCTCAAGTTCAGGGCTCAGTATCCGGAATCCGGTTGCAGATTAATTCAGACTGCATGGAGCGCGCTGAACAATTCAGGCGATAATCTGATACTTATAAATACATCGGGCGGCAGGGCTGAC
>DAIQRO010000289.1:1258-3372 GCA_036786155.1 Bacteroidota bacterium
GTGCATTTTCACGATCAAAGCTTCTCCAGGATTTGAAAACTCGATCAGATCAAAAGAGTTTGATGTTGCCTTCAGAAAAATTTTGATTTCCCCGTCCAATCCGGTCGCCGGCTCTTTTGCAGTTGCAATGATAACATTGACAAATACGGGGCTCAATCCTGCGGAGGGAGTTTTGCTTAAGCTATATGATGACCGCAATCTTGACACTTCCGCTCAGCCGGGAGAACTTATCGTCAGTTCTGCTTTAAGCACAATTCAGCCGGGAGATTCTTCCGGATTTGAAGCGCAGATCGAAGGTCTTGAAGCAGGCAGAATACAGGTGATAGCCATTGCCGAATATCCGCCTGACAACGACACTTCAGACAATAAGATAATTCAATCGTTTTATGTTAGCGAGCCCGGAGCGGCCGGCAGCATTGTGATCAACGAGATCATGTATGATCCCCTGACAGGAATGTCAGAATGGATAGAACTCTATAATCCCTCAGCAACCGGATATGATGTGAAAGGGTGGAAGATAATTGACAACAGATCTGAAAAGGATTTGTCAGAATCATCCCTGACGGTGCCGCCCGGCGCATTCCTCGTCATTGCGTCTGATTCATCCGTCATTGTGCAGTTCAGGCACCTTGCCGAAAGAAGCCCGGAAGTGAAGACGATCATCCGCGGCTCATTGAGCCTAAACAACAGCGGAGAGAAAGTCACTCTCACGGACAGTCTCTTGACCGCAATTGATTTCACGGAATACTCGCCTTCCATGCACAATCCCGACATTGAAGATCCGAAAGGAATATCACTCGAGAGGATAAATCCTTCATTCCCCTCGATCTACGCCTCCAACTGGAGCTCGTGCACTGACAGGACGGGCGGAACTCCGGGAAAGAAGAACAGCCAGTTTACCGGCTACCTGCCAGGCACTGCGGAGATCAGCGTTACGCCAAACCCATTTTCACCCGACGGTGACGGTTATCAGGATGCGGCTGTGATCACATGCAATTTCAGTTTTTCATCGGGAACCCTGCGGGCCGGTGTTTACGATGTCCGCGGAAATCTTGTATTCACACTTGCAAACAATGAGGTTACGGGGAGAAGCAAGGACTTCATCTTCAACGGTTATTCCGACGGCAAGTCAAGGCTTCCTATGGGAATTTATGTTGTTGTGATCGAAGCAATTGACCGTGACAACGGCATTCCGGTAATAGTCAAAGCGCCGGTTGTCATTGCCGCCAGATTGTAAGCAGTGACATAACATGTTTCCTGACCATTGAGCCGCAGATCATTTAAACAGTATGTGGTGAACTTCCAACTTACTTTGATTAATGAGATAGAATTTCTAATTTGAATCACATTAAAGCACACACACAGAGAGTTGACAAACATCAAACCTGTCTATTGCTACCTCATAATTATAGCCGTAACGTTCATAGTCTTTGCCAATGCTCTTGACGGCGGTTTTGTATTTGATGATGAGAGTGTAGTAGTCAACAATTCGTCAATACAGGACCTTTCGAATATTCCGATATTCTTTACGGCTGAGGAGGGATTTCACAAAGTTATAGGAAAGTATTACAGGCCTCTTGTCTCTGCAAGCTATGCCGTTGATTTTTCAATTTGGGGACTGAATCCCTACGGTTTCCATCTCACAAACATAATCATACACTGTATTGCCTCCATGCTCCTGTTCAGGATCTTTCAGCTCCTGTTCTGGAGATACAAGTACAGGAACATATTTTCCCTGCTCACTGCACTGATCTTTGCCGTTCATCCCGTTCACACAGAAGCTGTAACATGGATAAGCGGAAGAACCGACTCAATGGTCACCCTGTTCTTCTTCGCGTCTTTCATATTCTATCTTGAATATACACGTGAACAGAAGCACGACAGAAGGACGGGACAAATTGTAAGCGTGCAAACTCACAGGCCGGTCTATCTTTATCTGTCATTGCTTTTTTATGCAGTGGGATTGCTTTGCAAGGAGATGCTTGTAACAATGCCTTTAATAATACTCCTGTATGACTTTATTTACCGCAGAAAGGACCTTGACTACCTGAAGAAGAACGCTTTCGTTTACATACTCTTCGGCGTAATTACCGTTGCCTTCATGCTGATCAGGC
>DAIQRO010000290.1:0-1170 GCA_036786155.1 Bacteroidota bacterium
TGGTATAAACTCTGTCCTTTGAAGGCAGAACTTTCTTAGACTGCAATGCATTGTGCGGCCCTGACGGGATCTTGTCAAGGCATTGTCTGATTATTTTCACCGACTCAACGAGTTCCTCTACCCTTACATAATACCTCGCAAGGCAATCGCTGTCAGTATAAGTAGGTACCCGGAAATCAATCTGATCATATACAAGATATGGTGAACTTCTTCTGAGATCTCTTTCAATGCCGCAAGCTCTGATGAGCGGCCCCGTAAGTCCGAGCTGAATGCACTTCTCTTTTGAGAGATAGCCTATGCCTTCGCACCTGATTATGAAGATCTTGTTCCTCTCGACAAGCTGTCTCATTTCGTCAAGGTTTTCACCGAAGTCATCAATAAACTTTCTGATCCCTGCAAGAGCCTCGTCTGAAATATCCTGCGCAACACCACCGATCCTTGTATAAGAAGTAGTAAACCTTGCTCCGCAGATGATGTCGTAAAGGTCGAGTATTTTTTCTCTTTCCCTGATTGCCCAAAGAAACGGGGTAACTGCTCCAATATCCATTACAAGCGCGCCGACTGCAAGAAGGTGAGACTGGATTCTTGCCAGCTCTGCAATTATCACACGTATATACTTTCCTCTTTCCGGAATTTCGAGATGAAGCAACTTCTCAACTGCCAATGCGTAGCCGACATTGTTTGCCATCGGAGAGTGGTAGTCGAGCCTGTCTGTGTGTGGGATAAATTCGTGGTAACTGCACGACTCGGCAAGCTTTTCGTAACCTCTGTGCAGATAGCCGAGTTCGGGCACGCAATTGGTAACGGTCTCTCCGTCAAGGCTGACAAGCAGTCTGAGAACGCCGTGGGTCGCAGGGTGCTGAGGACCCATATTGAGCACCATTTCATTTCCAAGGGCATCTTCAAACTGAACATTCAAGTCCTTGTTTTCAAGAGCCTGAAGTATCCTGGATTTCTTCTGTCCGCCCTTATCGTCTTTCTTCAGTTCTTCGATTTCTTCAAGAAGCATGCTATGCGAAATATTGAAAAGTGATAAATCGTTTTATTTATTTGGCAGGGGGATTGACTCCGGTATCCCCATCAACGGAAAATCCTTTCTCAGCGGATGATACTCGAAGTTCTCCGGCATGTACATTCGCCTGAGGTCGGGGTGATTTTCAAAGACTATTC
>DAIQRO010000290.1:1180-3360 GCA_036786155.1 Bacteroidota bacterium
CCAGTTTGCAGATCCCCAGACCTGCGAAAGCGACTCCATTGAAGGTTCCCTCGTATCAAGCCTTACTTTGAGGAAGATCCTTTCGTTGTGCTCGATGCATACAAGATTGTAGATCATCTCAAACCTGTTTTTCTTAGTGAACCTGTCAACGCCTACTGCATCAACAAGCGAGTTGAATCCGAGTTCGTTTTTCAGAACGCCGGATGCCGCGAGCACTTTTTCTTTTGGAATATAGTAGCCGGGACTTCCGTTCACATCCGTCAGTTCGGCATCAAATGGCTTGAGCTTGCTGATAATAAGGTCTGATCTTTCCGATGTCATACAAAAATTTTGCTCAACTTACTCAATAAGCATCATTTTTGAAATAACAAAAAACCCGCTCAGTGAGCGGGTTAATGCTTAGTAGATTCTTCTGCAAGTTCTTACTTGACCACCTGCATCTTCTTGGTTTCGGTGAAGTTCTCCGTTTCAAGCCTGTAGAAGTAAGTTCCGCTTGAAAGTCCGCCCGCATTGAAACTTGCGGTATAAGAACCTGCCGTCTTGTAGCCCTCAAAGAGGTTTGCAACTGCCTGTCCCAGGCTGTTGAACACTGTGAGTCTTACATTGGAAGAAACGGGAAGATCAAAATTGATCTTTGTTGTCGGATTGAACGGATTCGGATAGTTTTGTCCAAGTGCAAACTTATCCGGCACATTCGTTCCGTTTTGAGTGATGCCTACAGAACTTCTGTTACCTACAAAGATGTCATCAATATTGCACCAGAGGCCGTCAACTGTAGTGTTCATGTAATACCTGAATGCAAGATATACCCTCTGTCCTGCAAACTGATTAAGGCTGAATTTGAACTGCCTCCACACGTTGTTTGAATCCTCGCTTCTGATGGTTGCGATCTTGGCAATTGACAGACTCGGATCCTGGTCACTGCACACATGTACCTGCATTGTGTCAATGTAAACAGTGAGATTCAGGTCATCGGGTGTGCCGAGTAGCATCCAGAAGATCAGACTGTCGCCTGTTTGAATGGTGGTGCTGTCCAGAAAGAGCCAGTCATCGGCCACAGGATCGCCTGCTCTCCAGGGAACGCTGACTCCTCTTGTTCCGGTATGTGCTCTTGAGTGAATGATTGCATTCACACCCGGGAAGTTAACTCCCGAATCTCTTGCAGACCAAACTGCAAGCGGATAATTCGGATTTGTGCCGTCATTGTCCAGTTTGAACCAGCCTGTCGGAAGGCTGTCCGAATTGAATCCGGAATTCTCGAAGCCTTCGTTGATGAGTATTCTCTGTGCAAAGGAATTCGCACCGAGAAAAACAACAGCGATAGCTGCGATTAAAAATGTGTAAATTAATTTCTTCATGGTGAAGGATTTTGGGTTAATTGACTAGTTGATTGAAAAAGGTTTTCTGTCTCCCGAAGAGATCTTGTCCTGAAGCGTCATTAACGCCTTGAGGAGATTATCGGGCCTTGGCGGACAGCCTGCCACGTATACGTCAACGGGCAAGAAAAGGTCAATTCCCTGGACAACCGAATAGGTCCTGTACATGCCACCGCTTGAAGTGCATGCTCCCATTGCTATTACCCATTTCGGATCGGGCATCTGGTCGTAAATCTTTCTTACCACCTGTGCCATTTTGTAAGTTGTAGTACCGGCAACAATCATCACATCCGATTGTCTCGGTGAAAATCTGAAAACTTCGCTACCGAACCTTGAAATATCGAATCGGGGTCCTGCGGCCGCCATCATTTCAATTGCACAGCATGAGATGCCCATCGGCATCGGCCATAGTGCGTTCTTCTGGCAGTATCTTATGAGCTCGTCAATTTTTGCCGTAACGAATCCGTCTTTCGAAAGTTTTTCTTCTAATCCCATTTCAATGCCCCTTTCTTTATGATATAAATGTAACCGACAAGCAGTATCACGATGAATACCATTGCGCTGGTGAACGAATAAACCATCTTTGCCGGATCAAGGTTCAAAAACGATACGGCCCACGGAAACAAAAATACCACTTCAATATCGAACAATATGAAAAGCACTGCGACCATATAAAACTTCACTGAAAATCTCTCATGCGCAGTACCGACAGGCTCAACGCCGCTTTCATAAGTGGAGAGCTTCTCCCGGTTCGGCCTCTTAGGGCCAAGCAATGAAGACAGGTTTACATTGACAACGGCAAAA
>DAIQRO010000291.1:0-2309 GCA_036786155.1 Bacteroidota bacterium
CCTTTTCGTTAAGCGCATCAATGAAAGTGGAACGGAATTCGCTCACTTTGGGAATTCCCGAATCGGAGAATGAATACAGGCCTTCCTCAACGGCTTTCTTCCGTATTTCAAATGCCTCCTTCTTGAATCCCTTCCTTCCCGTTACCATATAGTAACTGCTGAGCGCGCCGAGCGTGTTGTACACAAATCTTTTCATTGTATCATCCATGCGGCCGAGCAATCCGTATGCTGATTCCTTGAATGCGAAGTAGTTTGATTCGTCATGACTGTCTTCGACCGCCTTCTTCATGAGGTAATACAGGTTGAGAAATCCAAAATCCGTCTTATCGTATTTGCGGGCAAGTTCGGTCGGGCCTTCGAGATCAATAAGTTCAACCAGCTGCTTTTCATAGCTCTTTCCGGGATCCTGATTGCTGAACGAAAGTCCGGAAAGTTTTGCCGATTCAAAGTATGCAAGCTCTGAAATGAAACTGTAAATGATGTATCTCTTCGTCTTCTCAAGTTGTTCAACGTGCTTTTGCCTGAGGTTCAGAGTTGAGTAGTATGTGGCCAGCCCCATGTGAACTTCCTTCTTTGCCGTAAAGTCAAACGGGTGTTCCTTCCTGTCCTTCAATTTCTTTTCGATCATCCTTACAGTCTTGTCGCCGCGCTTTCTCAGCCCGCGCTCCGCAATCTCGCTGAGCAGCAGCCTCTCCTTTATAAAGAACTGATTCTGTCTGATGCCCAGCTGTATGAGAAATTCCCCTGCAAGCCTGTTAAGCCTCGAAAGCGAACTCTCCATGACACTCTTTCTGTAAGGCCTTCCGGGATACAGCTTTCCGTAGAGAAACTCCCTGCTCAGCCTGTCCGAATCGAATTCATTCCGGAAACGCTTCAGCAATCTCAGCAGAGGCGTCAGGTCGCGACCGCCGTTATGAAATGTCGATCCGCAGAATTTCTCAAACTCCGTCCACTCTTTGATACTTAGGGTCCTTAAGATGTCGGTTAAACTGCTGTCAAGCACCGGAGGTATATAAATTCATTTATGTGCAAAATATTTGAGATAAAGCACTGATGCAAAGCAATTATTCTGTCAAGAATAGAGGCAAAAATTCTTTGGCTCAAAATCATTCAAAGAGATATTTTTGTATCAAAATTTTTAAACAAAGGACTGAGAAAAAATGAACTTCAGAACTGTCTGCATGGGATGTGCGGTATTTCTTACTGCAATTCTGTTCTCAAACCCGGTAACCGGCGCCGGCTCTGAAAACGTACCGGAAATTGATGCGCTTTACAATCTTCACAAACAAGCCGCCGAAAGCGGGGATGAAACCACTGCAAAGCGTATTGAAGCTGAGATCCACCGCCTTCACGGCGATAATGTGTACCTCTCAAAGCCGGTTCAGGGAACCAATGAACTATCAAAGCCGGAAACGGGACAGGAAGGCGATTGGCTGACTCCAGATCAAAAGATTTACCAGGGCCCCGTTGGAGTGTCAGCGGAACATAAGCGTTCACTGGATCTCAAGTTCGGAGAAGACAATAATCTCTATGCCGCTGTGAACGTGGGACCTTCTGAATACAGTAGCGGGAACATCAGGGTTTTCAGATCGGCGGATTACGGAAAGACGTGGACACAAATACTGAACTATTCAGGATTCGTTTACATCAGCAGTATCAGCATGCTTGTTGAGTCCAGGAACAACAACGTGGGAGATTCGACGAGAGTGGTGGTCTTTCACACCGTATCATCCAGTTCCAATTTCGACGGAGCCGAACTCAGGTACGTTTCTTTCAGGAGGGAGGGTAACGGATTCTATTCCGGCAGTATCGCATTACCGGCTTCCGGCAATGAGTTTACATCGGTGAGTGCCCTCAGCGACGGAGCTTATTACCAGGGTGCAACATACATTGGTGTGGTATGTACAGAGGTTAATAATCTGAATACCTCAGCCCAGAATTTAAGGTATTTCCGCTCGATCAATTGGGGCTCAACTTGGGTCGGCGCCACAATTGCCACCGGATTTCAGGACTTCAACCCAAGCGCTGCTTACAAATATACCGGAGACTCAGTCTTCATTGCGGTTGAAAGGCGCATTGCTTACAACGATAAGCAGATAAGGCTGATTGCTACGAAGTTCACTCCGACCTCTGCGCATAATGTAAGGAACATTACATCAGGAAGCCTCCTTGTGTACGAGAATCCTTGCCTCACAATACAGCAAAGTCAGCAAAGTGACTCAATGTTGATCACTGCCGAAAGGGGTTCGTATGCTTTAAGTTTCCACAGCACATACTACGGTGCAGCCTGGACCAATGAACAGAACCAT
>DAIQRO010000291.1:2353-3352 GCA_036786155.1 Bacteroidota bacterium
GCAATATCAGTTCAACATATTGTTCGTCATGGCCAACCGGGGATAATCCCTTTACCATTTGCTGGGTTGACAATTCCGGCGGAACTCAGCTTAACGTCCTCAGCGGTAAGCTGGGCACGTATGGCAACAGTTCAACAAATGTAAATTCTTACAACTACATTTCCAACTGGGTCCTGCCTGTCTGCGTAAGCGTAAACATGTCGGGGACAAACACTCCCGCAGTTGCCTATGCAGGTTCAGGGCCTCTTGATGTCTATTTCGACATGAGGACTTCCAAGATGTTCTACCTGACTTATCTGCCTCAGGCAATGTACAACCCGGTTTCAAACAGGCTCAACAGGCAGGATACTGTCAGGGTTTATCTGAGGAAGTATTCCGATTACAGCCAGATAGTTGACAGCGCAACTGCGCCGATAAACATACACACTTTCGAGGCAGAGATTCAGTTTGGCAAAATGGACAATGCAGATTACTATATTGAAGCAAGGACAAGGAATACGATAGCCGTATGGTCGCTTATTCCTTCCACCAGTGCGGGGTATGTGTGGCTTGATGTGGTTCGTTATCCGTACTTCATTCTCGGCTCAAACGAGATCCGCGTGAACAACGCATTGAATTATTACGCAGCTTACAGCGGTGATGTAAATCAGGATGGAATAGTGGACGGAACTGACACTCAGCTGATAGACAACGATGCAAATGCTTTCGTATCAGGTTTCTCTGTTCAGGACCTCAACGGCGACAATTTCGTTGACGGAACCGATGCACTGTATGCAGGAAACAACGCCTACAACTTTGTTTCGGTTGTAACGCCTCCGTAATACTGAGTTCTTATCTTTCTTCTTTGTAGCAGGCAGTTCCTCAGGGACCTGCCTGTTTTTTTTAGCTTCAGTCAGTACTAATAAAAAACCTCCGGAGGGATAATCCGGAGGTTTTGCGTTTCATCAACTAACTAAAAGAGGCGGCGGGCATTAAAGGAGGAGAAATGTCTCCGCCGCA
>DAIQRO010000055.1:0-15503 GCA_036786155.1 Bacteroidota bacterium
AAAGTTCAGGCTCCGGCTCAACTCTGCAACAGGTACCCGCCAGCCGAAAAGCCGCGTGATTGAACGCTTAAACCTCGCACGAACGGATTTCTCCGTTCAGGGTGATTTTGTGAATTTATACAAAATTCCGGAACTGATGAATGAAATGAATACACGGAAGCCGGTTGACTTTGGCCGATCGCGCAACATGATTCCGGAGAAGCATTTGCCATGGGAATCCTCGCGACACTTTGCACTTGCAGTCGGCGAATGCGCTGTGTTCAATATCTTTCTTCCGTGGGCACTGTCGAGATACACTACAGACTGGGAGAACACAACCACAGAAAGATGGCCATTCCCGGGGTTTCAGTCTATCTGGCATATCCTGCAGAACGGATGGAACTATGACGGGGACAACTTTCATACCAACCTATTCTCGCATCCTTACGGTGGCAATATTGATTTCAACAGCGGAAGGTCAAACGGTTACAACTTCCTGGAGTCGTCAGCATTCGCAATAGCGGGAAGCTACATCTGGGAAACATTCATGGAATCTAATCGTCCGGCAATCAACGACTGGGTGAACACAGGAGTGAACGGCGCCGCATTCGGGGAAGTGTTGTACAGACTGTCAACCCTCGTAACGGACAACACTGCAAGGGGTTCTCACAGATTTTGGACAGAGATCGCGGGCGGCTTCATCAATCCCGTAAGATTATTCACAAGGCTTGTCACAGGCGAAGCATCACTTGTGTTTGAGAATCCTTCTTGGAGGAAGCCGGAGATGCTTAACATCAGCCTCAACTCCGGAACGAGAATATTGTTAAAAGAAGAAGCGAACAACGATCCTGAATCAAAAGAATTGCAGGGTATCTTCGAACTGATCATCAATTACGGCAATCCTTACGAGTTCAGATACTCATCTCCCTTTTCTCACTTCTATTACAATATCGCTCTCGCATCATCCTATCCAAGCCTGACTTTGATGAACATCATTGGTGCACTTTTCGCAATTGAATTGTCCGACAATGAGAATACAAAGCAATGCATTGAAACAACCCTGAACTACAAATACATCAACAATCCGGAGTTTCTCTACGGCAGCGCATCTGTAACGGAGAATCTGAATTCATACTTCAGGATTAAGGGCGACGACGCTTTCAGGACAAAACTTGGGATCAAGCTGATACCGATGGGCGGAACACCTAACGATTACTTTTACGATTCCATCAACGGAAGGACATATGATTTCGGACAAGGCATCGGTTGGCTCGGTTCAGTATCATACTATGACGGAGACTGGGAGATCTTCAATGTCAATTATGAAATGGACTTCATCTGGACACAAAGCCAGCCGTCATATTCCAGGCACACACTTCAGTCGGGCTCGGTCATGGTGCAGTTGCCTTTGCGGGATTATGTTGTGGTTGGAGTTGATGCAGGCTATTACAAGAGAAACAGCTATTACGGTTATCCCCAAGGTTACCTCGGTTACAATATTCCCGGAAAACCGGAAACAAGCGCACACGACGTGTATCACAGTACTCCTTTCCTGAGAGTGTTCCTTAAAACAAGGCTTCTTTGAATCAAAAATCTCAGTTCGAATTCATTTGTATTGGATTTACTCAGTATGTTTCCCCCGCAACTTGAACTGAACTCTTGATGCGCCTGTACTTAGCCATATTCACTTATATCCCAAATCTCTATATTGCCCGAAATTATGACTGCACTTAGCGAACCTCTGAGCAGAAAATTCTATCTTAGGGACACTCTCCTTGTGGCGGGCTCTTTACTTGGCAAGTTCATAGTAAGAAGGATCGGCAACAAGATCATAAAGGCAATGATTGTCGAGACCGAAGCTTATATCGGTGACCACGATCCGGCATCCCATTCTTACGGCAGAGTGACCGGACGCAATAAAGTCATGTTTGGAATTGGAGGCACGGCTTATGTGTATTTCATTTACGGAAATCACTACTGTTTCAACGCCGTGACTGGCCGGGAAGGCAAGGGAGATGCAGTGCTCATAAGAGGTGCGGAAATAGTTGAAGGATCTGACACTGCAGCAAAATTCAGGAAATTCCCGGATGATCTTCACAATCTTGCCAACGGTCCGGGCAAGCTCTGCGAAGCGCTTTGCATTGACAAGTCCTTCAACGGACATGACCTTACTGAGAGAAGCAATCTGTTTATCGCCGGCGGGAAGAGAATTCCTCCTGCAGTCAGGATCCAAACGCCGAGAATTGGCATCAGCAAAGGCAATGAGCTTCATTACAGATTCATAATAAGCAGAAATCCGTGCATCACAAAGCATGCATATAATCCCGTTAAGAAAAAATAAAAAAGCCTGAACAATGAAGATTAAGTTTTGCGGTGCAGACCGAACTGATACAGGTTCTCAGCATCTTCTTGAGATCAACGGCAAAAGAGTTGTTCTTGACTGCGGACTGTATCAGGGCAGGCGCGAAGAAGCGTATGAAGTGAACAAGAGTTTTCTGTTCGATCCGAAAGAACTAGAGTGCGTTGTACTCTCACATGCGCATATTGATCATTCCGGAAATCTCCCTATGCTTTATTCAAAGGGATTTGGCGGCAGTATCTATTCTACCAGCGCCACAAGGGACCTGTGTGCGATCATGCTTCTTGATAGCGCGTACATTCAGGAAAAGGACATTGAATATGTTAACAAGAAGAGGGCACGCAAGAACCAGCACCCGTTCAAGCCGCTTTATACGGTAGAGCATGCAAGGCAGGTCCTGGAAAATTTCAAGACTGTTGACTACAGGAAAAGATTCTTCATAGATGGATTCGGCGAGAGCGTTTCGGTGGAGTTCTTTGATGCGGGACACATTCTCGGATCTGCAATGGTAGTGCTGGAAATCAATGAGAAAGGTAGAAAGACCCGCTTTGCATTTACTGGAGACATAGGCCGTAACAGCCTTCCCATACTCCGCGATCCCGAATTCATAGGTAACTGCGATCAGATAATCTCAGAATCCACCTACGGAGGAAGGGTACACGACAAGGCCGTTGATATGCACAGGCAGCTTGAAAGTGTTTTGAAAGAGGCAGTCTCAAGAGGCGGAAAGACAATCGTGCCGGCATTCAGCGTGGGCAGGACACAGGAGGTCATATACGCTCTTGCAACCATCTTTCAGCGCGGAGACATGCAACCCTTCCCCGTATTTGTTGACAGCCCGCTTTCAACCAAAGCCACGGACATTTTCAAGATACACCCGGAATGCTACGACAAGGAACTCATGCATCTGATCCATTCAGGCATTGATGTCTTTGACCTTCCATTCGTTAACTATATCAAGGATGTGGAGGAATCCAAGAAACTCAACTCATTTAAGGGGCCGTGCATGATAATCTCAGCATCAGGCATGGCAGAATCGGGCAGGGTGCTTCATCATCTTAAGAACAATATTGAAGATCCCGCCACCACAATTCTCATCGTCGGATTCATGGCGGAGCATACCCTCGGCCGCAGACTGATCGAGAGCCGCAATATCCCTGATCCGCATGTGAACATATTCGGTGAAGAGTACGGCGTTAATGCTAAGGTCGTTGTGCTCAATTCATTCTCTGCGCATGCAGACCGCGATGAGCTCAGAGAGTACTTCGACAAGTTTGACAGGTCAAGGATGCAGAACATTTTCCTTGTACACGGAGAGCTTGATCAACAGGAAGCGTTCAAAACAGGACTTAAGGGAATGAACTTCAGAAATGTGGAGATACCATTCAAAGGGCAGGAGTTTGAAATCTAAAAATGCAAAGCAGTTAAGATTACCTGATTAGCCGCCTGTCATCATCGTCGGGATCATCCGGAAACAGTTCGTCAGTCCTGTCAATCTTCTCGGGAGTATCGCCGTAATCCAGGCCATCATTCTCCGTATCATCATCTTCCCAGTCGTACTTCTCAGGAGGATCGTATTTTCTGAAAATGAAAGCCAGTCCCGCTCCTATAAGCGCACCGCTCAGATGCGATTCAAATGAGATCTCAGGAGCCACAGGAAACACGCCCCATATCATTCCGCCGTAAAGAAACACAACAACAAGCGACAGCGCCATTGACCTTTTGTCCCGCCGGAATAACCCGGCGAAGAAAACATACGCCGCAACACCGTAAACAATTCCACTGGCCCCAATATGATATGACTGCCTTCCCACAATCCACACTATAGCTCCGCTTAACAAGTAGATAACTGCAAACACTGTGAACGAAGCATCCCTGTAGAAATAGAACAAACCGAAAACAAGCACAAGCAGGGAAATTGAGTTTGTGAATATGTGTTCAAAGTCACTGTGTATAAGCGGTGAAGCAATTATGCCGCTAAGCCCTTTAACACTTCTTGGGAAGACTCCAAAACTGGAAAGGTCAATCTGCAATGCCCACTGCAAAAAATGCACAGCCCAAAGCAGAAGCACAAAGCTTATGCTGAATATTGCCGATGAAAAGATCTTTGCCTTCTCAAGATCTTCCTCTTTAATCTCTCTCGGGCCGTATTGTTCTGTGTTCATATTCTTTTGTTTCTCAATATATTACATATGCAGTTTGAGTGATACGCCAATTTGCCTGATAGCGGAATCTTCCTTCGCCACATCCGTGCAATCTGCAGCAGCAGATTCAGGATATTCGTACATTGCAAACACTGATTCATGCAGATCCGGTGAAGTGTCATTCCCTGCGCGCAAGGATGCCAATGCATCATCGACCTTTAATCGCTCAGTATCCGGACAGACACAATTTTTTCAATGCACCTGTGGCCAATCAACAAACCCATTAATCGAGAACCTTCTTGCTGTTTCATCCAATTTTGCAAATTTCAGATCTGCGCTTGTCTGCGTTATCTGCGGGCGTATCATTGGAGCTCTTTCATGCTTTCAGTGCCGAATCAAGCAAAATTTTTATGATTCACTTTTAGTCAATCACCAAACCCATTATTTGAGAAGCTTCTCGAAGCTCAATCCGATTATCCAGGTGCAAATCTGCGCTTATCTCCTGGTACAAGATCTGTTTTCACGTCGCAGGATAAGCCACTCTGCCTAAACAGATTTTTGTATTAATTCCTAAGTATTAATGAACTATACTTGCCGAAAACAAATCAGGAGCACAGTATGCGTCTTACAAGTTTCATCACTGCAATTCTATTCATCATTATTTCAACTTACATGAACTCTAATTCCGAAATCATAGCCCGGGATATTGACTACACTTCGGGCGGAAGCACATTGCAGGGATTCATTGCATACGACAATTCCATCTCGGGTAAAATGCCATGCGTAATGATCGTGCATCAATGGAAAGGCCTTGGGGAGTATGAAAAGATGAGGGCTGTCCAGCTTGCCGAACTCGGTTACTTTGCTATGGCAGTTGACATTTACGGCAAGGGAATCAGGCCTTCAACTCCTGAGGAGGCTTCGAGAGAAGCGGGGAAATATTACGGAGATGTGTCGCTTTTTAGAGAAAGGCTGAAGTCAGGGCTTGATGAAATGCTGAGACAACCGCAAACGGATCCTGCACGCGCAGCCGCAATTGGGTATTGCTTTGGAGGAAGCGGAGTTATCGAGCTCGCGAGGTCCGGAGCAGAGATCGACGGAGTTGTAAGCTTTCACGGAGGCCTCAGGCCGGCAGGCACCGAAGCAAATTCCGGCATTAAGGCCAGCTTGCTGGTCCTGCACGGCGCTGATGACCCGTTCATAAAGCAGGAAGATAAAATTGCCTTTCAGAAAGAGATGGCCGATGCAAAAACCGACATGGTTTTTGTGGAATACAGCGGTGCCGTCCACTCCTTCACAGACAAAGGCGCAGGCAATGATAAATCCAAGGTAGCGGCTTACAATGAATCGGCTGACAGAAGATCATGGATTGCCATGAAAGATTTTTTCACTGAGATCTTCTCGCGGTAACGTTCGATGATCTCCGTCAAAGGACTTACCAAAAAATACTCTGAACTTACTGCGCTCGACGGCGTCTCATTTGAAATACCTGCGGGCGAGATCTGCGGTTACATCGGGACCAATGGCGCAGGAAAATCCACAACAGTAAAGATCCTTACCGGCGTACTTGACTTTGATTCGGGCTCTGCGGAGGTCTGCGGAATTCACGTCCGCAAGGATCCTGTTGCCGAGAAAGGATCGTAGGATACGTTCCGGAAACTCCTAATCTCTTCAACTCCCTGTCTCCAAGAGAATTCATAAGCTTCCTTGGAAGAGCCAGATCATTGGAGTACGGAGTTGTAAGCAAGCGGCTCGCAAATTTTGCAGAGTTGTTCGGATTCCCGGAAATGCTTGATCTTCCGATCGGCAATCTCTCCAAAGGCAACAAACAGAAAGTATTGATCACATCGGCTTTGATTCATAACCCCGAAGTGATTTTCCTCGACGAGCCCCTCAATGGGCTCGATGCAAATTCAATTTTCGTTTTTCAGGATCTCGTTTCGCATCTTGTTTCGCTTGGCAAGACGATACTCTACTGCTCTCACCTTCTGAATACCGTTGAAAAAGTCTCGTCAAAGATAATCCTTCTTGACAAAGGCCGGGTGGTTATGGACATCCGGACAAGCGAACTGAAGAACCTCGACAATTTTACCGACCTGGAAGGGCTTTTCAGAAACCTCAGGGAAGAATCTGAATCAGGCACTGTTTCCTATGAGAATCTTTTCGGCTGAGATACTTCTGATGCTCCTGATATTCTCTGCATCCGGAGCTTCGTCACAAACTTTGTACTTGCCGTTCGATTCCGTCTATTCCGGCAATTTTCTCCGGACCAGCTTTTCCAACGACATCAATACCTCCTCGCTGAACTCAGTTTTGAATTTCACCGCTATGAAGGGCAATGTGGGAATAACAGTATCCGAGTTCTTTCAGTCAAATGTATCAAAGCTCCAGAAGAATTTTTCTCGTGACTTCAACAATTTCAAAGGTATAGTATTCTATTCATTGTCCCCTCAGTTCAGCGCCGGCGCAGGTTTTCAGAACATCTTCCTGAACGATGACAAGGACATTGAAACTGACCGGAACAACAGCAGTTTCATTTTTTCAAATTTTGATTACGCTCCCCACCCTTCACTTTCTTCAAACCTCCGGCTCGGATTCGAAAAGGAAGATCAGATCGGCGAGGTCAATTCTGGCTTCAGCGGAGTATTCAATGCGAACGTCGACAATTTTTATGTAAAAGATTATAAGTCAAACGGATACCTGATAATGGCGTATGAAGACCTTCAGGGAAAGAAGAGCCACAATTTTGACATCAACGCTAATGTATTCAAAAGATTTTCGCTTTCTGCGGATAATACCGGCTCACTGAGATTCTATAATATCAGCAATGACTTCTACTTTCCGGCATCGCAGTCGGTTGCGCAGGAGTTTAACATACGAAACAATACAGAAAGAAGGTCTGAAAATTTTGTGAGCGTGGGAGATGCCCTCAATTACCGGCTGAATGAATTCTCCGGAGTTACACTCGCAGGAAGCTATTACAACCGTCTTGTCACTAGGGAGTTCAAATACAGGGCCACATCATCAAATGCTCTGCTCGAAAATCTCTATGACTCAAAAGTTGCCGAGGATTTCCTCGAACTTTCCGCCGGCGCAGATGTGTCTTACAAGAGCATATACGGACTTGCAAAAATGTTTTACATAGAGCGTGCGGAAAATCACTCTCTCATAAACATCTCAGGCCTTACTCCTCAGCAGGTGAGTGAACTTGAGAAAGCGGAGAAGAACAAAAACAACAACAGCAGAAGGACAGGGCTTCTCGGTGAAGTGAAGTACCGTTTCTCCAACACGAATTTTCTCTCGGCAGTCGGCTCGGCATCATTGTTACGATATGACACTAACCTCGAGGAAAACTATGACGACAGGGATGAGCTTGAGTATAATTTTTACCTAATGCACGGATTCAACAATCTCAGAAATTTCGACATTCAGACGAAGTTCGATTACATTGAATCAGACCTTTCATACATCTTCTCTCAAAGAAGCGCCAACAACTACAAAAACAGGATCTACAGACTGTCATCGCTCAGCAATTTTTCCCCGGCTGAGAATATCGTCACACGGAATTTTGTTCAGGTGCTTGCCAATTATACGGTCTACGATTTTGAGGATATCGTATCACAGGTTCAGAGCTTTTCATACCGACAGCTTCTCATCAGGGATTCAACTTCCTATGCATTTCATCCCAACTTCGAATTCCTTTTCAACGGTGAACTGAGATTTTACGAGCAGGGGCAATTCAACAATGATGATTTTTCCGTGAAGCCGATAAGCTACTTTGAAGAGCAATACTATTCTCCAGAGCTTGCATGTGTACCTGTTTCACTTCTGAGGATCTCTGCGGGTTTCCGGTATTTTAAGCAGGTTAGATACAGATACGAAGATGCCGAGAAACAGACTTCAGGAGTTTACAGATCATACGGACCATTTGGAAAGATATTTCTATACCTAAATAACGGATCAATTGTTAATTTCACCGGCGGAATTGATTTCATAAGCAATACGCTTGGAGGATCCGACGACGAATCATTGAACCTTTTGCTTGATCTTCAGTGGAACATGTAATTTTTTTTGCGAACTAAATTACCCGATAAACACTTGGAAACACATGTACTGATCCTCGAATCAAAGAGAACCGAGATCCTCAGATTTGAACAACTTCTGGAATCGGTCAACAAGGTATTCTGTCTTGAGCCGGAGAGATTTGTTAACCTGCAGATCGCAAGTTCCGAAGCGATAGTGAATGCCATTGTCCACGGCAACAAGGAAAATCCCGAAAAAAAGGTACTTACGGAGATCTCGCACAATTCAACAGCGATTAGAGTTCTGATCAAAGACCAGGGAGAAGGTTTTGATGTGGACAAACTGCCTGACCCTACCGCTGAGGAAAACCTCTTTAAGGAAAGCGGCCGCGGCATTTACATTATCAGGTCACTCGTTGATGAATTTGAATGCACTTCATCTTCCGCGGGCACGGTTTACATCCTGAAAATGCACAAAAACAAAACGCCCTGAAGCCAGGGCGTTCTGTAAAAGATTTGTAGTTCCTGAGGGATCTACTTTGCTCTTATCTTGTCAAGCACATCCATCGTTTCCTTAACCGACTTTGCAGATTCATGCAGAAGTGCGGTTTCCTTTTCATTCAGTTCGAGTTCGATTATTCTTTCCACACCATTCTTGCCGAGTTCAACCGGAACTCCGAGATAAATATCCTTAAGTCCGTACTCCCCGTTCAGCCATGCGCACACCGGCAAAATTCTCTTCTGATCCTTTACAATTGATTCAACCATTTGCGCGGCCGCAGCTCCCGGCGCATACCATGCCGATGTTCCCATGAGTGCGACAAGCTCACCGCCGCCCTTTTTGGTTCTTTCAACAATTGCATCGAGTTTCTCATCGTCAATCAGTTCTGTCACAGGAATTCCTCCAACAGTTGTGTACCTTGGAAGCGGCACCATAGTGTCTCCATGGCCGCCAAGCAGTAATGCCTGAATGTCTTTCGGAGAAGTGTTAAGCGCTTCGGCTAAAAACGCCCTGTACCTTGCCGTATCAAGAATGCCTGCCATTCCCATGACTCTGTTTGAAGGAAACTCGGATGTGAGATATGCACAGTATGTCATTACATCAAGCGGATTTGAAACAACAATGATGAAGCAGTCGGGAGAATGCTCCACAACGTTCTTTGTAACCGATGTCACGATCTCGGCGTTTGTCGAAATAAGGTCGTCCCTGCTCATTCCCGGTTTCATCGGAAGACCTGAAGTGATCACGACAACCCTTGAAGCCTCTGTTCTTGAATAATCATGTGTCACTCCAACGACTCTTGTGTCAAAATTATTTATGCCGGAAGTTTGCCAGATGTCGAGCGCCTTTCCTTCGGCTATGCCTTCCTTAATATCGAGGAGAACAACCTCGCTTGCCACTTCCCTCTGTGCAACACAGTTTGCCACCGTAGCGCCAACATTTCCCGCGCCTATTACAGTCACTTTCATATGTATGAATGATTTTTAGATTTCGGAAAAAAGAAGAGGTTATTCCGGATGACGGAATAACCTCGCTTCTGCAGTTGAATAGCTTAGAAACTTAAGCGGTCTCTAACGGAAGAACGTTTAGGATCTTCTTGCCTTTCTTATCCGTGAAGCTGACTTTTCCGTCAATCATTGAAAAGATGGTGTAATCTCTGCCGAGACCTGTGTTAAGGCCGGGAAGGAATTTTGTACCCCTCTGCCTTACAAGAATGTTTCCGGCTTTTACCACCTGTCCGCCGTATCTCTTCACGCCCAATCGCTTGGATTGTGAATCTCTTCCGTTCTTTGAACTTCCGAGTCCTTTTTTATGTGCCATTTATCAGTGCTCTTTGAATTTTCGAATTTTCGAAACTTTAAACGCTGTCCGGTCAGGAGATTTTGTCTATGCTGACCTGAGTGTAGTTCTGCCTGTGGCCTTTTCTGACTTTGTAGCCTTTTCTTCTCTTCTTCTTGAATACCGTCACCTTGTCATCCTTAACGTGCTCAACTACAGTTGCCTCTACTTTTCTGGAAAGCTTTGGAGAACCGACTTCGTATGTACTTTCATCCTGCGAGAAAAGAAGCACATCGTCAAATGTCACTTTCGCTCCGACTTCCTCCTTCAGCTTAGGTACAAACACCATCTGGTTTTCCTGCACCCTGTACTGATTGCCTCTTATGTTTACAATTGCGAACATTATTTCTTCTTTGCTTATTTAGAAAATTCCGTTAAAGTGGAGCTAAGCGGGGTCGAACCGCTGACCTTCTGAATGCCATTCAGACGCTCTACCAAACTGAGCTATAGCCCCTCGGGAAAGCGTAAAGTTAGTAATTGACATTGTCTTTTTCAAACCATTAAACCGGCACGGCGGGTTTACCTCAGACCGGGATCAATCCCATAATTAATGCCAGGATCTCCCCGTCTTACACTTTTGCTTTGGTTTGCACTGTGAGCACTGTGCTTAACCTCCCAAACCTTATGACCTGCTCTATGAATTTATTCTGCAAGGCAGGACAGAAACCGCTTGCTTCGATTCACCGCTTCACTTCGTAGTCAACTTTGTTCCGGAGTATTTCTGAGATCTTCCCCTCTTCAAAAATCATACCGAGGAAGCCTGACAATCCCCAAAACCTGTCATCAAGATTCAGCATGTTTTCCATGGATAACATGTAACTCCTGTGCGGGTATGCTTCACTGTACTTGCTGAAGTTCTTTAGCTGATCATTCAGGATCTTTCTCGATTCTTCCTTGTCGTCCGCCCACCAGCCTGATCTTACGTGCGACTCGACATCTTTCCTTACAAGAAAAACGATCTTGACCGACGGAAATAGCTCAGCAAAGTTGTTGAGCCTTGTTTCCATTGACTCATAATCTTCCAACCCGAACCTGATCTCCTTGAAACCCCAGTGTTCAAATCTTTCACTTTCGAAAACGGCCCGCATCAGCTTCTTCACGTCTTCCGTTACTGCGTCAGGATCAAACACATTGTACCACGCGCAAAAGGAATTTCCGTCATACTCCCTCATATAACCCGGCTGTAATGTTGTCTTTTTCATATTGTCATAGAAGTCAAGCAGGCTCCCAATCATGTTCCAGTTCTCGCCGCAGATGTTACAGCCGCTCACCGAATTCAAGATCCTCATCAACGTCGTACTTCCCGACCTTCCCTGGCAAGCAAGAATTATGGGGCTGTTCATAGATGATATGCTCCTGTAATTTTCAATCGTTATCATTTGTGTAAGATAGCCAGCAATTTCCCGCAATGAAATGAACTTCATTTTTCAGACTGCGAACTGTGCCGGTGTCAGTTCGGTTCTTCACTTCTGCCTCCCGGTCTAAATGTCTGCCCCGGAGATGCTTCAACTGCGAACAAATAATGATCGGTGTTTCGCATCCACTCTCCGTTTGCAAAGGCAGTATGAATATAGAAACTTTCATTTATTGGAAGTCTTGAATATATTGCGGCACTCAAATCATCACGCCAACTGAACTTTGAAGAAAGCACAGATCTTTCTAGTGTTTCTCATTCTGCCGTTGATTCTTTTTGTTTCAGCAACCGCATTGAAGAAGGTGCAGGGGCCTTACTACATGTTCTTTTATGATCCGAGCTATGTCTATCTCATCAGCTCCCTGAATCTCGCACAGTTTTCCGGCTTTGGTGTCGCTCATTTCGATCATCCGGGAACGACCGTCCAGATGGTCGGCGAACTGACTGTCAAGGCCTTCAATCTGATCACGGGAACAGGCAATGGATTGATCATGGACGTGCTCTCACATCCGGAATCATACCTTGGTGTAATGAACAGGACATTCATACTCATAAACTGCGCCGGCCTGTTTCTGCTTGGGCTATTCATTTACAGGATCTCGGGAAGTGTACTGACCGGACTGCTGGTTCAGCTCACTCCGTTTTCATCCGCTGAGATCTTTTACGGACTGATAATCGTAACACCGGAGAACTTTCTGATATTCACAGGGCTTCTCTACGTTGGCGCGCTTTGGTATTACCTGCTTAAGCATAAAGATTCGGAAGAGTGGAACCGAAAGTTTGCGGTCATGCTTTCGGTTATCTGCGCGCTTGGGTTAGCCACCAAGATCAGCTTCTTTCCTCTTCTGATTTTTCCGTTGCTGGCGTTAAAAAAATTCAAGTGGAAGCTTGTATTTCTTGCATTGACGGTGGCGCTTTTCTTCGTATTCGTTTACCCGGGGCTCAGCAATATTGATTACTTCGGGAAATGGATTGCCGGCCTTGCATTGAAGAGCGGCAAGTACGGAAAGGGAGAAGCTACTGTTATCAATTCAGCAGCATTTCAGGAAAACTTCGTTAAGATATTCACAACAGACCCTGTCTATGCTATATCATTTCTTTCTATCATTGCATCGCTCATACTCAGCCGCAGGTTCAATAAGACAGTATCTGAAATGTACAGAAGAGAACGGCTGATACTTATCTCACTCTTGCTGACCTTTTTCTTGCAGTCTTTCATTGTTGCCAAGCACTATGCACAGTATTACATGATCCCTTCTTTCATGCTTTCTGTTACGGGAATTCTTATCTCAGCGCTCCATGTCTCACGGAATTCGGAAACTCTTTCTGTTTCCTCCCGGCAATTGCGCATAGCCGGAATACTTGGACTGCTCATATTTCTTTGGAGCTGTAACATGATCGTGTCATCTTACTTTGAAGGGAATTCGCAGAGAGTTGACGCAGAAGCAATGCTGGAGAAGATTGATGAGTTGAAGAATGATAAACTGTTCATTTCATCATTCGGAAGTTCCGGCAGTTCCACGGCGCTTGCATTTGCATCTCAGTACGGCGCGGGGCAGACGGAAACTTACAGGTCAGTTCTGTCATCAAGCCTTCCGTCTTACATATTTTACAATCAGTGGATCGACGGGTTCTATACCCTGAAGGACATGAATAACCTTCGTGAAGAGCTGACCGCCCTCAGGCCGATACTACTGCAGATAAGTCATTACGGAAGTATCGAAAAATTCCTTGCTTTGCTTGAGCGGGTTTCTGGGGCGAAGGCAGTCAGTTCAGAACTCATCTTCAGCAATGCCAAGAAAGAATCGCTGTATCTCATATACACATACTAGCATTGCCTTTGGCTACGCACTTGCTCCGGAAGCTCTGCTTCCGTTCATGATCCCGTTGTACTTATTTTATGCTCGTTGCCAAACTCCGTTTGGCAATGCACTTGCTCCGGAAGCTCTGCTTCCGTTCATGATCCCGTTCAACCGCTCGTTGCCAAACTCTGTTTGGCAATGCACTTGCTCCGGAAGCTCTGCTTCCGTGCCAGATCCCGCTATACATATTCACCGCTCGTTGCCAGACTCTGTTTGGCAACGCACTTGCTCCTGAAGCTCTGCTTCCGTGCCTGAGCCCATTTTACATATTGCACAACAGTTTGACCTGAGCTTGGGAAGGTTTCAAAAATAAGCGATTTACTTCTTGCAGACTGAGTCCTTGCTGTAGACGGCATTCGTAAGCGAATCATTTTGGACAAGAACGCTATTGGCACTTCTTGCCTAAGAATGATTTCACTTCAATTGTTCAGTATTTTTCAGATATTTCAGGAGAGATGAATTTCTACTGAACAATATTTAGAGCTTAACTTTTTTACTTGCAATGCCTCTTAGCTGGAACGAGATAAAAGACCGCGCACTAAAATTCTCCCGTGACTGGTGCGAAGCATCGAATGAAGATGCAGACGCCAAACCATTCCTCGTTGATTTTTTCAATGTGTTCGGAATAAGCCAGCGTAAGGTGGCAACATTCGAACACCGCGTGAAGCGGCTCAATGAACAGGACGGCTACATTGACATGCTCTGGAAAGGCATGCTGCTTGTGGAAATGAAGAGCCGGGGTAAAAGCCTTGACAAGGCGTATGAGCAGGCAAGGGAGTATCTGCACGGACTGAAGGAACACGAACTGCCCAAGTTCATTCTTGTTTCGGATTTTGAAAATTCCAGACTTTATGACCTGGAGGAAGACACGATGACTGCATTCAGACTCGATGAGCTCGTTGACAATGTTCAGCAGTTCGGATTCATTGCGGGCTATCAGAAAAAGATCTACAAAGAGCAGGACCCGGCAAACATAAAAGCCGCCGAATTGATGGGCAAGCTACACGACAGCTTAAAAGAGATCGGTTATGGCGGGCATCCGCTTGAGGTCTATTTGGTGAGATTGCTCTTCTGCCTGTTTGCGGATGATACTACCATTTTCAACAAACAGCAGTTTCAGGATTTCATTGAACAGCGAACGAATGAGGACGGCTCTGATCTTGCCGCAAGGCTTCATGAGCTATTTCAGGTACTTAACACTCCAACTGAGCAGAGATTCAAAAACCTTGATGAACAACTTGCCGAGTTTCCATATGTGAACGGAAAGCTGTTTGAAGAGCAACTGCCCATGGCGAGCTTTGATGCAAAGATGCGCAAAGCATTGCTTGACTGCTGTTCCATTGACTGGGCAAGAATTTCTCCCGCTATCTTCGGTTCGATGTTCCAGAGCGTGATGAATCCCGTGGAACGCAGAAATCTCGGCGCTCACTACACAAGCGAGAAGAACATTCTGAAGGTGATAAAGCCGCTATTCTTAGATGAGCTTTGGGAAGATTTCAACAAGATTAAGGACAACTCCAACAAGCTACGGGATTTTCACACAAAGATAAGCCGGCTGAAGTTTCTCGACCCTGCGTGCGGTTGCGGCAACTTCCTTGTTATTGCCTACCGCGAACTGCGCCTCCTTGAGCTTGAGATACTGAGATGCCTCAACAAATCAGGACAAGGTTCGCTTGATGTTGGTGATCTGATAAAGCTCGATGTTGACATGATGTACGGAATTGAGATAGAAGAATTTCCCGCGCGGATTGCCGAGGTTGCAATGTGGCTGATAGACCATCAGATGAACATGCAGGTGTGCATTGAGTTTGGTCAGTACTTTACAAGATTGCCGTTGAGAAAGTCGGCTCATGTTCATAATGCGGATGCATTGAAGAAAGATT
>DAIQRO010000056.1:0-1186 GCA_036786155.1 Bacteroidota bacterium
ACTAAACAAAAAAAGTAATGGCAAAAACAAAACCACAAACAGAGCAATCTACCACGCTGAAAAGCTGGGACGAAGTTGACAGCACACTAAAAGCTCTTGCTGTCATCAAGTCAAAAGTAATGAAGGAAGAATCAGACTGGAACGACGAGCGAATTAAACTGCAGAACAAGTATCAGCCGATACTTGATAAGTTCAATGCAGAGATCCTCGGACTCGAGAGAGACGTTCAGCTCTTCTGCGAAGACAACAAGTCCATGTTCGATTCAGCCAGAAGCCGCGCACTGAACTACGGAACCGTTGGATTCAGGCTTGGCACCGGTGCCCTGAAGACATTGAAGGGCTTTACCTGGGAAGCAGTCAAGCAGGTCGTGAAGAAGTCGAAGAAGTATGCCGGACAGTTTATAAAGACCAAGGAAGATCTCAACAAGCAGGCAATGCTCGACGCAAAGCTTAAGAAAGAAGAGCTGGCAAAGCTTGGAGTATATATCAGCCAGGAAGACAGCTTCTACTACGAGGCATATCTGACGAAATCAGAATCAATGCCTCAGTCATAATTAACCAATCATAATTAATCAACAATTAAGATTATGAAATACAGTTTCGGATGCAGGCGGGCAGTCTGCAGATGGTGGAGGATGAAGCGCAGACTAAGATTAGTGCGTGCGCTTGAATCAATTCTCAATCAGGAACTCGAGGAAGTTAATCAAACAAAACTAAATTCATGAAATCTCTTAAGAGGTCCCAAGTTGAGGACATGAGCAATACGGCAAGGCTAATGACTTTTCGCGATATGTCGGATGAGTTACGCAGACGCAGGCACATGAAGGCGCGCGAGATCCCGACAATCAACTGCGACTCATGGACGATCGTAAGACCGGCAACGGATCTGGACAACAGGCAGGCAAAGAACAGGATCATGAACAGATTGAGAAAGGCATTCTGGCTGTGAAAGTACGCGAAGGATACTACTCCGAGCAGATCAGGAACGAATCTCTGGCAGAGACACTCCCGGAGCTTGGCAAGCTGCAGCAGGAAGTCTATGATGTGATCAGGTCATCCGGCCCGATCACAACGCAGGCGATTGCTAGGAGGACCGGCCGGTACATTCATTCCATCACCGGCCGGATCTTCGAGCTGCGGGATCTCGGCTATGTGGAATTCGCAGGCAGTACCATAAGCCCCGAGA
>DAIQRO010000056.1:1196-15359 GCA_036786155.1 Bacteroidota bacterium
AGGTCTCAATGTGGAAAGTGACGAACAAACAACTAACATTATTCTAATACCACAAATGAAAACACTTTACAAATGTAATTTTAATTCAGGACATGCAACCTATGTGATAGCTGAAGATCTTAATAGTGCTTCCGCCACTGCGGAAAAGAAAGTTATGGATGTAACCGGCAGCATAACGCACAAAATTGTCAGCATTGAGATTATTGCCAGAGAAGGCAGAGGTGGATTCAACAACACCCTGCACATCGCTCCTGAAGCTCAGCCGGAAACAACCTATGACGGTGCGCCCGTCAGAAACGGAGGAGTGTACTAATGAAGCTTATATACTACAGGCACCAGAAGTATTACTGCCGGGATGTGCAGAAGTCTGCAAATGGAATTAAGGGCTTAGTTTACAAAGAGAAGACCTGCGAACAAAGAAAATGGTGTCAGAGCACACTCGAGAAGTTCACGGAGGCTTATCACAATGGCAAGAGGGTTACAAAGGTCCCGAGTCCGGCAAACTTTTTACAAAGACAAAACTGATATGACAGATTACAGAATAGCTCCACAATGGCGGGTTGATCCAAATGCGCCTATCACCGGAGAGCTTGACCAAAGCGCATACATCTATGACGATGACAAGATGTACACATACAAAGGGTATGTCTTCGCTATTGCTATTGATGGTAAGCACTATTACTGCAGAGCCAGGAATACTTTTGAAGATTGGCAGCCTACTACACAATACTGGTATGAGCAGGCAAAGTATTACGGAACGAAGGTGTGCCAATGACACAGCCAATGATTGATTATGCGAAAATAGAACAGGCATACCACAAGATGTTCGCTCCCCGTAAGGGAGCAACTTACCGCGCAGTCACAATTGACGGCGACGTGGTTGACGGCAGGCTAACATACTGCGATGAGCACAAGGCGGAGATCCAGACAGCAGTAGGATTCAGATCATTCAACAGATGTAACACCAAACTAATACTCATTGAACCAACGGACACTACATACTGAAGCTTATGCGGAGGAAAATTACTCAGAAAAACATAGCCGTAATCACACATTGCACTGCGGCTTATGTGAGCCGAGTACTGAACAACCCCAAACAATACAACACGGAAAGAGCCAAGCAGATCAAGCGGCTCGCATACGACCATCTCGAGGGCATTATCACCAATCCCCTGTTCATGTCGCTGATCCGGAAATACAGGCCCAAGACTCAGCAGGAAGAAGATACGCTCGACGAATGGAAATACACTTTCAAACTGTACAACAACAAACTTTCCGAATCGGAGAAGCTCAGATGAAGTGTCCGAAATGCAAGTTCAAAAAGTCGAAAGTCTTTGACGTCCGGAAATATCAGACGTTCATCCTGCGTTCTCGCCGGTGCTACCGCTGCCGGCATGAGTGGAAGACTCAGGAAGTTCCGATAAGTTTCGATGACTTTGCAAAGCTTTCATACGACAAAGAGCTGAATAAGTCGAAGTTTGATGAGTACAATCACACATTGTTTGATAATCAAAACTAACAGTCATGAATTACACAGAGTGCGTAACGGAACAAGAGAAAGAACAATATTGGACCGACGCGCAAACACTTTTCGCAGGATTAGACGGGTGGATAGAAGAATCACGTATGAAGCCGCCGTATAGTGCCACTGTCATTTTGCTGTGGCAAATAGTGTATGTCTTTAGCGGAAAAAAGGGAGAGAAGAAAATAACCTTAGGACACCGCACTCACACAGATGCCGCCGGCGAGCATTATCATACGGATGATCCCAATATGTCGCCGGTGCATCAGGTAATTGCCTGGATGCCGTTGCCGGGAATACCGCGGGAGGATACTGATGCGTAAATCAAATTTCTTACAGCCTCCCCACGAATACATTGACGGCATAAAGACCTGGCTGTGCGATGAGCGGGGGAAATATTTCGTAAACCCGAAATGGTGCAAGGTCGGGGAAAGAGTCAAGATGGGGCAGAAGACTTATGAAATTCAGAAGGACTTTTCGCTGAGGAGGATTGACAAGAAAGTAATTCCACAAACCAGAAAGCAATGAATACAACCATAATCTATTCGATAACCGAATATCTTGCCAGAGCTGTAACCGTGGCATACAGGAAGGCAAAGAAGGATGTAGCCGGAAGCAACAGAAAGAACATTGCCGGCTTCAGCGATAAGCTCCCGTCTTATCTCTCGACTGACTTCAATGAGACTGACAAAAAGCTTCTCAGAAACTTCGAGCAGGAATGCTTTACTGTAGCGTGTGTCGGAAGCTATGAGCTTGAGGAAAAGCTCAAGCAGGCGGCAGTGGATATTCTCAACAAACCCGAATCAGATACCGGCAACAGGTTTGAAGCATTCATCAAAGAGGCAAGAGACCTGATGGACGGATACCTTCCTCCAAAGGACGGCAAAGCACCGCAAACCGGCTGGCTCAAGACAAACTTTCAGACTGCAGTCAGTTCAGCATATAATGCTTCGCAATGGCAGATGCTTCATGATCCTGCAATAGAGGGACTGTATCCTGCATACCGGTACAAAACCCGTGAGGATGCGAGAGTTAGAGACGAGCACAGGGTACTCAACAATTCAGTGTACTTTGCCAGCGATCCTATCTGGAAAACAATATACCCGCCAAACGGCTGGAACTGCAGATGCTACATAAATTACCTTTCACAAGATGAAATCAATCTCCCTGAAAACAAGCCTATACATCTGGACGAAACAATGAGAGCTGAGCTTGTTAAACAGGCGAAGATACATCCGGACTTTAACAGGAATTCAGGAATTACGGGGCATATATTCGACAAGTGGAACAGGTCCAAGCTGAGTGGAATGCCTGATGAATTGAGAAAAGAGATAAGCAGACTGGCATCAAATTTTGCTGCATCCGTCAATTACTCCGGATATAATCTCGGCGATGCAATAGAGAATGGTGAAAAAATATATGAGCCAACTCAATACTTTCCTAAAGATATGTTTAACTCTCTCAATCCCAAACCTACAGTCTTATACTTCTTGAGTGGAGATTTTGCCGTAACTATTGATAGCATAATTTATATGCCTGTTTCAATCTTAAAAACCCCGCTAAGAAGTCGATACATTCACGCACATGAATTTTTCCACACATACCACTTCGGGCATAAGCTTATTACAGATGACTTCGTAGATAGTCGGATTAAGAAAATACATGAGGACTCGATAACAATATATAAGCAAAACAAAAAATATTTTGATACCGTCTTCAAGTTTGAGAATAAAGAGAAAGTAATTAAAGCTCTCAGTAAGAAGATCAACTCAGTAGATAAGGACAGCCTACGATTTTTGTTCTCAAATACTGCAGATTACATTAACGCAATTACAAATGGCAAGGAAGGGTTTGGTCATTTGAAAGAATACTGGGGATCTACTAATAATAATTACAAAGAATGGTTTGTACATACTTGCGAGATGATGATGGAATTGAACTTGGTTCAGAAAAAGCTCTTAAGTAAATTTGCATCAGTAACCGAGGAATTAAAAATCTTAATTAATGAAATAAATGGAAAGAAAAACTCTGATACTCCAAAAAATCTGGAGTGAGAAAATAGCTGAATGGGACCAATATTATGGTCCATTGACTGAAGCATTAGCAACTCACTGTGGGCATTCAAACGCTACTCAAATATTACTAAATGCTCAGGGGAGAAGAATCAATACTTTAGTGAAGGGTATGCAAATGTTCTACAAGTTTGAAGACGAAAGCGAAGATATGTTTCGAATATCTGTGGAACAGATTCCACTTGGAGAACTCGAAAACATTCTTAGATAATCTACTTAACACAATCTTCGAAAGAGCAAGTCTCTCCCCATGTCTGACTACAGTCTTCGCAAGCATTTATGCCGTGAAATTCTGTTAAAATTTTGTAACATTCTTGTAATTAAACCAAATTCATAGCTTCAGGCACAATTGATTATGGAAAGAGCAATTAGGTTCCTAGCGCCTGTAAATAACCAGTCAACAGACCATCTTTTTTCTGCCATTGATAACTTACTGGCTCAAGGGACAACCAAGATTCGTCTGTTACTATCAACTCCTGGTGGTTCAGTGTTCCATGGTCTATCTATACACAATTACCTTAAGGGTTTGCCGGTTGCGGTTGATACTTACAATTTTGGTAGCGTGGATTCAATTGGGGTTGTGATCTTTTCAGCAGGGCAAAGAAGATATACTGTCCCCCACTCAAGGTTTCTAATTCATAGTGTCAAGTTCAATTTGAACGGCAACATAACAATGGATGAGAAGCAGTTAGAAGAGTATCTTAAGAGTCTCCAAATAGATCAAAAGAATATTGCTAAAGTAATAGCTGACATCACAGGTAAAACACTTGAGGATGTTGATGCTGACATGAATAACAGAACAACGCTAAGTCCACCTGAAGCGCAACAATATGGATTGGTACATGAAATAAAGAATGAATTGCTGACATCAACAATGCAGGTTGTAACAATTGGCGAGCCAATTCAAGGGCAACCTTACGCACTAAAACAATTTGCTGTGCCTAACATACAAGCTGTTAGCGAACCAAATGTTGAGACATTCACGGATAACATTTCAGTGATGATGACCACTTATGAACGACAGAAATAGTCGCCATTTGCGATTCTGTATCTATAGTCTTAAAGCTTCATATATCCTCGCAAGTATTACAGGATAATCTTCCGGCGGTATGACTAAAAAAGGTCTCGCCGGAATTTTTATTGCATAAGCCCTGCTAAAACTCACATCAACTTTATTGCGCTTGCCGGTCTCCCGATTCTTTGAAGCAAATACAGATCTGCCATCCTTCTTAGTTCTTCTCGCCATCGTCCTGGGTTTCATGTTAATCGTGCCGCCTTCCTGATGGATGCGGGAATATACTCTTGCAAGCGGGTTCGGCATAAGAACAACTTTAGAACCTGAGTAATCTATTTCAGAACCTATGTTGCTGAGATTGCCTGTAACGACAAGTGTCTTAGTCCCCTTCGACTTTCCCTTCTTCTTTGAAGGTATCCACTTCGGACGGCCGCCCTGTTCAAAATTCGTTCGTATAGATTTTAATGCTTCCGCCTGAATAACCGGCAAAGCTTTCGATTTGATAATTTCAATTTGTTCGGTGATCCTTCTTTGTATCTCTTCAGGAGTCATGACCTCAGCTGTCTTCTCGGGCCAGTCACTATCATAGGCTGTCTTTCATCTTCTTCAATGCACAGTGTGCGCGTATTCCATAGAGCGTAATCTCCTGCATCGGAAAGGTGTGAGAGATCCTTCTTCGATTTGTCTATGTGAAAGCCCTCCATGTTGGAGCTTGTGCGCTTCCAGCCCACAAGCTCGCGATCACGGATTGACCATTTGCAGTTATCGGCAATGTAGAAAGTCTTCTGCTCGAAAAGCTTATTGGTATAGTTTACCCGGTCTCTCACAGGCGGATTCTCATTCGGCACGGCAAGCGTGAAGCTGATCCCTGAGCGAAGGAACCAGTCCTTGATGATCATGTAGTCAGACTTTCCGAAGCTCGCAGACTTCTTGGATCGTCCTGACGCATCGCCGGTCAGGATCAGGCTCAGGCTTTCAGGTTTATACTTGTTCCGGAGTCCGGTTATGATGCTCTCGCACAGCTCGTCAGTATTGGAAGAGTGTATCAGGTATTCATCTGTCTGGTACCGGATCCCGGTCTTGCGGTCGAGATATACTTCCACTGCCGTCATCGGGTCAACGTTAAAGTCAAAGCTGATGATGAGCTCAATAGTGCCGCGCAATTTGCGCTCAACCTCTTCCGGAGGCAGAACATTCTTTGCGCGTTCAAATCCGTAATAGACCTTGCCCTGAGAGAGCGACATGTACTTGCCCATCATATACACTTCCTTGGTCTTCGAGTCGAACGTGTTCTCAAGAGACTTGAGATAACCCTGTGAGAGATACTTATTGTCATAAGTCGGGACGGTAATTGTGAAAAGGTCGTTGTCATTGTGGTCCTGTTCAAAGAACTCAAATCCCCACTCCATATTCTCCGGCTCCGGAGTTCCTGCCCAGAAGATCTCCTGCCTTGCCGCCTGGCCTGAGCTTGCCCTGGCTATCAGGTTCTCATAAGTCTCCTTGCGCTGGCTGAACGGCTCGTCAAGCCCTACTGCCGCCACGGTAATACCTTTGAAGAACTTCTGCCCGATCAGAATTATTCTGCCGATATTGTCCTCCCCTGCGCCGAACGTCATTCTGAAATCGCCTCCGTCCTTGATGAATGTAAATTCAATATCATTATCCCTGCAAAGCTCTTTCAGCACAGGCAGGCCGGCGGCAATAGCAGAGTCTTCTGTCGGGTAGGATAAGATCACCGGTATCGGGCGATTGACGTAAGCGAGCAGAATTGCCTCTGCGCAGAATGCATAAGTCTTCCCGGCGCGGTATCCGCCTTTGATTCCTTTGTGACGTTGCTTGGCAAGGTGAAACGCGGTCTGCTTTTCCTGCGGCCTGTAATTGGGAAGTATGATGCTGAGCTCGTCCAATCTGGAGACGGGTTTCTTCGTCCCGAACCTTGATTCAAGGTTCAGGCGCTTCTCTTCCATCAGTGCCTGCTGAAGAAGACTGCTGACTGTCATTTGGCAAACTGTTTGATCAGACTTATTATCTCAGTGCGTGATATGCCCGGCTTCAGGGCGGAGCAGATCCGGTAAACTATTTCAAAGTCTGCGCCAAGATCATGGTCTTCCTGAATGCTGTTATACATCCTGGTGATTGATTCCAGAGATCTCAGATCCGCCGAAGCTTCTGCAAGCTTAATGTTATATTCGAGCAACTGGAATATTTTAGAGCGGAATAGTTCATTCTTGTCCAATGGAAGCTTGTCTGTCCCGGCAGTATCTGCCTGCCGGTTGTAAGCATTTGTGAGGATCAGAATAATATCGGCAAGGTCTTCCTTGTTCACAATAAATGAGAATCTGTTGTGCCTGAACTTGATGCCTGCATCAGGAGCCATCAGGTCATAGCTGCAGATCTTCTCCAGAAAAGCTTTCACGTCCCCTCCGAAGTTTGACTCTATTATATCAACCGTCTTTGTTCTTTGCGCCACGCGTCCTGAAATATGCCTGCCCGTGACTGCCTCAGCCACTTTCACGGCTTCTCTTTTCGTCTTACCTGCCCGGACAACTTCGGAAACGATCTTCCTGGCTTTGGCAGGCATGAAGCTCTTGAGCTTGCCGGCATCTTTTCTCGGCTTCACTAGTCCCGGGACTTTCTTCTTCATATCCCGGTATATCGTTTTACAGCTGATCCCGTATTTCACTTCAATAGCGGCAAACAGTTCAAAGTACTTCTGCTTGTCTAAAGCTTTATACTTCCGGAGCCGCTCGATGTCATTTACATATTGCGCTCCGCGCTTCAGGCGCTGATTGCTCTTGGGTATCCCGCGCTTCATAAGCTGTCTCTCCTCATCACCGGCTCTGCACAGCCGTATGTCGTCTTGTCGAGAAGGTCATCTTCTTCTTCCTCGTCAAGTCCGAGATTGGCTTTGCCGCTCTGCACATCCTTCAGCCATGCGATGCACGCATCATAGCGGTCCTTCACCCATTCCGGAATGCGGTCATACTGTATGCGCGAATGAAGATTGAAGATTGCAATGTCAACACTGCACTGCGTGATCATCTTGCCGGGCGTTGCCAGAGGCACTGTGGCTACAGCCGACATGATGTAGCTGTCAATTACTTCATCGGCTGTCCCGATTGCCTCATCACGAATCTCCGCTGAAGTAAGTGTGTCCCCTGATACCGGGCGTACCAGCTCGTCATAATCCTGCTTTGAGATCCGTTTAAGAAAATCAGCTTCGGTTGAATACATGGCGGTGTGTTATGTTTGTTTTGCCGATTCGAATATCTCCTTCAGGTACTCGTCAATTATGTCTTCCTGTTTCGGCTCAGTCTTGCTGACGGCCTTGGCATCGCTTGCCTTGACTATCGGAGCGCCCGGCTCTGCCTGCGGCGCATCTTCAGGAACAAATCCGTAGTCTTCCTCAATCTGCTCCCTGCCCGGGCGAAAGCCGATCGAGTTGAGATTGACATATATCCGTGACTTAGTTTCAAGATCAGACAGCGACTTTTCAAGAGGGAATGCAAACTTCGGTATTTCCGGAGGATTGGCAAAGTTGAGTCTGATCAGGTCTTCGATCAGAGTGTTGACTGTGTCTTCAACGAGCAGAATGTCAGAGTCTGCAATCTCGTCACTGATTATCTTCGCTCCCATTACGGCGGAGTTGCTTCCGTACTTCTGAACTTCCGTGGTGATGTTATTGCCTAAGACTCTGATGCTTGCCTTCGTATCCCAGTAATTGATGAACTGGTCATACACCTGCGAGCTTGCAGTCTTGTTGGAATCAACAAGCTGGATGTCATTGTCCTTGTTGATTACAGCCCAGTACATGGAGCCGAAGTTCTCAACGGCTTTTATAAAATCATTAAGGTCCTTCCGGTTGCTCATCAGTGGATCATACTTCCCGATGCGGGCCGGCATAGCATAAAGCTCAAGGAATATGGACCAGTCCTTCAGGCTGAATGTCTTGAAGAAGTAACACCACATCAGTGAATCAGCGAAGCCGTTGAGGAACCCGTTCTGAGAATTGCCGTCGAGCGAATGTACTTCCAACAGCTTCTCCGGGATTATCTCCACTGTGCTGATTCTGGTAAAGTCAATCCGGTCTTCGGAAGTCGTTGCGCTTACGGTCCTCGCCTCCATAGCATCATTGCTCATTGCATCCAGGAACCTGTAACGGTCTTCAATATCATCATACAGCAGTAGATGCGCCGGCACTAGCGGTATTGCGTCAAGGTACAGCTTCCCGGATTCATAACGGAATATCTTTTCAAATACGCTTACACCCTGGATCTCTGCCTCTATTATATCGGAGATGAAATTGGCAAACTTCACCCTGCGTCCGGAGAAGCACTGCACAATGAAGTCCTTCCCCTCATCCCACTCAGATGTTATCAACTGATTCAGTGTCTTGTCTCTGAGCTTGCTCATGATGGAACGTTTACGCGTCTGCAGTACCCCGCCAATGTGGAGGTCGCGCTTCCGGATCTCATCGAAGAGCAATGCCTTCCAGAAGTTCATCCCTAGCCGGGCAGTTTCGATGTACCTCTTCAGGTTGTCAATGTTCAGCTGGCTGAACTCGGATGTATATGTATTGTAGAGCTGGCTTACATTGCGCGTAGTTGAAATACGCGTGTCAAAATTCTTGGGATATACCTTCGCAGGAGGTGTTTTATCGGCAAACAGCCTGATCCCCGACAGAAGCTCTTTCCAGTTCATAAAAGTATGTTTGAATTTCCGCTCATTTCTGCACTTTTTATTTGTTGCGCTCCAAATATGTCATGAAAAATCTGCAAACCCTTTTAGTTAACTCAGGTTAATTTTGTTATACTTTTGTATAACTTTATTATACTCTTGTATAACTTTATTATACAAATCTGTATAACTTTATTATACTCTTGTACAACTTTATTATACAAAAGTATAACAAAGTTGACCTCATGTTAACAAGCTCCATAGAGGCGTTTTAAGCCGTTCATTCCGGCGAAGGTGTATAAACACTCGCCTGAGCGCCCTTCTTCTCTCACAGGCCCGTTTCCGCTCATTTAACTTCAACGATTATTTTGTAAACCTCGACCTGTCGTATGTAGCCGTAGAATTCGAGGCTCAGATAGTTCACATAATAGTTGCACTGGCTTATCTCAAAATCCTCACCGTCGAGCACATTGGCAACCTTCTCGGCCAGCTCCAGTGAATCCAGCCGCCCGGCAACGAATATCGTTACCTGAGTAGTCGTCGTAATGGTCTCTGACTGAGCCGCCTTTGTCTGAGGCCGTGAATTTGCGATGTAAAGCAAAGCGCACGGAAGGACTGGATTCCACTCGAAACCTTCTTCGAATTCTCCGTGATAGCGCTTCACCATTCTGGCCGGCGTACCCTGAAACTCCGGAAGCCCGCTGATCAGCTCTGCAATGTTCTCAAATATTTCCTTAAGCATGCCGCAATATGCGATTAAGTATTTTCCTTATTAATAGGAATGTTCCTAAATGTTATATGTAGGTTCATAAGGTTTGCAAGGAGACGGGCTTATTCCAATATTGCGCCATGTTTGAGATCAACGGAGAAAAATATTTCAAGGTCTTCGAGTGCGGAAAGATACCGTCATACATGGATCCCCAGCACAGGTACAATGAAGACTATATTTCGCAGGTTGCCAGAAACTACGACCCTGAGAATGTTCACGAAGCTCCGTTCTGGGTAGGACACCCTGACTGGAGGAGCGAGCCCAGGGCAGGCGGATGGATCAAGAATGTGGCGGCAATAGGCAAGGAGCTGTATGTATCGTTCTCAAATATCGCGGACTGGATGAAGGACCTTTATGAATCCGGCGAGTTCAAAAAATGTTCTGTGGAAATGGGAGACCTGGAAGTAGATTCAAACGGGACTGTCGTCCCCTATCTCTGGGCGCTCGGGGCCACAAACATACCTGCAGTAAAGGGCCTGCCGGTCATGAAATTTTCCGAAAAGAAGTTTGACGAAAGCAGGCTTAAGAACAAGGTCTGCTTCTCCCTCATGAATTTTGACTACAATCAGAAACCAAAATTTAATATTCAAATGGAACAACTCAAAAAGCTTGCGGCTTCGCTGAACATAGCGCTTACGGGCAGTGAGACCGAAGAGCAGATAACCAAGTCAATCGAAGAAAAGACTGCGGCACTGAAAGCTTCGGAATCGGCCGCCTCTGATGCGCTCAGGAAGTCTGAAGAGGCAAAGGCGGTTAAACTTGTTGACGATGCGATTGAAGCCGGCAAGATCGTTCCGGCGCAGAAGGAAGACTTCACCGCATTTGCAAAGAGCAACTACGAAGGCTGTGCAAAACTGCTTGCATCAATGTCTGGTAAACCGCTTACCGAAGAATCCGGAGTCGCAACCGGTTCCGATGCTAAGCCTGCCACGGACCAACTGTCAAATGTCGCATATGAAGACGTGCTCAGGGAGCCGGAAAAGTATGTGGGTAAGCTGACGGATGAGCAGGTCAACAAAATGAAGGCAGCGTCGGCAAGATTCGCTGACACTTCTGTGTAACCAAAGAATTCTTAAACCTGAAAAAATATGTCATACTCAAAAGTATTAGTAGCTGATTCGGTAGTACAGAGGCTCATCGAAACTCAGGGTATCTACCAGTATTGCAACCGAACATTCGACGGCCTTGTCAGCCAGGGCGCGACTTCCATTGATATTCCAAACCTTCCCGGGCTTATTGTCAAAACCTCGGGTACAGCGGGCAACGGAGCCGACAGAAAAGGTACGAAAACACATACCAGTATGGTAAACGTACCGTTTGAAAAGGCGGTAATCCCTATCGCCGATGAAGTTGCCGGAAGATGGGAATCCAACGGAGTGCTCCTGAAGGAATTCACTATCTCGGCGGCACAGACCTTCCAGCAGTATTTCGATACTCGCGTGATCACAGAGGCGCAAACCACTGACCAGACAGTTGCCGCTGTGCCGGCGCTGACGTGGGGCGTGTTCGGAAAGATCAAGGCGAAGTTCGCAAAGAACAAAGTCCCGAACCGCAATGTCGTCATCTGCATTCCGGCCGACAGGGCAGAGGAGTTCTACTCAATTGACGTAGTCAAGAACGCCGCCGCTTATCAGAAGGAATACATGGAGACCGGCACATTCATGAACATTCTCGGAATGAAGTTCTTCATCTCGGGGCTTGTGCCGCAGGTGGGCGGTAAGGATACTGTAACGGCGTTCTTCGGCCCCGGCCTGGCATTTGTTCTCAGTAAGTACATGGAATTGAAGCAGGCATGGGACGGTGAGCACCTCGTTGACATCAATGACCTGCTGTGCTACTTTGCTCCGAAGCTGCTCGACACAAAATTCGCAGTTACCTGCGCGATAGACTAATAATAAATAAGACACTGAGATGAAAAAAATGAAATCAATAACATCCCTGCTGTTTCTGCTGGCGACGGCGTTTCTGCTCTCGGCTGTCCAGACAAGGGCAGAGGCACAGGAGGTGCTGTGGCAGAAGAAAGATTCCATCGTTCACGGAGTTGACACAATCGCCACAGCCACAACCGGGGGCACCTACGTGACCGGCGCATTCACGTTGTATAATTCTACAACAGAAGACACGCTAAGGCCTCAGGTCAGATACTACGGATCAAGTGAGTGGGTGACGACATCGGTAAAAAACCTGCGAACTCTTTCCAGCGATACTGTTATTATTAGTAAGGCTTCGTCCTGGCCGCAAGATTATGCGATCAACGATCCGGTCATCGTCGGGTTCAGATTGGTGAAGACAGGCGTATATGCTGCCTCGCGCAAAGTCTATGTCTGGTTCCGGTTCAGACGCGAGTTTTGACAGAGTTCCTTATCATAACGCTTCTCATCGTCGCCGTGGCCGCTTTGCTGGCGTGGCTTAAACACAGGCCGGCAGGCGGCAGGCTGATGCTGAAGCTGATCACTAACAACATAAACATAACAGGAGACATTACATTGCTATCACTCAAATCAACACAGTTCGCAGTATCCGGAGAGCTTCAGGCAGTTGACAGGCTTGGCAATCTGGCACAGGTTGAACCCGGTTCAGTAAGGTTCACAAGCTCTGACCAATCCGTATTCACGGTTGAAAGAGATCCCGAAAACGAGAAGATCGTCAAAGTGATCGCCGCAGGGCCGGGAGTCGCACAGCTTGACTATTCAGCCGATGCGGACCTTGGCGAAGGCGTCGTTACGATCACCGGTTTTACCGGAGTGGAAGTGACGCCGGCTCAGGCAGTAGGCTTCTCAGGGCTCAGCTTCGGCGAGCCGCAGGAGCAGTAAGGATAATAACCCCGCAGGCGCGGGATACGTCCCGCAAAAATGGTCGGCGCCGGCCGAAATCGGCGCAGAGTGTTTCACACGTTCTTTGTTCCAGGTATAGTAGTGAAGTGATAGCCCGGGCCGGCACAACCGCCCGGGCAAAATTACCGCGGGTTGGAACAGTGGCTGTTCGCGAGACTCATAACCTCGTTCAGGCAAGTTCGATTCTTGCACCCGCTACAAGTGCTAACTAATCAAAATACACAGCATGCCACTCTACACAGTACACGTAAAAATAGAAACTGATATTGAAGTTGCCGCCGCAGACAGGCTCGATGCAATTGAACGGACAGGCCAGCTTGAGCTTGGCAGATTTATCACGCCCGCGAATGCAACCGTAGTGGGTGTCACGGAAGACATTGCCGCTGAAATTCCTGACGAGCAATCCGGTGAAGGAGATTCCGGTGAAGGAGACGGGCAATGATCAGCAGGTCAGAACAGAGCAAGGCGTTCTGGAACAACTGGGATTTTAAGACGATTCTGATCATTGTACAGCTGGTAGGAGTGATATGGCTGGTGGCCACAACGTATGCAAAGCTTGATGCCAAAGTGGATGCCAAAGACGAGAGGATCGATGCTAAGGTGGAGTCATACCGCAAGATGAATGAGATCGAAATGCTGAAACTGAAAGAAGATCTCACACAAATCAAGTCGGATGTATCTGACATCCGAGAATTACTATATAACCCAAGGGGATTAAAATGAAAAACTGGAGAACAACAGTTTCCGGAATTGCATTCACAATCGGATCGGCGCTTGTGGCCAGCGACGATCCTGTTCTCAAGCAGGTAGGGCAGATCCTTGTTGCCGCCGGCGGTTTGCTCGGGTTCTATTTTGCCAAAGACAAAAGCGTGACCGGCATAGGCAGGGATGCCAGGACGGAGAGGGAGCTCTGATGCCTGAAGTCACGAACAAACCGAGCGCGACTACTTTCCAGGTCGGGCAGACTGTATATGTCCCGTATCTTGCAAGTGATCCGCAACCGCAGGCAGCGGTTGTTGAAAAGACGGAGAGCGTTGTGCTCGATGCCAATAATGACGGAACGGGAGAACAGACGAATATCTATTATTTTGTCGGCGCCGGCCGGTTCACACTGCCGGAGTCAAAAGTGTTTGTGAGCAAAGTCGCCCTTGAAGCTTATCTTGACAACTTAGTGGATAATGCCTGATGCTGGTAACGGGACTCAACGGCGTATTCAACATTGACCAAAGCCTGGTCACTCATTTTTATGTCAGCCGCAATAATGTGTGGGTGCA
>DAIQRO010000292.1:0-3303 GCA_036786155.1 Bacteroidota bacterium
ACTTGGACCTCTTGGCCTGGACGAAATGGGAGTCAATCTCAATGATCTTTTCGGAAATATGATGCCTAAGAAATCGAAGAAGCGTAAGATGAACATAGCGGAGGCAAGAAAAGTACTGACGCAGGAAGAGTCGGGAAAGCTGATAGATGCTGATGCGGCGGTAAGGGAAGCAGTTAGCAAGGTCGAGAACAGCGGCATTGTATTCATAGACGAGATAGACAAGGTGGCAGGCGGGCATTCAAAAGGAATGGGTCCCGACGTATCAAGGGAGGGCGTTCAGCGCGATCTTCTGCCGATTGTTGAAGGATCAACCGTTATAACCAAATACGGGCCGGTGAAGACAGACCATATACTGTTCGTAGCTTCCGGAGCATTTCACACATCCAAGCCAAGCGATCTCATTCCGGAACTTCAGGGCAGATTTCCGATAAGGGTTGAGCTTGCGAATCTTGGCGAAGAGGATTTCATAAAGATCCTCACACAGCCGGAGAATGCTCTCATAAAACAATATAAGGCATTGTTTGCGTCAGAGAATGTTGATCTAGAGTTTACCGAAGAAGCTATTCGCGAGATAGCAAAGATAGCGGCTCAGGTCAATGAGCAGGTTGAAAACATTGGTGCCAGAAGACTTCACACAATCCTTACAACTGTTCTCGAAGAACTGCTCTTTCAGATGCCGGATAAGATCGAGGAGAGGGAAGTGAGGATAGACAGGGTTTATGTACATATGAAACTGAATTCAATAATCAGAAACAGGGACCTAAGCAGATACATCCTATGATTGCTGGCGCAAAGTCTGCTCTGCTCATTCTGCCATTTGCATTCCTGTTGTTTGCACCAGGTGAATCTCCTGCTCAGATAAAGAAGAGGTCTCAGAATACAGTATTCTATACCGGAGCAGGTTACAAGTTTGTTCTCTTCACGGACGGCTCGGCAAGCGATGCTTATCCATTCTTCGATTTCTCTTCACAGGCCTTTGTAAAGGAGCTTGATGCTTTCTTCGGGGTAGTGCTCAGCGAGACCGTTGCATTGGAACTGTCTCCTTCATACATGTTCAGCAGTGACTACGGCGGAGATGAATCTGATCTGGGGGGATTTAATTTTGAATCGAACGGAATAATCAGGTACTATGTGCCGACGGCAACTAGCATGTACTGCCTTCCTGTCAATATTCGCGCAAAGTATTTTCCGTTCGGAAAAGATTACGGATCGGCGTTCAACCTCTTTTATTTAGGAGGGGGAGCCGGTCCGATATACATAAGCGAGGAGATGGAGCAAAGGGTTTACAAGGATGACAGCAGGCTGGATTATCTTTTTTCAACAGAAAATTCAAACAACTTCTGGACAATGAATTTTGAAGCGGTAGCAGGCATAGCTACAGTTTCAAAGTTCGGAATCGGGTTTGAAGCGAGCTACAGGTTTATTCCGTTGAACAGTGTGAAGGGGGAAAAGCCGCTCGTAACATCTCTTGCAGGCAATTTCAACAATCTGAACTTCGCGCTGAACATCATCTACAAGTTCTGACACTCAAAAAGCAAAGGCACGGAACAATGTGATGCACCGTGCCCTTCGGTTAAGTTTCAGTCTTTAAGCAGTTCTCTCGCGACCACGATCCTCTGTATCTCACTGGTGCCTTCGTAGATCTGTGTGATCTTTGCATCTCTCAAATAACGCTCAACCAGATACTCTCTGACGTAACCGTATCCGCCGTGTATTTGAATTGCTTCAAGCGCGCAATGCACTGCCGCCTGGCTTGCGGCAAGCTTTGCCATGGAAGCCTCTTTGATGAACTTCTCATGCCTGTCCTTTTTCAGGGCTGCCTGATAGATAAGCAACCTGGCTGCTTCGGTCAGCACAGCCATCTCGGAAAGCTTGAACTGAATAGCCTGAAGTTCCGATATCGGCGCGTCAAATGCCTTTCTTTCCTTTGAATACTTCACCGCCGCTTCAAGGCTTGCCTGCGCGATGCCCAGCGCCTGCGCCGCAACTCCGATCCTTCCGCCGTTAAGAGTCTCCATTGCGATCTTGAATCCCAGTCCTTCCGAACCGACAAGGTTTTCCTTTGGAATCCTGACATTGTTCAGCCCAAGAGTGCAAGTGTCAGAACTTCTTATCCCGAGCTTGTCTTCCTTCTTTCCAACCTCGACGCCCTCGGTGTTCTTCTCGAGTATGAAGGTTGAAATTCCCTTGTAGCCCTTCGACTTGTCTGTCATTGCCTGGATAAGGTAGATGTCGGCGTTCACTCCGTTTGTGATCCAGTTCTTCATCCCGTTCAGAACATAATGATTTCCGTCAAGCACAGCTTCGGTTCTCTGCTGTGTTGCATCACTGCCGGCCTCGGGTTCTGAAAGACAGAATGCTCCGAGCATCTTTCCTGAAGCAAGCGGCCTCAGATATTTTTCCTTAAGATGATCACTGCCGAATTTTTCAATGCCGTAGCAGACGAGTGAATTGTTCACAGACATTATTACCCCGACTGACGCATCCTTTTTTGAGACCTCTTCAATAGCAAGCACATAGCAAATTGTATCGAGGCCTGCACCTCCCCATTCCGGCGGCACCATCATTCCCATAAATCCCAGTTCACCGAGCTTCTGAACAATTTCAAACGGGAACTCTGCATTAAGGTCCCTCTCTGATGCGCTTGGAGCAATTTCAGACTCGGCAAAATCCCTCGCGGCATCGCGTATGGCGGCCTGGTCTTCGGTTAGGTCAAAGTTCATGTTCTGCCCTGATTTATTTATTGTTTGAATAATCGTAGAAACCCTTCCCGCTCTTTCTGCCAAGGTATCCTGATGCAACCATTTTTCTCAGCAACGGGCACGGCCTGTATTTTGAATCTCCAAGGCCTTTGTGCAATACCTCCATAATGGAAAGACACACGTCAAGTCCTATGAAATCTGCCAAAGTAAGGGGTCCCATTGGATGAGCCATTCCGAGCTTCATTACCGTGTCAATGGACTCAGGCGTGGCGACGCCTTCCATTACGCAGTACATTGCCTCGTTCAGCATTGGCAGAAGAATCCTGTTTGAAACGAATCCCGGATAGTCCTGCACTTCAACAGGCACTTTTTCAATCTTAAGCGTAAGTTCCCTTATTGTTTCGTAGGTCTCGTTGGTTGTGGCAAGTCCTCTAATTATCTCCACCAGCTTCATCACGGTATCGTGATTCATGAAGTGCATTCCGATCACGCTGGCTGAGCGCGAGGTGACGGCAGCAATGCGCGTGATGCTGATGGAACTGGTGTTACTGGCCAATATGCAGCCAGTCGTGGCGTGCCTGTCCAGTTCGCGGAAAATTTG
>DAIQRO010000293.1:0-335 GCA_036786155.1 Bacteroidota bacterium
TGGGAGATGTGGGAACGATTGTGAGAACCACCAACGGAGGCCAGACGTGGTTCACTGTTCCTTCTCCTCGAGCAGTTGATCTGTACGGAGTAGATTTTGCAAAGGGCAATCCAAACATCCTTGTAGCAGTCGGCGACAGCGGCAGGATACTCCGTTCATCAAACGGCGGGAACAACTGGTACATCGTTAATACATTCCCCGGCGTCATCTTTCAGGATTTTGACTTTGCAACATCCACTGACGGATATGCGGTGGGACTTGCAGGGAAGATCTACAAGACCACAAACGCCGGACAGACGTGGGCACAGCAGTTCAGTCCTTCAGCCGCGTCGTTC
>DAIQRO010000293.1:433-3281 GCA_036786155.1 Bacteroidota bacterium
TGATGCGAATTACGGGATTATCGGCGGAGACAGAAGGATCATGCTGACCTCCAACGGGGGCGTGAACTGGTTTGTGCAGAATTTGACATTTGCAACGTTTGATCAGTGCATAGGAGTGTCTCAGCTGGACTCGGTGACGGCAATAGGTGCTGTGCTGGTAGATCTCGGAGGGACCTGTTACAAGACTACGAACAGCGGAGTATCCTGGGATACAATTGACCTTAATATTCCAAGACAGGCAGAAGGGTATGAAATACTCAGGCATATGAGCTTCGGATCGAAGATGAACGGAGTAATTTGCTGTGATCTTGGCAACATATTAAGAACATCAAACAGCGGAGCAAGCTGGATAATTGATACAACTTATGTTGAGTACTACCAGCGAAACGGCGGAGGAGGGATGTTCTGGACTTCAGGATGGTCAGACACAAGCACGGCATTTATTGCCGGCGGCGGAGGCAACACAATTAAGTCAACAAATTCGGGAGCAAACTGGTCCTTCTCCGTAGGAGGATACTTTGATCTTCACAGCGTTTATTTCATAAATCCGAGTACAGGATGGGTTGTGGGCGAGGAGGGCGCAATAGAGAAGACAACAGACGGCGGAAGTACCTGGAACATATATCCGCCGGTGACAAGGGAGATACTCAGGGAAGTTGTGTTTCCTAGTCCTGACACCGGCTATATAAGCGGTGACTCCGGAGTTGTGCTGAAAACCACAAATGCCGGAAACAACTGGTTCTTTCTTGACAGCGAGACAAGAGCTCTTTTGTTTGATGTTTTCTTCCTTAATAATACGACAGGATACATTGCAGGAGGCTATACTTCAGGAGATTCTGCCGGGACTGCCTGGATAAGAAAGACCAGCAATGGGGGAGATAACTGGATAACGCTTTATTATAATCCTGATGGTGGTTGGGTTTATGAAATACAGTTCTTTGATTCTAACACTGGTGTGGTTTTATTTGACATCCGAATAGAGCGTACAACAGATGGCGGAACAACCTGGGTCCCAATTGTTGGAGGCAATAATGGATCAGGAGCTGCTATGCATTTTCCGGATTCACAGACAGGTTATGTTGTTGGCAACATAAACCAGGTCTTTAAGACAACAGATCAGGGTCTTAATTGGACGAGATACAATACCAACTACTTTGGCACAACAAGCTCTGTGCATTTTGTAAATTCAAGCACAGGCTATGCAGTGGGATTTGACGGAGCATTGCTAAACACGTCTAACGGCGGGTCAAACTGGACTTGGGCAAATTCGGTTACTACAAGCTATCTCCGGTGTGTTAATTTCGCTGATTCGTTAACGGGTTTCATTGTCGGGAATTATGGGAACATACTGAAGACAACAACCGGCGGAACTACTTCGGTAGTCGCAAACACAAGCATGGTCAAACCTGCAGATTTTGAGTTGTTCCAGAATTTTCCGAATCCGTTCAATCCGACAACAACTATTTCATTTAGTCTCGGGAATAAGTCGCTTGTTGAATTGACCGTATATGATATTGCAGGCAGAGAAGTAGAGGTACTCAGAAGACAATTCTACAATGCAGGAAGGCACGAGATTGGATATAATGGATCGCAACTTTCGAATGGTGTTTACTTCTGCAGCATGAAAGTGAACAATCTGTATGCAAAGACAATAAAAATTTTGTTAATTAAATGAGAAAGGAAAAAGACATGAAGCACCCGCTTATTGTGATTCTGTTTTTATTTTTGAATTCCTCTGTATCACATTCCCAAGTACCAATTGATTTTCCATCAAAGACATTGATTGACCTCTATGGCAACTTATACGTAAGCGGATTCAATAGTTCTTTTGATATAGAAACTCAAAAATTCAGCGAAAGCGGAACACTAATGTGGAAAAAGGATCATGTGAATGCAGGTTTTGATAAGCCTTTTGATCTCGTGCTTGATAGTGTGGGCAATCCATACGTCACAGGCTATAAGCACAATGCAGGTCACAATTTGAACGAGCTCTTCATTCTGAAGCATATTAACAATGAGCAGGGAAGAATAGAGTATGTCCATACTTTAAACAACAATTTAGAGAGTACCGGATTCGGGGTGGTAAAGCATGATTCTGCAACATTCATCTGCGGATATGTTACAGGTATTACAAATAAGGATCTCATAATCATAAAGTTCAACCGATTAGGCGACACCCTCTGGACCCGCACATACAACAATCCCGCTTACAATAAAGATGATGTTGCAACGGATATCCTTATTGACGGAGATAACCTCTACGTCATCGGCTATACATACAACGGCCCGTTCAGAAAGAATGACATCATACACATGATCCTCGACTTCGACGGAAACGTATCAAGCACTTTGATACTCAACGGCAAAGGTAGAAACGAAACTCCAACGGGTTTTGTGATTGCACAGATTACCGATGTTCCGCATCTGCAGAAGTCGAGGACGGCGGCGGTTGTAATATCTGACGATCCTTTTGGCGGCAGCGGCTCCACAATGCTGACTTATTACTTCAAGGGTGACATTGTAAACGAGTTGCTGTGGAGATCGCAGTACAACTCGCTTCCCGGTTCCACAAACATCCCCGCGGCAATAGCGGCAGACAATAGCGGAAACGTTTTCGTCACCGGCTATACGAACAACCGGAACCGCAGTAACTACGACTTCGTGACCATGAAATACAAAAAGCAGGACGGCACTCCCGGCTGGAACAATCCCTCGCACCTTTATTACGACTCCCTCAACGGCAACGACAAGGCTTCTTCCGTAAAGGTATCGGGCAACAGGCTCTATGTGGCGGGCACAAGCGACAGCACGCAGTACGGGTATTACATCGCAGGTTACAATCAGATAC
>DAIQRO010000057.1:0-15035 GCA_036786155.1 Bacteroidota bacterium
GGGGGGGGGGGGGGGGGGGGGGGGGGGGGGGGGGGGAGGGAGGGGGGGGGGGGGGAGGGGGGGAAGGGAGGGAAGAAAGAGGAGGAAAGAAAGAACCTCGACAAGTTTCAGATCCTTCTCTCACAGGGCGCACAGAGATACTACTTCACTCATCTTGTAACAAGAGGAGATGAAACCATACCGTGCCATTACTTTAACATACTCATTGACAAATCAATAAGCGGCTTTGATGCGCCGGTCTTCCGCAAAGTATTGCCTGAAATCAACACTCGTGTTGAGAGTGGGGCCGAGCGTGTGAGCCCCGGCGGCGAGCGCGATGAAATTAAGATCGGGTTGCTGAGCCAGAGTGCGCTTGGCAGATTTTATGCATGTCCGAAGAAGTATGCATATTACCGGCTGCAGCCCCGGATTGAAAACCCAGCAATGAAGCGGGGGACGCTGATTCACAACTTTGCTGAGTTCTGCTTTGACTATCCTGAGCTTTGTGAAAAGAAGTTCGATGAGATACTGAATGTTCTGCTTGGGGAATTCGAAAGCTACCTGCGCAAAGATGAAGTCAATGAGGAGAGGGGAGTGTTCAAAATTGCGATGAAACAGATATTGGACTTCATTAAAGCGCTTGAGGTTGAAAGGATCGCAGAGACAGACAGAGGCAGGAATGAAAACATACTGTACAAACATTTCAAGAAGAAGAAGCTCTACGGCAATATGGAGCAATGGTTCGAAGATGTGTCGTCAGCTATAACCGGACGTATAGACCTTTTGGGTAACGGTACGATATATGACTTTAAAACATCGGGGAGAAGATCTCCTTCCGCAATTGTAAAGAGCTCGGTATTGAGTATGCTGAAGAAGAGAAAATCTCCCGATGCAGATTTTCAGACTCCGATGTACCTTCTGTATTTATCGAAATCCGTTCCCGCCAATGACTCTTCCGCATTCAGTTATCTTTATCCGCTTGAAGCAAAGAGTGAGTTCATACTCGGTGAACAGGTGAGTATGTCGCAGAGCATAGTCAGATTCATTCCCAAAACCCTCAGTGCATACATGCTCAGCAGAGAGATGTATGAGATCGCATTTGAGAAATCAAGAGCGGCAGGCAAACTGACATATGAGCAATGGAAAGAGTTCGTGAAGGGATTCAGCGAAAGACTTGACAGCGGAGACGAAGTGCATGAAGATGTCGAGAAGCAGTTCTGCAAGCTGATAACTGAGGATCTCGGATTAACGCCCGCTGATTTCAACCGAAAGAAGTTTGAGACATTCTATAAAGAAGAAATGAAGTCTGTCAGTTCACTCTTCAAAGACATCAGGACTCCACGCGGCAAGGACGGGTTGATCTTTATGAATGACATTCAGGAAACAGAGGAGTTTATCAAAGCAGCGCTGGTTGAAATGAATGAATTTGCCGCAACGGATTTCCCCAACAGGCCGGCATTTGACAAGAGGAAGGTCTGCAGTAATTGCGACTATCTCGGCATCTGCACAGGAAACAAGCTATGGGAAGGAACAAGCGATGAGAGCATGGAGACGGAAGAGGAAAATCTAAACAACAATATTTGAGGAATATTGTCAGCTGAAATGCAAAATCCACAGGACATATTAGCCGAATCACTTGAGGGTATCTACCTTGTTGATGCCGGAGCGGGCACAGGCAAGACACACACGATAATCAGAAGGTACAACAAGCTCATTGAAAGCGGACAGCGGCCGGAGAACATACTTCTTATCACCTTCATCAATGTAGCCGCCGCGCAGATGAAGGAAGACGTTATTTCGAAGGTCAGCTCGGATGATGTAACCATAACAGAACTGCTTGAGGCGCCCGTCATGACGTTTCACGCGCTTTGCACGAGGCTTCTTAAGAAAGGCGGAAGCAATGCTCCGTCATATCTCGGCATATCTGAGAGTCTCTCACCAAACTTCAGTGTGCAGGAAAACGGAGTCTTTGAAAGTGAACTGTTCAGAAGGTACTTCACTCTGTTCAGGCTTAAAAACTCCCGCAGGTATGAGAACATTCTGCTCTCGCTGGACAATGACCACTCTTCCCTGCTTGGCATCATAAAGAAACTCTGCAGTGCCGGGATATTTCCTGCCAGGAACGGATGGCTGGAAGACGGACTGAACAGGCTGAGAGGCAATGAGGAAGAATTTGAAGTCGTTGCGAAAAGGAAAAATATTCAACAGGATAACAAACAGACAAGGGCAAGAGAGATCTTGAACAAAGAATGCGGAAATGTGCCTGTCGGATTTATTCCATCCTTATACTTCGGCGATAAGCTTATGTATGAAAACAAGATCGGCGATATCTTTAACGATCCGACTCAAAACGATCTCATTGATTTCATACGTGAGGTCTACACTGGCTACTTAACTTATCTTATAAGGCGCAATCAGCTGAGCTTTGAATTTCTGGTGATGCTTGCTTATGTAAAACTTCTCAAGGACGATTCATTCAGAGAAAGCTCGCAGTTCGATCATGTCATGGTTGACGAGTTTCAGGACACGGATAAGATCCAGTTCAAGCTTCTTCTGCTACTTTGCAGGAACATGAACGGCAGGGCAAACCTCGTGGCGGTTGGCGACTGGAGGCAGGGCATTTACGGATTCAGGAACACTACCATAGAGAACATAACGGAATTCAACAGCAACATCGAAGCGCACAAGGAGGCAGTTAACAATGACGGGGAAAGGATAGGATACGGAACAGCTGAAGATGACATTGTAAAGATCGCCTTTGAGTACAATTACAGAAGCTCGCAGGAGATACTCGACTTCAGCCGCAATGCACTCTTTATCAAAGCAAAGAGCGGTGAAGAAAATGAGTTCAAGTATGAATCAAAGAACTTTGAGCGGTCTCTCACTGCCAGGCGCAAGCCGGGAAAATACACGGAGATCGGTTTCCTGCAGTCTGCCAAAGCGGAAGAGGAAGACGAGACCCGGCTTATTCTCGACAAGATCAGGGAACTTGTTTCAGATAAAAGGTACAGGATAGTCGAGCATGACGGTGACGGCAAGATCGTAAGTGAAAGGCGCGTGAGATATTCCGATATCGCTGTTCTCTCCCGCACAAAGGACTTCTGCATCAAGCTTCAGAAGGATTCTGCGAAGGCCGGACTGCCTGTCTCGTTTGACGGAGGCATGGAAGTGTTCGCATCCAGGCAGGGGATTCTCGTGCTTGCATGGATCAAGCTTGTGATCAATCCCAAAGATGTCTCTGCACTGACTGCAATACTTGAGAACGACGGCTATGATTTTTCTCAATTGATGCAAATCATCAAGTCAGATAAAGTTGTACTGCCGGAAGCCATTTCGAAGTTCAGAGATGAACTCTGCAGAATGAAGAGCAACATCCTTTACATGATTGAGGCAGTGAACCGAAGGTACGGATTCAGGGATGAGTTTGCACGGACGATCATTGAAACGGTTGAATCGTGGGCCGCTTCAGACCTTCTCTCGCTTGGCGAGATCGCCGGCATTATAGAGGATTCGCTTCTTTACGGCGACTTCAAGATCGAACTCAACAGGACCTATGATTCCGTAACTTGCAGGACAATTCACAGTTCCAAAGGGCTGGAGTATCCCGTAGTGATAGTTGCCAACGTGAACATGCGCTTATTCCCCGACTTCAAGGGCACAAGCGGAAAGTTGACGTTTGATGAAATCGGCGGACTGCGGATGAAGAAAATGTACGCTGAGGTGAACGGGTTTTTCGGCAATTACGATAACTGGAGGTCGTTGTTCATAAACAAGATCTGCAAAGAAGAAAATTACAGTGAAAGCAGGAGACTGCTCTACGTGGCGCTGACGCGGGCAAAGCAGTATTTGTATCTGACCGCATACAACCCCTCGCCTTTCTTCACCGGGCTGGCGGAACTGACCGGCCATAAGATCACAAAAGATTTCAGCTATGAGGGAAAACTTGAATATGAAAAGGGCAATGATGAAGAAATGGTGGCAGTGCCTTTGCCCGAGCCGGCCAAAGAATCAGTCGAGTCAATGTCGGTGAAGAGATATGTCGGCAGGTTTCACGAGTCGGAAGAGTACACGAATTCGCTTGGTAATTCTTATGCCGGGATGGAGTTCGGCAAAGAAGTTCACATAGCTGCATTCAAGCATGCAAGCGGCATAAAGCATAAGAGCAAGTCGAAGTCGGAAGAGAGAGTCATCAGATTCATAGACTCGCTGAATGCAGGATCGCTTCAACCCGAAGCCGACTTCTCAATTCCTCTCAACGGTAAACTGGTGAGGGGCACGATCGACCTGATCGCGCACAGGGACGACGGAATACTCGTGGTTGATTACAAAACCGACAAAGACCTGTCGCGAAATGAATCATATAAGGAGCAGGTGAGAATCTACATGGAAGCAGTTCGGGCCTTGTATCCGGAAAGGAAAGTTACCGGCGTGATTTACTACTCCGGACTTGACAAAACAGTGGACGTAGCCTGAGGAAGTTCTCAGTAAGCGGATGTTTGTCGGTTCTAACTATCCTGTCAGTTCAGAGAAAATTCAGACCTGTTCAAACTTAGCAGTGAAGTGTCTCAGGAATCTCGGTTCCTCAGTGATCCTGTAGCCCCGGACAGCTTCCTTATTCTCCATCAGCTTTTCAAAGACCTCGATCACATACTCAATGTGGCTTTGAGTGTAAACTCTTCTCGGAATTGCGAGTCTGACAAGTTCATTGGGCGCGGGAATGAGTTTGTGGTTTTCGTCATACTTTCCGAACATTACCGATCCGATCTCCACAGACCTTATTCCGCCTTTCAGGTAAAGCTCGCACACAAGAGCCTGCCCCGGATACTGATCAACGGGAATGTGCGGATAGAAGGACTTCGCATCGAGATAAACTGCATGGCCGCCGATCGGCCAGATGAGCGGAACTCCCATTTTGAAAAGCTTCTCTCCGAGATACTCCGTGCTTCTGATCCTGTACTTCAGATAGTCGGGATCAAACACTTCTCTCAGCCCTATTGCTATGGCCTCCATGTCCCTTCCGGATAATCCCCCGTAAGTTACAAATCCCTCTGTGATGATAAGGAGATTTGTGCACGCATCGGAGAGTCCCTGATCCCTGAGTGCCAGAAATCCTCCCATGTTCACGAGCGCATCTTTCTTCGCACTCATCACACATCCGTCTGCAAATGAAAACATCTCCTGTGCGATCTTCCTGTACGGGACGTTCTCGTAACCGGCTTCCCTGTGCTGAATGAAGTATGCATTCTCCGCGATCCTGCAGCAGTCAAGAATGTAAAGTACATTATGCTTCCTGCATATCTCACCGACCCTTCGGGCATTGTTCATGCTTACCGGCTGGCCTCCGCCGCTGTTGTTGGTTACTGTGAGAATCACAGCGCCGATGTTACCGCTGCCCTTTTCGCTTATGATCTGCTCCAGCTTCACAAGGTCCATGTCACCCTTGAACGGATGATACATCAGAGGATGAAGTGATTCTTCGATGGGGATATCAATCGCTTCGGCTCCGGAGAATTCGATATTTGCCCGCGTTGTGTCGAAGTGAGTGTTGCTTATGAAAACCTTACCCTTGCCTCCGAGATATCCGTACAGTATCCTCTCGCCCGCCCTGCCCTGGTGAGTTGGCAGGATGTGTTCATAGCCCGTAAGGTCCTTCACTTCTTCCTCCATTCTCAGCCAGCTCTTTGAACCGGCATAAGCCTCATCGCCGTCAATCATGCCTGCCCACTGCCTTGAACTCATTGCGGATGTACCACTGTCAGTAAGGAAGTCTATAAGCACATGCTCTGACCTCAGCTTGAACGGATTGTAGAATGCCTCCTTGAGGTGCGTCTCCCTCTCTTCTTCCGAGGTGACTGTTATCGGTTCAACGGTCTTGATCTTGAAGGGCTCTATGATTGTCCTGAAGTGATCCATGTGGTTGTGTTTTTGCTTCAACTTAGTCAATTTCCCGCATAAAAAACTATGACCTGCGTCATACTATTGAAATTTTTCTGAAATATTTGAATTGCTCAGACAATGTGTGCCTGTTCGCGTTGCATCATTGCGTGGCTGTGGTTTCCGACACTTGAAGTTTGCCAATGCAGAGTAGGTTATCAGGAATTTCGCAATGCCTTCCGGCCAAAATGTGAATTGTATATCGCGGCCGCCATAGGTAAATTGCCACGCTGAACAGCCGACAGCCTTCTCAGCAATCAATCACAAAACCAATTATGACCTGGATAGACTCTGTCTGGATTATCTGCCTTGCCGGAATTTTCCTCTTTCTGTTTGTGACAAGGGATAAGTCAAAAGGCGGTGAAACAGGCAACTCAAAATATCATTGGCAGATAACAAGATCATATTTTCAATGGTGGGTGTAAGCAAGACGTTCCCGCCGCACAAACAGGTTCTGAAGAACATCTACCTTTCATTCTTTTACGGAGCAAAGATCGGCATCATCGGTCTCAACGGTTCGGGAAAGTCAACACTGCTGAAGATCATTGCGGGCGTCGAAAAGAACTTTGAAGGTGAGGTTCATTTTACAAAGGATTACTCGATCGGGTTTCTTGCTCAGGAGCCTGAGCTTGACGAAACCAAGACAGTGAAGGAAATTGTACAGGAAGGTGTGCAGGAGATAGTTGACGTGCTGAAGGAATATGAAGAAGTGAACAACAGGTTTGCCGAGCCGATGGATGATGAAGAGATGACAAAACTGATCGAAAGGCAGGGTGAGCTTACGGAGAAGATCGAGCATCTCGGCGGATGGGAACTTGACTCGAAGCTGGAAAGGGCAATGGATGCATTGAGGACTCCCGACGGAGATACGCCCGTAAAGAATCTTTCCGGCGGTGAGAGAAGAAGAGTTGCGCTTTGCAGGCTTCTGCTGAAGGAGCCCGACATTCTCCTGCTTGACGAGCCGACAAACCATCTCGATGCCGAATCAATAGACTGGCTGGAACAGCACCTTAAGCAGTACAAAGGGACGGTCATAGCCATCACGCACGACAGATACTTCCTTGATAACGTTGCGGGCTGGATTCTGGAGCTTGACAGGGGAGAAGGAATTCCATGGGAGGGCAACTATTCTTCATGGCTGGAGCAGAAGACTAAGAGGCTTGAGATGGAAGAGAAGCAGGAAAGCAAGAGAAGAAAGACTCTTGAGCATGAACTGGAGTGGGTCAGAATGTCACCGCGGGCAAGGCAGGCCAAGTCGAAAGCAAGACTGCAGGCATACGACAGGCTTCTTAACGAAGACACAAAGAAAAAGGAAGAGCGCCTTGAGATCTTCATACCAAACGGCCCGAGGCTGGGCAACAAGGTCATTGAGGCAAAGGGTATTTCGAAAGCATTTGGCGACAAGATACTCTATGAAGACCTGAGCTTCTCACTGCCGCCGGCCGGGATAGTCGGAATTATCGGTGCAAACGGAACAGGCAAGACAACTTTGTTCAGGATGATACTGGGCACTGAGAAACCTGACAAGGGCGTGTTTGAGGTCGGTGAAACCGTAACGATAGGATATGTTGACCAGGCGCATGCAAACATCGATCCGGAAAAGACCGTGTGGGAAGTGATATCCGAAGGAAATGAATTTATTGAGATCGAAGGCAAGCAATTCAATTCGAGGGCTTATGTAGCAAGGTTCAATTTCAGCGGAGCTGATCAGGGAAAGAAAGTCAGCATGCTGTCAGGCGGAGAAAGGAACAGGCTTCATCTTGCACTCACTCTCAAGTCGGAAGCCAATGTGCTTCTGCTTGACGAACCCACTAACGACATTGATGTCAATACGCTCAGGGCTCTTGAGGAGGGCCTTGAGAATTTTGCCGGATGCGCTGTTGTGATCTCGCACGACAGGTGGTTTCTTGACAGGATAGCAACACATATACTGGCCTTTGAGGGAGATTCGGAAGTTGTGTATTATGAGGGAGGATATTCTGACTATGAAGAGTATAAGAAGAAGAAGTTCGGATATGTTGAGCCAAAGAGGGTCAGGTACAGGAAACTGGTGGAAAACTGATCTCTTCCGGAAATGCTTCCGGATCCATAATGACATACTCGACTTCATATTCCCCCGGATATGCTTAGTTTCCGGGGAGAAAATTTCCGACGGCAATTCCAATCCCTTTGTTTGCGACTCTGTACTTGATTCCCTTCCTGTGTTGCCGCAATTCCGCAAGGTTGAACTGGCATCCAAACTGTCCGCAGATCTTTGCCTGTCACTTTACACACTTTCCGCTGATTGCAATATGTCCCGCATAATCCATGCAGTAAAGTACAGGGGATTCAGTAAGGAAGGATCATTACTCGGTAAACTCATTGGCGCCGAGATCATGAAACAGCGAATTGATCTTCCGGATCTTCTCATCCCTGTGCCTCTGCATCTGCGACGGCTTCGGGAAAGGGGCTATAATCAATCAATGCAGATTTGCAAAGGAATATCCGAAGTCACGGGAGTAAGAATTGACGGCAAGCTTGTGGTCCGGTGCAGATACACGCAAACCCAAACGAAACTCGGCAGAGAGGAAAGAGCAGAAAATGTAATGAATGCTTTCTGCATTCAGCCGGAAAGAGATAAGGAAATTTCAGGGAGGACAATCATGATAGCTGATGATGTGATAACAACCGGAGCTACCATTAACGAGATCGCGAAACTCTTACGGGAAAAGGACTGCGCAAGAATAGTTGCCGTCTCTGCCGCAATGGCAACATGATGTGATACGATCCATTAGACTTCCGATTGAGTAACCGCATCAGGCAGCTTTAATTAAAGTTTTACAGTGTCCTGATTGCTTCACGGTCGGGAGTCATAGCACTGCTCTTCCAGCTCTTTGAGCTTGCCAAGCATCCACCTCTTGTTGCTTACCAAATTGTCACGGGTTATATCTTCAAACAGCTTTTTCGATTTGTCTTCTGAAGGCTTCTTTCTAAGTCTAAGAAGTTTCTTCGAAAAATTAATGAATCTTTTGAAGCTCTCGGCGTACTGCGCAGAGATCTGCCTGTTGTATGAAACATGGTGCCTGAATGTGTCCAACAGATTCAAGGCAGAAGCCGTATGGTTCAGATCATAAAGGCAGAAGAATTTCATTGAGTAAAGGTCCATACCCATGGTTTCTGATACCGGCTTGACAGAAGCAAGTGTCTCAAGGCACTCGTCAAAGTGTTGCTTATCATAAAGCAACCGCGCTCGGCCCATATCCAATATTTCAAGAGAACTCTCGCTATCTGACTTTGCACTCAGAAATTCGATAAATTTTTTGGCCGACTCACGGTTTCCCGATTTCAGCGCAGAGTCTATAAAAATCCGGAAGTCATTGTAATGAATAGTTGGTTCGTTATCTCCAAATGCAAGCCCATATTCTATAAGAACACTGTAATGTTCGAATATCTCCTGGTCAAAATCAATTGCCGTCTTCGACTGCCTTCTCATTCTCATGCAGTATGATATCAGTTTCTTGTATTGATAAACCTTCTTGTAAGAAGACAACCTGCCTATATGGATGTTTAGAAAATTCTTAAGTGCAAAATAATTGTCGGCAGAACCGGGATCATCTATTAATACTAAGTCATGATTGATCAGCTCATTGTCAAGATGTTCTAATTCACTGATTGATGAATCTCTCACTTCGTGTTCTTCAAGGTATTTCTTAAAATCAAAATTTCTGAAAAAGGCCTCAGGGAACTTGCTTTCAGGATAAATTTTCAGATTGCTGTTCATATCAGAGAACATGTAGCTAACAATGGACGCAAACGAAACAAAATACTTCAAGAGATATCTGCCGGACATATCAAGATCTCCCATAGCTTCATTCAGATTGTTTCCATCTGATGAGTAATAATACTTTCTGATTGCCAGTTCATGGCGAAGGAGATCAAGATTGTAATCTCCGATCTCGGTCGCCTTCAAGTCTGATTCCACCTCTTTCAGTTTTTTCCTGTAAAGTGACTTAATGTCTCGCTTTCGGTACTCGTCAAGTATTTTTATTTTAGATCTTATCACTTCCTCGCGTGACTGCTGAGTACACAGAAATTCTTCCGCCTTCTTAAAGAGCATGGACATATACTTCCGGTATGTAACTGAATCAAATCTCTTTCCGGGGCATGCCCTTGAAAATATTTTCTTCGGCTGTAGGTCGGTGCTGTTGTAATCGGGATAGTATCGGGCCATTTCGGTGTAGAGTCTTGAAAGTAAAGAAGACCCTGCCGTTTGCTGACTGCCGAGAAACTTCCCGAAACTATTTTGCTCATCTGGCGAAAATGTGCGCAGTAGAGTCAGCACATTTGACCTTAAAGGCGTACTCTTTGCTACAACTGACTTTCTCATAGAATAGTAGAACTGTGAATTCTGGATTTATCAGTTAAGAAACGATTATTTTTCACAATAACAGATTTTTTTCCCCAAAATGAAACATAGAAAGTACCTGACCAGGATTAGGACCTGCCTGTTTTTAACATTGCCGGATTTTTTGAATCTTCCCGAACTTAATTGAGTTTATGAAAGTTAGGCAATGAGTCCGTCCGATGATTTAGCGTCATGGTGCAGATTGCTGATCAAGTTTGCTCTGAATTCCAAATCCCCCGGAGAAGGGAGCACGTGAATGAATGATTCAAATCCTGTTTTATCCCTGAAGTGTTTAGCCTTATCGCCGGGAAAGCAATTTCCCGATTTTGTAACTTTATTTCTCTAAGCATGAATGTATATTCCCAAAACGTACATTATTTGAAAAAGAAGATCAGAAATATCTCAATAGGACTGATAGCCTTAGCTTTGCTGGGTTTTATGATCGTGCCCAAGATCCTTTCTGACAAGAACAAACTGCAGGGAGACGGCCGGCCTGCTCAGGACCAGGTATTGCAGGTGGAAGCATTTGTTGTAAAGCCAAAGGATGCAGAGAACACTCTGCAAACGGTGGGAACAGTCGTTGCAAACGAAGAGGTGGAGATACGCAGTGAACTGGCAAGGAAGATCACAGGCATTTATTTCAAAGAGGGTACTTTCGTAGGCAAGGGCAAGCTTCTCTTCAAGCTGGACGATACCGACCTGCTTGCACAGCTTCGCAAGCTTGAGCTTGACGAGGAGCTTCAGGTGAAGCAGGCCGAAAAGGAAAGCCTTTTGCTTGAGAAAGGACTAATCACTGCGGATGAGTATGATATAAGACTTACAAATATCGAAAAGATAAGGGCAGATATCGAATTGATCAGTATTAATCTTGACAAGACGGAGATCGTCTCGCCTTTGTCCGGCATAGCAGGATTCAGGAATGTCAGTACAGGCAGTTTTGTAAACAACACAGTTCCTCTTACAACCGTTAAGGACATCAGCAAAGTAAAAGTTGATTTCAGTGTACCGGAAAAGTACATGAGTGAATTCAGCAAGGGCCAGCAGATAAGTTTCAGCGTTGAGGGTTTCGACGATGAGTTCTCAGGTACAGTGGTTTCATACGATCCTCAGATCAGGGAAAATACAAGAAGCCTTATTCTCAGGGCAATTGCAGGCAATCCGGGCGGAAAGCTTCTTCCCGGTTCATTCGTAAAGGTCAACCTCCGGCTAAGCACAGATCCCAATGCAATTCAGATCCCGACTGAGGCTGTTGTGCCAAAGCAGGATGGGCAAAGCGTATTCATTATGAAAGACGGCTCAGCAAAGTCAGTTGATATTGAATTGTCCGGCAGGAATGAAAGATACGTTACTGTCTCATCAGGGCTCAGCGAAGGTGATACTGTGATCGTCACAAACATATTGCGTTTAAGAGACAACAGCAAAGTAAAGCCCATAAAGGTATTCTGACAGATGAGCCTGTCCTCAGTCAACATACAGCGGCCCGTACTATCCTTAGTACTTTCCATTGTGCTCGTTCTGTTCGGACTCGTTGGACTCTTTAACCTTGAAGTAAGGGAATACCCGAACATTGACCCTCCTATAGTTACTGTCTCAACCACATACCCCGGAGCAAATTCAGACGTTATCGAAGCACAGATCACCGAACCTCTTGAGCAATCAATAAACGGCATTGATGGTATCAGGATCATGTCAAGCACAAGCCGTGAACAGCAAAGCAATATCTCGGTGGAGTTTGTGCTTGATAAAGACATTGATGCCGCCGCAAATGATGTGCGGGACAGGGTTGCAAGGGTGCTCAGGCAGCTTCCTGAGGGAATTGACAATCCGGAGGTTGAAAAAGCGGATGCCGATGCCACACCCATCATAATTGTCTTTGTAAAAAGTGAAACAAGGAGCATACTTGAAGTTAACGAGATCGCACAGAATGTAATTGCCGAAAGGATACAGACGATACGCGGTGTTAGCTCCACGAGGCTCTTCGGCGAGAAGAAGTTCTCTATGCGTGTGAGGATGGATCCTGACAAGCTCACTGCTTACGGGCTTTCGCCGGGGGATATTCAGAATGCGCTGAGAAGGGAGAATGCGGAACTGCCTTCAGGCAGAGTGGAAGGCGATAAGACTGAACTGACTATCCGTACGTTCGGAAGGTTATCAACTCCTGATGAGTTCAATAACATAATAGTCAAGCAATCCGACGGTGCGGTTGTTAGACTCAGCGATATCGGATATTCAGAGTACGCAGCGGAGAATGAGAGAAATGAGGTCCGCGGAAAGGGGACGATCGGCGTAACTGTAGCAATACTTCCTCAGCCCGGCGCAAATGTGCTTCAGATATCGGATGATTTCAGAAGCAGGTTTGAAGAGATCAAGAAGGAACTTCCTCCCGACATAAATGCGGAGCTGATCTATGACTTTTCAACTTTTGTAAGAAAGACCGTAACGGAGGTTGAAGAAACAATCTTCATTGCCTTCGGACTTGTTGTGATGATCATTTTTCTCTTCCTTCGGGACTGGAGGTCCACACTCATTCCCGTAGTTGCAATTCCTGTTTCCATCATCGCCACATTCTTCATAATGTACATAGTCGGGTACTCGATCAATGTGCTTACATTGTTCGGAATAATACTGGCGATAGGAATGGTGTGCGATGATGCTATCGTAGTGCTCGAAAACATATACACAAAGATCGAGCACGGGATGGATCCCGTACAGGCTGCTTTCAAGGGATCCAAAGAGATCTACTTTGCTGTGATCTCCACAACCATCTCGCTTGCGGCTGTCTTTCTTCCGATCATGTTTCTGGAAGGCCTTACGGGCCGGCTCTTCAGGGAATTTGCAGTAGTGATTTCCGGCTCAGTAATCATATCGGCATTCGTGGCGCTTACGCTGAGCCCGATGCTTAGCTCAAGGCTTCTGAAAGTCCATGAGCCGCACTGGTTTTACAGAGTTACCGAACCCTTCTACGAATGGCTAACAAGAGCTTACAGAGACTCTCTTGCATCATTCATGAAGATGAGATGGGTGAGCATTCTTATTATGATTGTCGTAACTGCATTGATTGTGCTTCTTGACCGCACGCTTAAGACGGAGCTTGCTCCGTTTGAAGACCGGTCTAATCTTCGGGTTTCACTTACTGCGCCGGAAGGATCTTCATTTGATTTTACCAACAGATACGTCAGGGAGATCGGACAATATGTAATTGATTCCATACCCGAAGCGAGATTCCCGGTTGAGATTGTTGCCGGCGGCGGAAGTCCTGCAGTAAATACAGGCGTGGTCAATATTTATCTGAAAGAGCCGGAAGAAAGGACAAAGCCGGTTGATGCCGTGATGAAGAAACTCTCTTCCGTGATGGGACAATTCACCGGCGTAAGATCATCGGTTTCACAGCCGCCCACTATCGGCTCAAGGTTCGGTGGCTTGCCTGTGCAGTTTGTCATTATGTCTCAGGACTTTGATAAGCTTGTTGAAGTGCTTCCAAAATTCCTTGAAGAGGCCAATAAGGATCCAAGGCTTCAGTTCGTTGATGCAAACCTCAAAGTGAACAAGCCGGAAATTACTCTTTCGATAGACAGGGACAGAGCGGCAGACCTTGGCGTTTCGGTTGAAGATGTTGGCAGGACTTTGCAGATCGCATTTGGCGGTGAGAGGATGGGTTACTTTCTCAGAGACGGAAAGCAGTATCAGGTGATCGGTCAGCTTGACAAGGAGTTCCGGAATGATCCGGCTGATCTTGAACAGCTCTATGTAAAGAATTCATCCGGTGCCATGATCACTCTTGCGAGCCTGGTAAAGCTTGAAGAGCAATCTGTTCCCACTTCACGATTCAGGTACAACAGGAATTCATCTGCAACTATCTCTGCAGGAACAAAGCCCGGATTCACGCTCGGAGACGGAAATGCCGCCATGAAAGAAATTGCAGGCCGGGTGCTTGGTGAAAGCTTCTCGACTGAATTTACCGGCCAGTCAAAAGACTATGAAGAGAGCTCCTCAAGCTTGCTTCTGGTTTTCTTCTTCGCAATCGTACTTATTTATCTGGTTCTCTCAGCTCAGTTTGAAAGTTTCATAGACCCGTTCATCATAATTCTGACGGTACCTCTTGCTGTAGCAGGCGCACTTGTTTCGCTTTGGTACTTCGATATGACAATGAACATCTTCAGCCAGATCGGAATGGTGATGCTCATAGGACTTGTAACCAAGAACGCGATTCTTATAGTTGAATTTGCCAATCAGATCAAGGCAACCGGAGTTGACAAGGTCAAGGCCGTGCAGGAATCTGCGGTAAGAAGGTTCAGGCCCATACTCATGACCAGTCTTTCCACTATTCTCGGCATTCTGCCAATTGCACTCGGTTTTGGAGCAGGGAGCAGAAGATCGCTTGGAATTGCCGTGGTCGGCGGACTCATTTTCTCAGGCATTCTGACACTCTACATTGTCCCTGCGATTTATTCATATCTCTCGAGAAAAGCTGTTGAAGATTTTCCTGAGGAGGACGAATCTGTTCCTTCCATCAGTTCAGCCCCCGGGCTGGACCCTCTGCCCGACTGACCTTAGGTAACTTTTTCCGGTGTGAATCGTATCCTGCTGGTAGTTCAATAAGCAATCCTCAATAATCCTGGTATCATTTTGTGTATGAAAATTGCCACAGTGATAATAGCGGTCCTGATTGCGTCAGGCGCAACGTTCGGACAACTGCCCAACAGTAATATGTACCTGTTCTCGCAAAAGAACTTACATG
>DAIQRO010000294.1:0-3258 GCA_036786155.1 Bacteroidota bacterium
TTTTCAAACTCGCCCGGCATAAGATCCGAAATACGGAACAGCGTGTCGGTAAGCTTTCCTTCAAAGGATAATCTTAGAGTTGCATTGGTTATGAAGTTATTCTTATACGGTGATGCAATGAGTTCGATTGAATCAAGATCAGCTTTGATCCTGGCGATTAGAACTGATGTTGCAGTTTCACCTCTTTCAAACAAATGCTCAAATTCGGAAAAGTCGGTCATTGAATGATCTCCGAGTTCAGGAGTTATGACAATGTTCGCTTCCTTCAGCTGAAGCTCATTCAGCTGAGACATGGTGATCGAAAGTATCTGATCAGCCGTCGCGATCGGATTGTCAAGTTCTTCGGCTTTCCTGAGCGGGCTTGTTGTATTGACGGCAATGATATAATCCGCACCAAGTGACCTTGCCACTTCTGCCGGAATGTTGGCGGTCAGAGTTAAGATCAGTTGCAACGGCCGCGAACGGGAACTTCAGCTCATCAAAATTCTTCCCTGCATGGTAGCGTGAATTGAGGACAAGCGAATTTATCTTTTCGCTTAGAAAAAGTCCGTTTGACAAAGCTGCGGGAATGATGACGGGGGTAATGCCGTCAAGAGGAATTGTGACAAGGCTTCTGTCCTGTATCCGCTTCTGGTCCGGAAAAAGAGTTGTTCGGAGATATTTGTTTGACAAGCTGAGAGCCCGTGTCCAGTCAAACTTTCTGAAGATCGTCTTGAGCTCGTTCAGCCTGTATCCGCTGCTGTAGAGCCCTCCGATGATGCTTCCCATGCTGGTTCCCACAATTAGGTCGGGCTTGATTCCCGCAATCTCAAGCTGCCTTATGACACCTATCTGTGAAAGTCCCCGTGCGCCGCCGCCGCTGAGCACCAGCGCAACTTTCCGGTTGTTGGTTTTTTTCAGCGTCAGATTGCATGCCAGGGTATCGGCATTTGAATCACTGCGGAAATTGAGATGTATCGTGTCCCTTACGGTGTCCGCAGTTATGCCTTGCGCTCTCAGTCCGCCTGCAATTGCAAGCATTATGAGAATGAGAAGGATTGGGTGGCGGTGGTGCTTCAAAATGCTGAAGAGTTATTGTTGCTCATTCATGTTCCGCTCTCAGGTTTGACCTTTGTGAATAACCGATGAAATAGACAATAAGCCCGATTATGAGTCCGGGGTACATAGGTTCAATGCCAAAAGGATAAACGGGAACATCCTGTTGCTTGTTCAGATTGCCGATGACAAATGAAATGAGAGAGACAAGGAAAGAACTGAGCATTGCCGTGTAGATGTATTTGGACTCGACCCTCAGTCTGATGAAGTATGCGCTCAGCACTCCAATGAGTAGAGCAGGCACCACAAGTGTTCCGACTGTGTACCATATGTTAACCACCGACGGGATCATGTATGCAAGAAAGAGCGATAGTACGGAGCTGAAAAGCAGGCCCACTGTATTGAACTTGTTGCTCTTGTCCTCTTCGTTCTTGAATCGGGAGATGATATCCCTCCCGAAAGTAGTGGCAGAAATGAAAATGTATGAGTGCAGTGAAGACATGACAGTCGCAATCATTCCCAAATAAAAAACTCCCTTCGCCACCGGTGGCAGAAGCTTCTCCGCAAGCGCAGGGTATGAAAGAAGCGGATCCTTGAGATCGTTAAGAAAGAATGCTTTTGAATAAAGACCGGCCGTAGTGGTCATGAAATCAAACAGTACCCAGAATACGAGGGATATTAGAATTCCGATCTTGGGCGTTGACTTTTTTCTTGCCGCATAACACCTTTGATGGAAGGACGGATCTACCAGCACCCATGATCCGAGGAAGAACCACACAAAGAAATACTGCAGGGTAGTGTGGCCAAAGAGCTTCAGGTCTGCCTCCGGAAGGCGTGAGTCAAGATAGTCGAATCCTCCAAGGGTATTGAAGCAGAAAGGAAGAATAATACCGAATCCTACAAACATCACAATGAACTCGAAAATGTTCACTCTCACATCTGCTCTCAGGCCGCCTTTGATAAGGTAAAGGACAGATGCAAGCAGGGCAAAGATCATTGCATAGAACAGCTTGATGGAGAAAATTATGCTGATCAGAATTCCCATGATGAACAGATACGGAGCCGGCGTTGACATCAGAAAGACAAAGAAGCCGCCAAGTATTCCGACCTTTCTTCCGTATATCCTGTTAAGCTTGTCGGGAATTGTATAGAGATGAGTCTTCCGCACCCTGTCAGAGAGATAAAGCGCAAAGACAATTACAAAAACATAATAGGGAAATGCATACAGCAGCCATCCTGAAACGCCGAACTTGTATGTGAACTCGCCGATCCCAAGGACGCCGCCGTAGAATGTGGAAACAAGCGTGGCAACGAATGCCGGCAGTGTCAATGTCCTTCCTGCTACAAGATAGTCTTTTATGGAACCCTGTTCAGTCTTTGTCTTGAATCCGATTATGAGAACCGAAACAAAGTATGCAAGAATTATCAGGTAGTCATTTGTAGAAAGTGCAACTCTGAAGTTTTCCATTCAATTTAAGAAATGCTTTCTGAATACAAGTAAGTCGCCGCCTTTGTGATTCACAGTTACATTGTTTGTTGCTGACTTGTTGAGCGAACCTTCTTTTTCTCCGAATACAAGGTCCTCACTATTCAATCTGTACTGAAGGCCCTTTGTCGTTACCGATTTTGCCACGGGCATGCCCAGCATTGAGAAGTTTTCGCCCGGGGGATAGTTGAATTCAAGGTGCTTCTCAGCAAAGAATATCTCGTATTCCTCCGTGATGAGACTGATCGCCATTTCGCATTTGTATCTTTTCATTACGCTGAAGTTGTTAAGCGTGTGGTCAGGCCTCATGCTTGTTGCGCCAAATACAATTACTTTGTTCACTCCCTTTCTGCTGCAATACATCAGGCATTTCTCAAAGTCGGTGGTTTCCTGCTCCTTGAGATGAAGGATCTTCACTCCGGATTTCCTGAAGAATGCAATTGTATCCTGCGTTATTGAATCCATATCGCCTATCACTAAACCGGGAAGTATCTTCATCCTGTACAGCAAGTTGCCGCCGCCGTCCGCTCCTATTATGTGGCTATCCGCATCGAGGAGCTTCTTAATGATTTTCCGTGAAGGCAGTTTGCCATTGAGAAATATCGAAGCCTGCATGTGATATTTTAATATTGTTATTATATATCAAAAATTACAGATAAAACATGATTCAAGCTCGGTTGCATCGAAGTCAAGTCATTCTTAGTTGAAATTCCGAGTAGAGGCTCATGCAGCTTCGA
>DAIQRO010000058.1:0-14849 GCA_036786155.1 Bacteroidota bacterium
GAGCTTGTCAAGATCTGCATCGAGACGTTCCTGCTCCATTCTTTCCTTTTCTTTCTTCTCCTTTTCATTTGTTCTTTCTTCTTCTGCGGGAATATTTTCCTCATTGTACTTTGCCGTTTCAATGGATGACCCGTTGCCCGGCACAAACACGCTCTTTCTGCTACCTGTATCGGAAGAATACGAAGTGAACCGGTTTCTCAGTCCCGAGTTTCCGAAGAAGTTCATCGTTCCCCTTCTGTTGAAGATCAGCAGATACAGGAATCCGATTATGCCGCCGCCAAGATGGGCAAAATGCGCGATGCCCGAATCCGTCCCGCCGGCAACTGCGAAGAGTTCAATGAGCATGTAAATGATCACAAGGAACTTTGCCTTAACGGGAATGAGGCCGTATATGTAAATGCTCCTGTCGGGAAAGAGATAGCCGAATGCAACGAGAATGCCGTAAACCGCACCCGAAGCGCCGACAGTCGGACCGACTGATGTGAAAAGCGGCGCAATGAGGAGGTTGCACAGTCCCGCGCCGATGCCGGTGAGCATGTAGTAGTTGAAGAATTTCTTCGAGCCCCAGACATTCTCAAGCTCAAGACCGAACATCCACAGTGCGAACATGTTAAGGAACAGGTGAAAAAATCCCCCGTGAAGAAACATATATGTGACAAGCTGCCACGGATAAAATCCGAGTTTGACAACTCCGCCGAGATCATCCCTGACATTGACACCTCCGAGAGGGTTCAGGGCAAAGTACTTCATTATCAGCAGGTCAAGCGACATTCCTCCGACCGAGAAACCTGCCAGCAGGAGATTAAAAAGCACATACACTGCGATGTTTACGACAAGCAGTGTCTTTATCACAGGCGGGAAAAGCGAGAAGCCTCCAAAGAAGCCCGGCCTTCTGTAGTATCTGTTCATTAATTTTTGAAAATGTCTTGAGCTCTTGCGTAGTCCTCTGCCGTATCTATTTCCATGCACATAAAGTCCGATACATCCACTGCGTGGATCTGAGAACTTTCTTTACCTTTATCTATTACTTCCTGGAAAGAAGTTTCGTAGAATTCGTTGACGTTGTTTTCGAGGATTATTTTGCGGTTCAATATAGCATACAGTTCATTCACAAAATATGGAGAAAACAGCTCAATGCCGATCGATTCGCCTGCGCTTGAGGCGAGAGGGATATGTTTGCCGATCTGCCTTACTATCCCCGTGCTGTCAACCACCACCTTCATTTGCTCTTCATCAGGCTCGTGTGAGGAATTCAATGCCAGTGCATTTTCTTTGCCGCATTTGAGAAGTTCCGATATGATGCCCTTGTCAAAAAGTATGTCGCTGTCAAGAAGCAGAATTGATTCCTTCACTGCACTTCGCGTCATCCAGAGAGAGTATGAATTGTTGTTGTTTTCAAAATCGGCATTATGAAGAAATTCAATGCTGATGCCCGGGTTGTTTGACCGAACATGATCTTCAATCATTTCGTTCAGGTAACCTGTTACAAAGACAAAGTCAGTGATCCCGTTTGAAGTGATGTTGTCTATCGTCCTTTGCAGCAGGGATTTGCCTCCGACATCAAGGAGGCATTTTGGAGTATTGTCAGTAAGAGGCCTGAGCCTTCGTGCGGCGCCGGCCGCGAGTATTACTGCCTGCATCACTTTGCGGGTTTGAATTCTTTCAAAATCCTGTCCTGCCACACCTTCAGCATTATCATGATCAGATTTCCGGCGGTGACAGTCAGGATCAGGTATATGTCAATGCGGTTCAGGATGGTGCAAACAATGAGCGCGACCATATGAGTTGTGGATCCTATCCAGCTCCAGAGTCTTAGAATGAGCCTGTTCTTATCTTTATATTCTTCGGGCGTAGCTTTGAGAGTCAGGTGCTTTGTGAGTTTCTTCTGGATCTTTGAATATCCGATATACGACTTCACGAGCATCTTGTCAGTGATACTGCCGCCTTCTCTGTTGAGCCTTTCCCATTCTTCGGTGTACTCTTCGATCTCTGCATCAATGTCTGAAGCCTTGCCGTAAACTAATTCGAGGTACAGATTCCGGTAGTTGTCAAACAGCATGTTTTGCAGTGCTTTGGAAATGCCTGCGGCAACGGTAAGAAGCCATGAGTAAAGCGGATCGCCTGTGATCGTTGTCATTGCGATCCCGAGTCCTAGAAAGACCGAGACCGAAGTTGTATAGTCAATGAAGCCGTCAATCACTCTTCCGATCTTGGTTCCGTTCTTCTTGAGTCTTGCAAGCTGTCCGTCCATGCAGTCAAGAGTGTTGCAGATGAAGAAGCTGGCAGAGCCAAGCAAGAGAAATTCATAAGTACCGAATCCATAGAGCATACCGGAGAGTATGCCGAATATCAAAGCAACCGAAGAGATCTGATTGGGTGTGATGTTTGTGTTGTAGATCATCTTCACAAGCACAAACGAAAGCGGCCTGAATATGACGAGATCGAGGATCTCCTCCGAATCTACTGTTTTAAGTGATTGCTTGAATTCCGTGGTCAGCGACATAAGCAGGCAGTATCAGATTTCAACCTGTGTTCCGACTTCAAAGACCCTGTTGGCAGGCAGGCTGAAGAACTCTGTTGCCCTTTGGGAATTATTGGATAGGAAGATGAACAGCCTGTCGCGCAGGTGCCCGAAAATTGACTTCTTGGTAGCCAGCAATGTTTCCCGTCCGAGGAAGAATGTAGTTTTCTCCATGTTTATCCTAATTCCCTTTTCCATAAGCATCTCAATGATCTGGTTGATGTTCGTCTTGTCCATGAATCCGTACCTTGCAACGACCCTGTAGAAATCTTCAGTCGGTGATTTTATCTCGATCCTGTTCTCGGCCTTCACATAAGGGATCTTTGCAAACTGAATTGTGAGTATGATTATCTGCTTGTGAAGATACTTGTTATGTTTGATGTTCAGGATCAGCGGCGGAGGAGCTCCGGTAGGATTGCTAGACATGTAAATGGCCGTTCCCGGAATAGTATGCGTCCTGATGCTTATGGTTTCAGTTACAAACTCCTCAATAGACGTGGTTTGCTCTTTGATTTTGTCGAGAAGGTTCTTTCTCCCGTTTCTCCAGGTTGTCATTATGAGATAGATAACGCCTCCCATTGCAAGCGGTACCCAGCCGCCCTGAAATATCTTAAGCATGTTCGCGCCCCAGAAAGAAAGATCTATGACGAGAAAGAACAGAGTGACTATAATTGAAACAATGAGATTCCAGTGCCAAAGCTTTCTCATGGCCACAAACAACAGAAGCGTTGTAATGACCATTGTGGTAATGCCGTATGCCGCCGCAAGGTTACTTGAAGATTTGAATCCGAGAACAAGCGCAATAGTGGCAATTAGCAGAAGCCAGTTTAGCTGCGGTATATAGATCTGCCCTCTTTCATCTTCCGAAGTGTGCTCGATCTTCATCCTTGGAAGGTAGCCCAGTTGAAGCGCCTGAAATGTCAGCGAAAATGCTCCGGAAATAACTGCCTGCGAAGCGATAACGGTTGCAAAAGTGGCAAGCACAACAAGCGGGTAAAGCGCCCATGCGGGAGCAAGATAGTAGAACGGATTCTCAACCGCCTTAGTATCCCTGAGTATTAGCGAACCCTGGCCGAAGTAGCAAAGCAAGAGGCAGGGAAGCACAATTGCAAACCAGGCTACTCTGATTGGGATAGGGCCAAAGTGGCCCATGTCGGCATACAGAGCTTCTCCGCCGGTAACCACAAGGAATACTGAACCGAGTATCACAAAACCCATGAACTTGTTTACAATGAAGAACTCCAAGGCATAATAGGGATTGATCGCCCCAATAACCTCCGGATATTCTATGATCGAGGCAAACCCTAGTATTCCAATGCTGAAAAAATACAGAAGCGTAATCGGTCCGAAGATCTTTCCTACGCTGCTGGTGCCTTTATACTGCACTGCAAACAGTGCAATAAGTATTATTAAAGTGAGCGGAATTATATACGGTTCAAAGAAAGGCGTCGCGATCTTCAATCCTTCCACTGCACTGAGCACCGAAATTGCAGGAGTGATCACACCGTCTCCGTAAAGAAGCGCTGCCCCAAACAATCCAAGTACAACGATCAGTCCCGACCTGTGCTTCTTTCCCCCGGTTTCCGGTTTTACCAACGCCATGAGAGCGAGAATTCCGCCTTCGCCGTCGTTATCAGCCCTCATTACTATGATCAGGTATTTGATAGATATCTCTATTAAAAGTGACCAGAATACCAGAGAAAGCACACCAAGAACATTTGACTTTGAAGCTTCAATGGCATGTGGGCCGTGGAAACACTCTCTGAGGGCATAAAGCGGACTTGTTCCGATATCGCCGTAAACAACACCTAAGGCTGTCAGCGAAAGGAAAAGAAGGTATTTGGAGTCTAGCCTATGTTTGGAGCCTTCGTTGCCTGAAGTTGTAGGACTTTCCGTAATGAAGTAGTTTGATTATCGAACCTTGGATGACTGCAATATCTGAAGCCTGAAACATCCTTTTGAATCAGCACATAAAGCGCTTCATCAAATCTTTCCGAAAAAATTCGTTCAAAAATACACCTTAGGTTTAACAAATACAATTAAGTTGAATTGATTTGACTGATTAGCTGATTCTAAGATCAATACTCAGCCCGAAAGTAAGCAATCGCTTTGCCGGCTTTACAAGTGCAAGCTGATCGAGACAGTTTCCTTACGAGATTAACATTTCAACAAATGACCGATTTGAGTATATTCCCGCAATTATGCTCACAGTTTTCCCTTACAATACGGGAGTATTCCATTATTCAGCTGAGGGATCGGTTCTTTGAAAATCGTCCTCATTGCCGGCGGCCCGTCCGCCGAAAGAGATGTATCTGTAAATTCAAGTATCAGCATCCTCAGAGCGCTCAGGGAAAACGGACACGAAGTTACCGTTATTGATCCGGTTTTCGGATCATCGCAACCCGGAGAAGATGAGATCCTTAGTCATAAGGCAAGCAAGGAATCCCCTACCGCGGAAGAACTTGCAAGACTGAGGTCGGAATCAAACCGCAAGATACTGGATTGCTTCAGCGGAAAGATCTTTGACAATGTTGATTTTGCATTTCTCGGAGTGCATGGAAAGTTCGGAGAAGACGGCAGAATTCAGGCACTGCTTGAGATGAGAGGCATCAGCTATTCAGGTTCGGGTGTATTTGCATCTGCGCTTGCAATGGATAAGGACATTACCAAGGTCGTCCTGAATTCAAAGGGGATCGGAACTCCCTCATGGATTGCTGTCACAAGAAGCGAATATTCAGGCCCTGAATCGTTGAGCGCGAGAATTGCCGAAAGTTTCGGTTACCCTTGCGTTGCGAAGCCCAATGATGAAGGAAGCACAGTCGGACTCTCTATTGTAAGTCCTGATGTAGAGGATGTTCAGCTCGGAAGCGCCGTTGAACTTGCCCTTTCCTACTCGGAGAAGGCGCTGATAGAGCAGTTTGTAAAAGGAAGAGAGATCACCGTTCCGGTAATAGGCGATGAAGTTTTCCCGGTGATTGAGATAAGGCCGAAGGGAGGATTCTATGATTACGAACACAAATATACCAAGGGCATGACGGAGTACTTCTGCCCTGCACAAATAGGCGAAGAAATGACCGCGGCCGCACAGAAGTCCGCACTCATTGCACACAAAGCGCTCGGCTGTTCTGTATATTCGAGAGTTGATTTTATTATTGACTCAAACGGAAGTCTGCAGTGCCTTGAGGTCAACACACTTCCGGGCATGACTGAAACATCACTTGTGCCGAAATCGGCGCAGGCAAAAGGAATGTCGTTTAACGAACTTATAGAGACCATTATTCAACTTTCCATCAAAGGACATTGAACTATCAAAGCGGAAGCAGTTCAGGCCTGTTTGATGCAACAGCCAGATTTTTTAAATACCGTCTTAGACTGGTTGCCGTACTGGTTTTGTTTGCGGGGTTGATAGCTTACGCATTGTTCGGGAACAAGGGAATACTGCAGAGGATGAGTATGGAATCTGAAAAGGAAATGCTTGAAGGACAGCTCGAAGCAGAGAGGAAAAGATCAACTGAATTGCAGAAAGAGGTTGAAGAACTCAAAACATCAGACAAGAAGATCGAATCAGTTGCCCGTGAGAAATACGGGATGACAAAAGAAGGCGAAAAGATTCAGCGAATTGTAGTTGACACAACAAAATGAAGAACCGAATCACAGAAACACTTAACGAGCTCCTGCACATTGATTCACCTACCGGATTTACTTCAGATGTGATTGAACACATCCAAAGTATGTTCGGCGGAACCGGCCTCTTTCTTCATAAGACGAACAAAGGCGGTTTGCTTGTATCGTTCAATGAACAGCCGGAGCTTATCCTCACTGCTCACATTGATACTCTTGGAGCAATGGTAAAGGAGCTGAAGTGTGACGGCACACTTGAGATCACACAGCTTGGATCTTATCCGCTCAATTCATTCGAGGGCGAATATGTGACAGTCAGAAATTCCTCGGGAAAACTTTACAGAGGAACATTTCTGCTTAACAATCCCTCGGACCATGTGAACAGAAGGGTTAGGTCAGAGAACAGGGAGTTTGCTACAATGTCAGTGAGGCTTGACGAGAAGTCAAAATCATCCAAAGATCTGAAGTCGCTCGGCATTGCAGTCGGCGATTTCATTTTTTACGACAAGCGTTTCGAGCTGACAAAGAGCGGTTTTGTAAAATCCCGCTTCCTTGACGACAAGGCCTGCGCCGCAGTTATGATAGAACTGATCAGGGATCTGAAAGGCAAGAAGCCAGTCCCCAATGCCGGATTCTTCTTCTCAAATTATGAGGAAGTAGGACACGGCGGCTGTGCGGGAATACCTGCGTCTGCAAAGGAACTGCTTGTGCTTGACATGGCTGTTGTAGGGGAAGGATGCACCGGAAGGGAAGAAGCCGTATCGATTTGCGTAAAGGACTCTTCAGGCCCTTATGACTTTCATGTGACAAACAAGCTGAGGCAGATCGCAATCAAGAAGAAGATCGATTACGAAACCGACATTTACCCTCACTACGGCTCTGACGGCAGTGCAGCGCTATCTGCAGGGTATGACGTTCGGGTCGGGCTTATCGGACCCGGAGTGTCCGCTTCTCACGGAGTTGAAAGAACTCATGTGAAGGGAATACAGGCAACATATGATCTTGCCAAAGCGTATATTGAAAGCTTTAAGTGAAGAACATTGAGATGTCAATAATCCGATCAGTGCCGGACATTAAGCAAATCAATCTCTGAATTGAAAAGAGTCGTATCTGGCATAAAGCCCTCAGGTGAACTGACCATAGGAAATTATCTCGGGGCAATGAAAGGCTGGGCGGAGAATCAGCATAAAGATGGTTATGAGAACTTCTTCTTCATAGCCAACCTTCATGCGATCACCGTCAGGCAGGATCCGGAACAATTGTATAAGCGGACAGTTGACATAGTCGCGTGGCTTATCACTTCCGGTGTTGACCCGAATCGCTCGGTTATCTTTGTGCAGTCGATGATACCTGCGCACAGTGAGATCTGCTGGATACTGAACAATTACGTGACCATGGGTGAATTGGGAAAGATGACGCAGTATAAGGACAAGTCATCCAAGGGTGGCAAAGAGGGGCAGATCGTCGGACTGTTTGATTATCCGGTGCTGATGGCGGGAGATGTATTGCTGTACGATGCAGATGAGATCCCTGTTGGTGTTGATCAGGTTCAGCATGTGGAACTGGCAAGAACAATAGCACAAAGGTTCAACAATCTTCACGGAGAAACCTTCAGAGTTCCGAAGGCCACTCTTTCTGCAGACACATCCAAGATAATGTCTTTGAATGATCCTTTGAAGAAGATGAGCAAGAGCGAGTCTGTGGAGAGCTATGTAGCAATGGACGACGACTATGAGGTAATAATAAAGAAGTTCAAAAGAGCAGTTACAGATTCTGAGAATATCATAAGGAAATCCGACGACAAGCCGGCGCTCAGCAATCTTCTTTCGATTTATTCCGGATTTTCGGGAAAGAGCATTGAGGAAATCGAAAAGGATTATTCAAACCAGGGATACGGGAAGTTCAAGAGTGACCTTGGAGAACTTGTGGCGGGCACGCTGAAGGATTGGCAAACGAGATTCTCTGAGATCCGCAGTAATGACGAAAGGCTTGACAACGTGATAAGAGAAGGGAATGCAAAGGCCGGGACTCTCGCTAACGAGAAGCTACGGATCGTAAAGGACAAGCTCGGTCTTCACTGAGCAAATTTAAGGAATAATTTTCTTTCAGGCAAAAGTGATCGAACCGTCTCCTAAAGACAAGCTTAAACAGGAACAGCTGAAACATGGCGGTGATATTCCGCGGCATATTGCGATCATTATGGACGGCAACGGCCGCTGGGCAAAGGAGAAAGGCTGTTCAAGGGTTTTCGGACACAAAGAAGGCGTTAATTCGGCAAGGGATATTGTTGAAGCTTCCGGACAGCTTGGAGTGAAGTTCCTTACGCTTTATACTTTCTCCACCGAAAACTGGAAGCGGCCGAGGACCGAGATAGCTTTGCTGATGAAACTTCTGATCAGTTCGATCAGGTCCGAGACAGACAGGCTGATGCAGAACGATGTGAGGCTGATCGCTACCGGCAATATGTCCAACCTTCCCGTGAATGTGATGAATGAGCTGAACGATGCAATTGAAAAAACAAGCGGCAATAAGCTGATGACACTGAATCTTGCTCTTAGCTACAGCGGACGGTGGGATATAATCAATGCGGTGAAGTCGCTGGCAATGGAACAAAAAAATGGAAAAAACGATTTGAGCCAGTTGGATGAAGCAACTTTTTCAAGGCACCTTGCCACAGCCGGGATACCCGATCCGGACCTTCTCATCAGAACTGGCGGCGATTACAGGGTGAGCAATTTTCTCCTCTGGCAGATAGCATACAGCGAAATTTACATTGATGTCACATACTGGCCGGATTTCAAGCGTGCGCAATACTATAAGGCCATTGCCGAATATCAAAGAAGGGAAAGAAGATTCGGAATGACCAGCGAACAAATTAAAAAGAAACACTGATACTTGACAAGAATCACAACTCAAAAATCGCTTTCCTGTTTTACAATCCTCTTTCTGTATCTGTTTTCTGCAGGACTGTCACTTTCTCAGGATGACGGCCTTGCGCAGTACAGGATCGCAAATATCACAGTCAAGGGAAACAAGACCTATGAATCCGGAACGATTGTTTCATACAGCGGGCTGAACCTGGGAGAGGAGATCAACATCCCTTCCGATGAGACACGGGAAGCCATCAGCAGGCTGTGGAACATAGGCATTTTCTCCGATGTGCAGATCTACGTGGAGAAGAAGTTCGGACGCGATGCATACCTTGTAATTGCAGTTGAAGAACTGCCGAGAGTTGAAAGCGTTGAGATTCAGGGAAATGATGAATTCTCCAGCGATGAGATCAAAGAGAAGATGGGGCTCACTATCGGAGAAGTTGTATCCGAGCAAAAGCTAAAGGACATAGCTTATAACCTGAAGCTGGATTATCAGGAAGAAGGGTATGCTCTTGCGGAAGTTGATGTTGACAAACTAATCTCATCCAACAATGAAGCCCGGATAAGGGTCAAGATCAAGGAAGGAAACGAGCTTTCGGTCAACAAGATCATAATTGAGGGAAACAAAGGCCTTGATGATGATGAAGTGAAGGGCAGTATGGAGGAAACTTCGGAAAAGACATGGTGGAAGATATGGGACGGGGCATCATACGACAAGGAAAAGTTCAAACAGGACAAGAAGAAGATTGAAGATTATTACAGGGAAAGAGGATACAAGGATGCGGTGGTTGTTTTTGACAGGCTCGATGTGCTTCCGGGCGGAGAGGATGTCAACATCATCATCAAGGTTGATGAAGGAAAGCGCTACACTATCGGAGACATTAACATAGAGGGCAATACGATCTACGATGACGGGATGATACTTCAGAGACTTGACCTGAGGCAGGGAGACGTTTACAACAGCAAGAAGCTTAGCGAAAACCTTTACGGCAATGAAGCCGAAACAGACATAAGCGCACTGTACCTCGACAACGGTTACCTTTCATACAATGCCGATGTTGAAGAAAAAAGCAGGGGCGACAACAGAGTTGACCTCAACATAAGGATCAACGAAGGTTCGCAGTTCAAGTTCGGTTTGGTCAGCTTTGAAGGCAATGACAAGACAAAAGAACGCGTAATGAGGCGGGAGCTCTATACCAGGCCCGGCGACTTCTTCAGCAGAAGCAGTATCAAGCGAAGCCTGCAGCAGCTTGGAGCCTTGAATTATTTCAATCCCGAAAAACTTAACCAGGAAATTGTTCCTCAGAATGACAGCGTTGTCAACATTAAGTACATCGTTGAAGAGAGATCTTCGGACCAGTTCAATGCCTCCGTCGGTTACAGCGGAAGCTTCGGGATCACGGGTTCACTCGGACTGACCTTCAACAATTTTGACATTGCCGCGCCGTTCCAGGGCGGAGCAGGACAGATACTCAACTTTAACTGGACATTCGGAACAGGCGGAACATTCCGGACATTCGAGCTTGGATTTCAGGAGCCCTGGCTGTTCAATGAACCGACTCAGTTCGGATTCAACATTTTTGACACCCGGCAGAACTACGACAATCTTGATCTCAAAGAGCGGGGCGCCTCGGTCAATATCGGAAGGCGCTTCAAGTTTCCCGATGATTATTTCAGAGGCGACTGGACTTTTAAATTTCAGGAAACTGACGTACTTGACGGAGACGATTACTATCAGGAGGGAAAGAGAAATCAGTTCAGCATAACGCAGACGATTTCGAGGTCAACCGTATTTGAGCCGCTTTTCCCGGCTTCAGGCACCAGGATCTCCAATTCCACAGAACTTTCCGGCGGACCTTTCCTGCCGGGCAACACAGACTTCATCAAGAATGTTTTTGCCGCTGAGGCATTCACTCCGCTCACAAGAGACCGTAAGCTTGTGCTCTACAACAATTTTACATTCTCCTTCATAAACTCATTTGCAAAAGACAAGTACGTTCCGCCGAACGAAGTGTTCTTCATGGGCGGCAACGGGCTCACTTACAATACGCAAGCGCTCAGAGGTTATGAAGACAGAAGCGTAGGACCGACAAACCAGTTCGGCAGTCCTATAGGCGGACTTGTATCATCCAAGTTCGGCCTGGAACTTCGGTATTCCCTTTCAATGGACCCGCTTCCGATCTTCCTTCTGACTTTCCTTGAAGCGGGAAATGTATGGTCAGGTATAGACAAGACGGATCCGTTTGATCTGAGAAGGTCATTCGGAGTCGGCACCAGGCTTATGCTTCCGGCTGTAGGAATTGTCGGATTTGATTTTGCATACGGTTTCGACAGAAAGATTGTTGACGGCGAATCGCCGGGATGGTTATTCCACTTCCAGTTTGGTAGAGGATTCTAAATTTTAAAACAAACTAAACCAAGGAGAAACAGTAATTGAAAAACAGCATTGTAAAGTACATTATGATGTCGGTATTTGTTGCTTCCGCATTGATGCTAACAGGCACAGACTCGAATGCACAGTTAAAATTGGGCTATGTTGACAGTGACGTAATTCTGAAACAGCTTCCTGAGGCAAAAGCAATTGAAGCTGAAATGGAAGGCCTGCAGAAACAGTATCTGGACACAGTACAGTCAAAAGAAGATGAGCTGAAGTCAAAGGCAGAAACATTCAGGACAAAGTATGAAGATGCTCAGAACAAGGTGAAGTCAGGTCAGATCACTTCAGAATCAGAGATCAAGGCGCTTGAAGACGAAATGGGCGGCCTTCAGGAAGAACTTCAGATGCTTTCGGAAGCTTTGGAGGGCTACAAGTCCAAGGTTCAGAATACATTGCTTATCAAGCAGTCAGAGCTGTTCAAACCGGTGAAGGAGAAGATAACCAAGTCAATAGAAGAAGTTGCGAAGTCAATGAAGATCAATTTTGTATTCGACAAGGCAGACGGTTCATTGCTGTTCGGCGACAAGGAGTTTGACATTACATTCAAAGTTCTTGATAAGCTGAAATAATCTCAGTCGGCAGAAACATTAATCACCTGAAAATGCATGGTAAAAATTCCGGAGCTTTTCAGCTCCGACTTGCTGCACTTGCTTTATTGCTGAGTCTGTGTTCGGTCATTGATCCCGCATCTGCAAACGCACAGACAAAAGTGGGATACATAGATTCGAAAAGAATAATTGATGCCATGCAGGAATCCATAGATGCAAAACAGCGGCTCGACAATGTAGTTAGCCAGTGGCAGAGCGAGCTCAGGGCATTGCAGGACAGCCTGAAGAACATGAAAGATGACTTCGACAAAAAGAAACTTATTCTTACCGAACAGCTGAGGGCGGAGAAGGAGAATCAGATCAAGGAAATGGAGACAAATGTCACAAACTTCAGGGTGCAGAAGTTCGGGGAAAACGGAGAATATTTTACCAAGCAAACAGAGTTCATGAAGCCTGTGTATGACAGGATATTCAAAGCGATCGAGACGGTGGCAAAGGAGGGCAGCTATGACTATGTGTTTGACAGAAGCGGCGATATACTTCTGCTGTATGTCAACGAAGCACATGACCTTACGGCAAAGGTAATGCGTGAAATGGAAGGAACAAAATGAAGCTCTCTGAAATTGCCGGGATTCTTGACGGTGAGATCGAAGGCTCCCACGATGCCGAGATCACAGGCGCAGGTAAGATAGAGAGCGCAACCGCAGATCAGATCACCTTCATCTCAAATCCCCTTAATGAAAAATATTACGACACTACCTCTGCCGGCTGTGTCATCGTAAGCCGCGAGTTTGAGCCGTCCAAAGTCAGAAGCGAGATTCCCCTGCTCAGAGTCGATGATCCCTACATTGCTTTTGTCAGACTGCTTGAGTTGTTTGAGGATGACAATGAGGATGGCGAAGGAATATCAGATTCCGCGGTAATTGATGAGAACTGTGAATTGGGTGAGGGCATTTACATTGGCGAGTTTGTGAGACTTGGCCGCGAAAGCAAGGTCGGCGACGGCTCCAGGATCTATCACAACTGTACTATCGGAAAGGGTGTTGTGATCGGGAATAACTGCCTCGTTTATTCAAACGTCTCCATTTATGATAACTGCAGTCTTGCAGACAATGTTATCGTTCATTCCGGTACAGTCATCGGATCCGACGGCTTTGGATTTGCGAAGCAGAATGACGGTTCCTTTAAAAAAATACCGCAGACAGGAAATGTTGTGATCGGCAACAATGTGGAGATAGGTTCTAACACAAGCATTGACAGGGCAACAATAGGAAGCACTGTTATCGGAGACGGTGTGAAGATTGACAATCAGGTACAGATCGCACACAATGTTGAGATCGGCGAGAACACGGTGATTGCGGCACAGGCGGGAATTGCCGGCTCATCAAAGATCGGCAAGCGATGCATGATAGCAGGACAGGCGGGAATTGTCGGGCACATATCCATTTGCGATGACGTGATAATCGGCGCGTCGGTTGGAGTTTCAAAATCAATAACCGAACCCGGAATTTATACCGGCTACAGGGCAAAGCCGAGCAAGGAAGACCTCCGGCAGGAAGTCCGGATCAGAAACCTCGAAGCGCTTGAGAAGCGCCTCAGGGCAATTGAAGAGAGAATCCAGAAAATCTGAACAAAGCCATGCTTGAAAAACAAAGAACCATCAAGGAGCCGGTAACGATTTCCGGCGTGGGCCTGCATACAGGCAACAAATCGAACATGACATTCAGGCCGGCCCCGGAAGATTACGGGATCAGATTCAAGAGGATCGATATGGAAGGATCTCCGGAAATTCCTGCAGACATTGACCACGTAATTGATATTTCCCGCGGCACCACCATTGCAAAGGACGGCGCTGAGGTGCACACGGTGGAGCATGTGCTTGCAAGCATCATGGGATGCGAGATAGACAACATCATCGTTGAACTTGATTCTAACGAACCTCCTGTTATGGACGGGAGCGCCGTTCACTATGTTGAAGCGCTTAAGAAGGCAGGCGCAGTTGAGCAGGATGCAAAGAGGGATTACCTCGTGATACAGGATCTCGTTCATTATCATGATGATGAAAAGAATGTGGATATTGTGGGCCTTCCTCTCAAAGACGATTTCAGGATCTCGGTGATGATAGATTTCAACAATCCGGCACTGGGTGTTCAGCATACGGGTCTATTCGATTTTCAGAAGGAGTTTGAAAAAGAGTTCGCTCCCGCAAGAACATTTTGCTTTCTGAGCGAGATCGAATATCTGAGGAATCAGGGACTGATTAAGGGAGGCGACCTTGACAATGCGATTGTGATCGTTGACAAGGATGCATCAGACGGCGAGCTCAGCGGAATAAGGAGCAAGCTTGGAATTGAGGGGAGCATCATACTCGGCTCAACAGGAATACTGAACAACCGAGAACTCAGGTATAAGAACGAACCTGCCCGCCACAAACTGCTTGACCTGATCGGAGACCTTGCGCTTATCGGTGCACCCGTTAAAGGTCAGATCCTCGCAGCAAGGCCGGGGCACAAGTCAAATGTGGAATTCACCAAGATGCTCCGGAAGCTGTATCTTCAGCAGAAGATCGAAACGAAGTTTCAGGTGATGAAATCCGAGAATTGCGTATTCGACATTGAGGCAATACTCGAGATAATGCCGCACAGGTATCCGTTCCTTCTTGTTGACAAGGTCATTGACATTGAGATCAATCACAGGATAGTCGGCATCAAGAACGTGACATACAATGAGCCGTTCTTCAACGGCCATTTTCCAAACAGGCGCGTGATGCCTGGCGTGCTCATAGTTGAAGCAATGGCGCAGTGCGGATTCATACTCCTGCTTAACACGATCGAGAACCCTGACAAGAA
>DAIQRO010000295.1:0-3244 GCA_036786155.1 Bacteroidota bacterium
CAAAGCATTGTCATGCATCGAATACCTTTATCCTTATGTGTATATAGGAATTCCCGGCCAAGGGATTTTCAGGAGAAGCATAGATGAGGTAGTGAGTGTGAATGAACAGCCGGGCATGATGCCCGTTACCGTCGGGCTGTTTCAGAATTATCCAAATCCGTTCAATCCTTCTACAAAGATCACATTTTCCCTTTCCCGCAAAGCAATCGTTTCACTTGACCTTTTCGATGCTTCAGGGAAGAGGGTCTGCAGGATAGTGAGCGGAACATCCATGGGCGCCGGGATTCACAGCATTGATCTTGACGGAAGCAATTTCCCGAGCGGCGCGTATTTCTGCAAGCTCAGTGCCGGAAATGAATCAAGGTCGCTGAAAATTGTTCTCGTAAGATGAATGACGGCGATTGCCGTTGAGATCCTGATTTGGTAATTTGCAATACAATCAGAAATGAAATCTCATGAGATCGGGATCCGCATTTAGCTTTGCGGCAGTTGCGGCAATTATCATGTCCGTCTTGTTTCCGGCAAAACTCACGGCACAGGGAGAGCCTCCGTGGAGAAGGCCTCTCAAGATTTGCCGCAGTGCAGACGGCACAAACTTCGGGAGCATTCAGACCTTTCAGGATTCGTCCGGAGTGCCTTGCATACTTAAGCTTCCGTCAGGAGTTCTCATAAGTGCATTTCAATGGTTCAGACAGCCGGTTGGCTCGCCCTCATGGGACCGCGTGGCAGTGAAGTTCTCCTCCGATAACGGAGTGACATGGACAACGCCTCAGCCCGTGATTGTGAACGGACTTCCTCAGAATTTTCAGCGGCCGTTTGACCCGACACTTGCAAACACTGATGACGGCAGGATAAGACTTTACTTCTCTTCGGGCCTCACCATGTTTGCCGACACCTCCGTGAACACATATTCCGCCGTATCTGACGACGGGATCAGTTTCACAATGGATCTGGGCGTAAGGTTTGGAATGCCCGACAAGCCGGTGATTGACCCTGCAGTGATAAAGTTCAGGGGCATGTGGCATCTTGCGAACCCTGTTACAACGGGCACCGGCGCATATCACAACATCTCGCAGGACGGAATCAATTTTACACGTGTGCAGGACATCCCCTCCGATCAGAGTCATACATGGATAGGAAATTACATGATCTCAGACACAAACGAACTCAGGTTCTACGGCAGCGGGAGCGGCATCTGGTTCTCATCAAGCACTAACGGGGGCTCATGGTCATCATTCAATCCGGTCAATGTTCAGGGCGGAGACCCTGCGGTGATAAGATTGTCTGCGGCGGATTACATCATGATCTATACAGGCCCGTCATATCCGAACTCGGTGAATGAAGAAACGCTTGAGTCAGCCGGGTTTGAACTTCATCAGAATTACCCAAACCCGTTCAACCCTTCAACTAAAATAATGTTCAGCGCTTACACAGCCCCGGGAGCTTTCAGCGGACCGGCAAGACTGCTTGTCTATGATATTCACGGCAAGACTGTGTTCGCAAAGGAGAAGCGGATTCAAGACGGCTACTCCGGTGAGTTTGAGTTTCAGGCAGGTTCGCTTTCTTCAGGAGTGTATTTTTATTCTGTAGAAATAGGCGGAAGGCACTCGGCAACGAAAAAGATGGTACTGCTCAGGTAGATTGAACATTGTTAGAAAAGATTCGTATTCGTAACTTAGCCGAAATTAATTTCATTAAAAAAACCCCAATACTCAGAAAGGAACAACCGATGAAAGCAAAGCTGTTAACCTACATTCTTACAGTCGCAATTGTTGCAGTAAGCATTGCAAGAATTGCCGCGCAGGATGATGATCCTCTGCTTGACCAGCCGCCGAGGCAATACTGGGACAATGTGCTCTACACACAGCCGCATCCCGTTGCAGTTATCACAGACAATGACGGCTACGACAACTTCGAGATCGGAGTTGATTTTGCAGAATGCCATATTTCAGAAAACCCAAGACAGCCCACGCAATATTTCCTTGCATACAACACGAATGCAACTTACTACACTCTGAACGGAATTGACTGGCTGAGGAACAATCCTGTGTTTCCGAATGCGGCAGGCGATCCGGTCACAGCTTACGACAGTCTTGGCAACCTGTATTACGACAATATGAAGAGCCCGATCACGGGCACGTGGAATGTAAGATCTACAAACAACGGGCAGACATGGCTTACGCCCGTATCGGCAAATATCGGAAATGACAAGAACTGGATAGCAGCGGATCAGACCGGCGGCCCGTATGCAAATTACGTTTACGGCGTAATGACTCCCGGAAATTTTGTGAGAAGTATTGACAACGGCGCGAGCTTTACAAACACTTTCGGAGCTTCAAACACTCTTCCCGGAATGATGGTCTGCGTAGGCCCGAATGTGCTTAACGGAAATAACGTTCAGGGAGGATGCGTTTACGTGGTGACAAGCACCGGAAGCTCCTTCTCCGCAACATACTCTTTTTACAGGTCAACCAACGGCGGACAGACATTTGATTTCATGTCAGCCCAAAACTTTGCGAACTTCGTAGGTACAAACGTGGGCGGAAGAAACTCGGTGCAGAACATGAGAACACGCCCGTATCCATTCATCACGGCAGACAACAGCTACGGACCGAACAGAGGAAGACTTTACCTGATATATTCCTCAAACAATCCTCCCGGAGACGGCAACAAGCCGGACATCTGGTGCAGATATTCGACAGACCACGGAACAAGCTGGTCATCAGAGGTTAGAGTGAATGATGATGCCAACAGTGAGGCCAACAACCAATGGCATCCCGCCACATGGTGCGACAAGGAAACTGGGAAGCTTTACGTGCAGTGGATGGATACAAGGGATTGTCCGACGAGTGACAGCGCGCTAATTTACGCAACTTACTCAACCAACGGCGGACAAAGCTTCGTGCAGAATAAAATGATCTCCAACAAGAAGTTCAGGATCAACTGCACAACTTGCGGCGGCGGCGGAACCCCTGCTTATCTCGGCGACTACAATTCACTCATCTCCAATTCAGTAACATCCATGGTGGCATGGACAGATTTCAGGAACAACACATTCGGAAGTTATGTAGCATACTTCCCCGACTTTGCAATGAAGGTCAGCACTTCAACCATCAGTGTAAACAACGGGCAGAATGCAACATTCAGGGCTATAGTCCCCGGAGTAAAGAGCTACACAGACAAGATCAAGTTCACGGCGAGGATTGACACGCTTCCCGCAAGCGGTTCTCTCAACCTGTCATTT